>NZ_CP058334.1:2248177-2569345 GCF_013391085.1 Natronomonas halophila | reverse complement strand
AATCGACCGATACCGGCTGTCGCGTCACGAACCGCTTTGTCGTCAACGGGAAGGTCCCCGGCGTCGAGAAGTTCTTCCAGCGCCGCATCGACGCCGAAATCGACAACCTGTTTACGATGCTCAAAGACGAACTCGAAGTCGAACCCACCGACGGATAAGCCTGGGTTTCCAAAGTCATATACTCCGGTACGCCTAGATATCGGTATGGACGAGGCCAGCAACGTCCGGGCGACCGCCCTCGAGCTCACCAGCGACATCGAGCGAACCCCGCTGGGCGAGCGCATCGACTCGCTCCTGCAGGACGCCTCGATGACGCCCGGTGCGTTGACCGTACTTACCGCCCGCACGCTGGGCGGCGACGAGTTCGTCGAAGCCGCCGCGACTCGCGGCGTCGGCGTCCAACTCAGCTACGAGGGCCTCCGCCTCGCCCGCGCGCTCGTCCACGACAACGCCATCTGGGCGGCCGAGGACCGAACCGACGGCTACATCGAACTGCTCGTCTCCGAAGTCCTCGTCTCCCGCGGATTCTACCACCTCGCCCGGACCGAGGCCTCTGATACCGCGATTCAAACGGTCCGGCGCTTCGCCCGCAATCAGACCCGACGGCAGGTCCCGAACTTCGACCCCGCGGACCTCGAAGGCACGCTCGAAGGCGACATCCTTCGACTCGCCGTCGAAGCCGGCGCCACGCTCGTCTATCCCGACCCGCCCGCCGAAGCCATCGCCTACGCCGACCGCCTCGCCGAGGAACTCGACACCACCCCGCTGCCGGACGCCGAAGTGGCGCTTGCGGGCGCCCGCGAGGAACTCCGCGGCATCACCGTCAGCGAAGCGACCGCCGACCGCTCGGCGACGGCCGACCAGTCCCGATAATCAGTACGTTACTGCACCGCACTCCCGCGGGTTTTCACCACATATTTATACGGCAGTACTGTACGAACGGATGGACGGTAGCAGGGCAACAGCCCCACCGCGCCTGGGTAGCTTAGCGGTAAAGCGCGTCCTTGGTAAGGACGAGAGCCCGGGTTCAAATCCCGGCCTAGGCTTTTTCATTTCGGCGTTTCATCTATAGTTACTCGCTCCCGCACCTATATCGCTGTCAGTGATTCCAGAAACTCAACGAGCTACATCGACAAACGAGGAGATACAGAACAGGAATCCAGTGGGAGAGATAGGCTATCGTTTAGTTGACTTCACGATTATCGATTAGTTACTTCCATTCCCGGAATTGGAGTTCCGATGTGAAATGAAGTATGTATTAACATCACCATTCGAGAATTCGAGAGACAGAACATAGAAGTCGTCACCTTCGACCGTCTCGTCGAACTTCAGTTCAACTGTCTCGGTTCCATCGATTTCGATTTCTGTACCGAGTGGTTTGAACTCACCACCGGGCGTATAGGTCTGACCACCGAGAGTGAGGAATCCAGCGTCACTAGGGGAGTGACCCGTACTCGTTGAAGAGTAGAAATTCAAACGGGCACCGGTGATATTGACCGTTCCGCCTGAGTTCGTCTTGTCCTCAAGGTCGATAGAGACCTCCTCTTGACCACTTCCAGAGACGTTCTCAGTCGATACTAAAACAATCTCACCCTCCGTGTTCGGATTAATCCCCTGTGCGGTGTCTCCCCCATCGTCTGTCAGGTCGGCCGGACTCACGTCCGGGTCCTCGTTAATGCCGACCGTGGTACATCTGACAGTGTAAATCCGGTCGTTGTGGAACGTGAAATCGACCGCATCGGAGCCGTTATCGCTTATATTCACCCCGGAGGTGTCGACGATACGGTCCCAATCGTCGCTCTCCAGATTGCTCGGGAGGGTCACCGTGAGGTTCTCGTCGGACGTGTTGACCTCGTCGACGCCGGTCGCCGAGGGGATGAGGTCGACGCTGGCCGTGCGCGCCGACGTCTCCTCGAAATCACCGGTGTATCGGATGATGTTAATCTGTGAGTCCTGAGCGAAGAACTGTCCGGTGTTGAAAAGGGGATTGCCGCCCGTCTCCCGGTAGGTAACCGTGTTCTCGACGGTAATCGGATTGGCGTCCTGGTATTCGTTGTAGTTCGGTTCGTATCTGAGGAACTTCGTACTGGGGTCGTCACTGCCCGTTCCACAGATATCCGAGAGGTCAAGCCCGCTCGCCGAGATGTTGCCACCGGATGTCGTCCGAAAGCTCCCGGTTGGCGCCGGCGGATTCACCGCCACGAACCGCGTCGGGTAGTCGGTCCCGAGCGCGATACTCCGGGACCGCGGTTCGTTCGACGCCGCGGCTTCGGTCGTCCCGCTCCGCAAATCGACCATATCGCGCTGGACGTCGTTATTGTGCTGGAACTCGACGTCGGCGTTGGCGTCCGGAACGACGAACGCCTGATTGATGCCGATTAGCGTCACGATGATGGCGAAAATCAGTATCGCCCCGATTACCTCTGATTGCCCCCGGTTGGCCCCCCGAAATCCCATAGTTGAATAGTTGATTATTGAATCAATTAAAGTGTTTGGGACAATCTAGCGAGCCTGATAATCCTCCCAAATACTTAGGTGAGTTCAAAAGTAACCGACCCCTTATGGGTGGGGTTAGCAAGGACAAGCCCGGGGTTACATCCGGGGATGTAGATGAGGAGTCGACGGACCGTGACCTCGAAACCGATGCCGTCGCTGGCAACGGGGCCGTAAATACGTTCGAGGAGACCATCTCGTCCATTCAGCGGACGCTTTTCGAGTGGACCAACGGGCTCATCGGGGACGGAACCGACCGGGAATACGACGAGTCGGAACTGTTCGAGCCCGATATCGAAGAGCAGCTCCGCGACCATCCCACCGTGACGGCGGTGCTCGACGACGTCACGACGTCGTTCGCGGAGGCGGAGAACCTGGTGTTCGATACCCGGCCGCCGCTGGCACACCTGCAGTCGCGCTTTTTCGATTTCAGCTATCTCATCGAGCACGAGGAAATAGAGCGCAAGTGGACGAACGAACCGTACGCGTACGTCTCGATTCTCCGTGATACCACCGAAAACGAACTGCGGTATCACGTCACTGAACCGTGGCTCAGCGACTTCGAGGAGTACGTCCTCGAGGAGTTGACCAAGGTCCTTCGGAACAGCCTGATGTATCAGGAGACGAACGGCGAGATGCCGAAAGCAGAGCGGTTCTCCCAGGAGGCCAGCGACCTCGTCGAGAAACACACCGCGGCGCTTCCGGAGACGTCGCTGTACAAGATACTGTACTACCTGCGTCGTGATTTCCTCAATTACGACCGGGTCGACCCGATAATCCGCGACGATGCCGTCGAGGACATCTCCTGTGACGGGGTGGACCTCCCGGTGTTCGTCTACCACGACAGCTACCGCGACCTGGACACGAACGTCACCTTCGGCAAGGAGGACCTCATCTCCTTCGTGACCCGGCTCGCACAGCGGTCCGGCAAGCACATCTCGGTGTCGAACCCGCTCGTGGACGCGTCGCTGCCGAACGGCTCGCGCGTCCAGTTGAGTTTCGGCGGCGACATCTCGACGCGGGGACCGAACTTCACGATTCGGCAGTTCACGTCGGTCCCGGACACGCCCATCGACCTCATCAACTGGGACACGTTCTCCGTCGAGCAGATGGCCTACCTCTGGCTGGCCATCGAGAACAACCGCTCGCTGCTGTTCGCCGGCGGGACGGGGTCGGGGAAGACGACCAGCCTCAACGCGGTGTCGTTTTTCATCCCCAAGAAATCCAAAATCGTCACCATCGAGGACACGCCGGAGATATCGCTGCCCCACGAAAACTGGGTTCAGAGCCTGACCCGGGACTCTGTTACCGGGTCCGGTCGAGGGCAGGTGACGATGTACCAGCAACTGCAGACAGCGCTCCGACAGCGGCCGGAGTATATCCTCGTCGGCGAGATTCGGACCGAATCGGACGTCGCGCTGACGTTCTTCCAGGCGATGGCAACCGGCCACAGCGCCTACACGACGGTCCACGCCGAGTCGGTAAACGGCGTCATCAACCGGCTCGAAAACGAGCCACTGTCCGTCCCGCTACAAATGCTGAAGGAACTGGATATCATCTCCATCCAGCGACAGGTGATGGTCGAAGGCGAGCGGGTCCGCCGAAACGACCAGATTACGGAACTGGTCTCGGCCGGCGAGGGCGACGACGTCCACATCAATCGCGTCTTCGACTGGGACGCCGACCGGGACGCGTTCAACACCAAGTTCGATTCGTCGGTCTTCGACGACATCGCGGCCGACCGCGGGTGGTCGACCGCCGAAATCAATCAGGAGTACGAGGACCGCCGGAAGGTCCTCCAGTACATGGTCGACAACGACATCACCTGGTACGAGGACGTCGCCCGCGTCATCCACCGGTTTATGACCGACCGGGAGACGGTGATGGACCGCATCGACGGTGACCAACTCGACCCGGCCGACCTCACGAAGTAATGAGCGACGAGCCACAGACCCCGGATTCGACGCCCATCGACTTCGAGGCCGACCCGGAGACGGACGACCGCATTCCGGTCCCGGAGTACGAGGCCGAACAGTACGTCCCGGACAGCGAACGCATCTCGGGTATCCGTGAGGACCTCCTGCGCGAGGAGTTCGGCTACGTGCGGACCTACTTCAAATCCCGCGAGGAGAAACACACGGAACTCCAGCGGCACCTCAATCAGGCGCATCTGGGCAAGACCTTCGACGTCTATCTCACGCGCACGCTGTGGTTGTCGCTTGCTTCCGCCGTCCTCGGCGGCCTCATCGGCCTGCTCGTCTCGTGGCTTTTCGCACAGTCCGGCGTCTTCACGGGACTGTCGGCACCGTGGGCGCCATCGGTCAACGGGCCGTTCGGCGACGTCGTGCTCTTCGTTTCGGCCAACAAGGAGGTCATCGGGACCGGCGTTCTGGTCGCCGCCCTCGCGGGCGTTTTCGGCGCGATTACCTGGTTTACCCGATATTACTACCCGAGTTACATCGTCGACGTGCGGCGGCGGAACATCAACGTGACCCTGCCGCACACGATCGTCTACATGTACGCCCTCTCCTTCGGCGGGATGGACTTCGTGACGGTGCTCCGGCGGACGGCCGAAACCGAGGGGACCTACGGCGAGGTCGCCCACGAGTTCGAGACGGTCGTCAAGGACGTCGACATGTTCGGTTCGGACCTGTTTACCGCGCTGCGGAACGCCCGAAACCGCACGCCGTCGGACAGCATGGAGCAGTTCCTCGACGATATGCTGACCATGCTCGACTCGGGGGGCGACGTCACCGAGTTCCTTCGGGAGGAAGCCAACAAACATCGCGACCGGGCGGTCAGGGAACAGGACAAGTTCCTCCAGACGCTCGAACTCCTGAGCGAGGTGTTCATCGTCGGGTTCGTCGCGGCACCGCTCTTCTTCGTCGTGACGCTGCTGATGATGAGCTTCCTCGGGCAGGAGACGCTGTCGATGCTCTTCCTCATCGTCTACGTCATCCTGCCGCTGGCGATGATCGGGTTCGTCGTCCTCATCTCGACGCTCTCCGAGCCGTTCAAGCAACCGGCACACGAGATTCACCCGGACCGCGGCCAGCACACGGCCTGGCCGGAATCCTCCGTCCGGAAGTACCCCGGCTTTCAGGCCTTCCGGCGAATCCGCCTTCGGGAGCGATTGCGGTCGCTGCTTACGGACCCGGTCGGGGTGTTCCGCCGACAGCCGCTTTACACACTGCTATTTACGGTGCCCGTCGCCGCTGCGGTGGGTGCCTATTTCGCCACGAACATGGCCGTTGCGCCGACTGACTTCCTGGAGCGGTCCTACGAGGTCGGCGTCGCACTCGCGGTCGTTCCCTTCGTTATCATCGCGCTCCCGCTTGCGGTATTCCACGAACTCACCGAATACCGCAAGCGCCACGTCGCAAAGCGGCTTCCCGACACGCTCGATATCCTCGCCAGCGCCAACCAGATGGGGCTGTCCCTCAGCGAGGGCCTCGACCTCGTCTCGCGAAACCTCACGGGGACGCTGGCCGGGGAACTCCTCAAGGTCCGCAACGATATCGAGTGGAACGCCGACGTCAGGCAGGCGTTGCTGTCGCTGGCCGGGCGCCTGCAGGTGCCGCAGTTGACCCGGACCTGCAAGATTCTCGCCGAAGGGACGCGGTCGACCGGCGACCTGCACAAGATCCTCTCGATTACCGCGGAGGACACCCGCCAGCGATACCGACTCGAACGTAACCGCAACCAGGAACTGCAGGCCTACACGACCGTCGTCATCCTCGGATTCCTCGTGTACGTGGCGGTTATCGTCATCCTCGATTACTCCTTCCTCGGCACCATCGTCGAACAGGTCGGCGACACAGACCAACTCGCCGAGGCGGGGCTGATTACCATCAGCGGCGATAGCGTCGGCATCTATCGAGCGCTGTTCTTCCACTCGGCGCTCATTCAGGCGGTCGGTACCGGCGTCATCTCCGGAAAACTGACCGCCAACAGCGTCTTCAGCGGCCTCAAATACAGTATCGCGCTCGTACTCCTCACCGTGCTCGTGTTCGGCTTCCTGTAAGCGAGCACGAAAGTCGATTTTTCGAGTTGCCTACCCGACGAGCGACGAGAGGATTTTGCCCTCCACCTTCCGGAGGTGTTCGCCGACCGTACCGGCGGAGACGCCGACTTCGGCGGCGATGTCGTCGTGTGTCGCCTCCCGCGGGACCTCGTAGTAGCCCATCTCGACGGCGGCATCGAGGATTTCCTGCTGGCGAGCGGTAAGCACGGAGAAGAGTTGCTCGGAGTCCGGATGGTACTCGCCGATGCCTTCCAGCGAGACCGACAGGGGGTCCGGAATCGCATCGACGACGTTGCCGATGGTTTCGTCGTCGCCGACCAGCGTCACGCGGAAGCCGCCGCCGTCGACGCAGTCGATGGGCGTCTGGAGGACGATTTCGTTGTCCTGAACGAGCGCGAGCAACCGCTCGACGGTCCCCGTCGGGCGGAAGTGGACGTAGGCCAGCCCCTCCCGGTCGCCGGAGACGTCGTAGTCGATGACGGCCTCCTGTTCGGCGAGGATAGTTCTGGCACGGCCGAGGTCGCCGCGGACGGCGTACAGCGAGACGGCGGTCCCGTCGCGCAACAGGTTGACCTGCTGGACCGATTCTCGGGAGACCGTCGGTTCGTCGGCGAGCGCCCGGTCGGTCGGCTGGAAGTCGCCGCCCGAGGGGTCGATGACGACGGTCGCATATCGCATGGCACCCACTCCGGTAGGGGTTCCCATACGTGTTGCCCCGGTCTTCTTCGGGTCTTCTTACGCGCACGCGGGGAGAATGTCCCCCCACGACACCGCCACACATTCCTGCTAGATATTCCCAATCCCTTAAGGAGTCAAAACAGTCTAACGAGTATTAACATTATAATTCATAAGGGTTTTGTACCAGTCCTCGCTCTATTCAGGTGCCTACGATGAGTGACCCGCAGCCTCGGTGTCGCCGTACTCGATATGACGACGCTGGCGTTGATGCGACCGGGCTGTGTGCACTCAGGAACGAAATCCGGTGTCTCGAACGTGCTATCGTTCGAGGACGGTAACTACCTACATAACCATGGCACACGACAACGACGGAGTGGACGAGGTCGCAAGCCGCGTCCAGAACACGGAATCGATTACTCGAGACGTTGACAACCCCGCCGCTCGCGAGCTTCGCGAGAAGTTCGAGAAGCAGGACTTCACCTTCGCGCCCGGTCTCTACCACGCGCTTGACGCCCGACTGGCCGAGATGGCCGGTCTGGACGCCGCGTACATGTCGGGCTACTCGACGGTCCTGGGCCAGTTCGGCTTCCCGGACCTCGAGATGGTCACGATGACCGAGATGGTCGAGAACGCAAAGCGCATCGTCGAAGCGACGAACCTCCCGGTCGTCGCCGACGCCGACACCGGCTACGGTGGCATCCACAACGTCCGCCGCGCCGTCCGCGAATACGAGAAGGCTGGCGTCGCTGCGGTCCACATCGAGGACCAGACGACCCCGAAGCGCTGTGGCCACATCGCCGGCAAGAAGATCGTCTCGCGTGAGGACGCCGAAGCGCGTTTCTCCGCCGCCGTCGACGCCAAGCAGTCCGAGGACACCATCATCATCGCCCGGACGGACGCCTACGGCTCCGCCAACGGCGACTGGGACGAGCACCTCGAGCGAGGTCGCATCTACGCCGACGCCGGCGTCGACCTCGTCTGGCCCGAGATGCCGGACCCGTCCCGCGAGGACGCCGTCAACTACGCCGAAACCATCCACGAGACCCACCCGGACCTGGACCTCGCCTTCAACTACTCCAGTTCCTTCGCGTGGTCCGAGGAAGAGGACCCGCTCACGTTCCAGGAACTCGGCGACCTGGGCTACCAGTACATCTTCATCACGCTGTACGCCCTGCACTCCGGTGCACACGCCGTCTACGAGGACATGAGCAACATCGCGGAGAACGACGAGGAAGCCCAGTGGGACCTCGAGGACCGCTACCTCGGCCACGAAACCGAGAGCCACCACGAGCTCTCGTTCGTCTCGCGCTTCCAGGACATCGAAGCGCAGTTCGACCCCGAAGCCAAGGAGCGGATGGAGAAGTCCGCCGGCTTCACCGAGGAAGAGTCCGACCCGCTGACGTCGAACGACGACGACTGATCGGCATTCCGAACCGCCGGTTTATTTCTTTTTACGCGAACAGTAACTACTGTATTCAACCCTTCTACCGCCAATAGAGACCGTTTTGGCCACCTTTAATAACGGCGGAGTTGTCGGTACGGATGATTCATGACTGAACTCGACAAGCGAACGCACGGCCGGAAGTTCGTGCGGACGTTCTTCACGACACCGACCGCAGAGAAAGGTGTCGACGACTCCGCCAAGAAGCTCCGTAGCGCCATCGGCCTCCGCGGCATGCAGGCCCCGGACGTCTGGGTCCCGGACAACGAGGACGCCACCGCGCCGAACATGCGTGACGAGGGCGCCGAGAACATCGCCGAAGTCGTCGCCGAGGACGGCGACGAGTTCCCCGGCGAAATCCACCCCCGCGTCGTCTGGCACCGCGACAGCCCCGAGACGCGCTACAAGGGCTTCCAGCACATGCTCGAAATCGCCGACCCCGCGAACGGCGCCGTCGAGAACATCGACGGGTTCGTCATCCCCGAAGTCGGCGACATCGACGACTGGAAGAAAGCCGACGAGTTCATCACCATCGTCGAAAACGAGCACGGCCTCGAAGAAGGCAGCCTCAACATGTCCGTCATCATTGAGTCCGGCTCGGCCGAACTCGCCATGGAGAAGCTCCGCGACGAGATGGGCAAGGCCTCGAACAACCTCCAGCGCCTCTTCCTGCTCGTCGACGGCGAAGTCGACTACACGAAGGACATGCGCGCCATCACGCCGACCGGTGGCCTCCCCGAGTGGAAGGAACTCCGCCACAACACCTCCCGCGCCGCGAGCGCGGCGGGTCTCATCTCCGTCGACGGCCCCTACGACGACATCCGTGACGTCGAGGGCTACCACGACCGCATCACCGCCAACAACGCGATGGGTATGCTCGGCATCTGGTCGCTGACGCCCGGCCAGGTCGTCGAAGCCAACAAGAGCCCGCTCCCGCCGGCGGCCGGCTACTGGGTCCTCGACGCTGGCGGCCGCACGGCCGAACTCGAAGACCAGGACGGCGTGCAGGTCTACACCGGCGAGACCGTCGACCTCGAGGAAGAGGACGGCGGCTACGAACTCGAAGTCGCCGGCGACGAGTACTTCTTCGAAACCGAGGACGAACTCGTCGAGGAACTGCTCGACCTCCTCGATTACGTCCCGAGCATGGACGACATCGTCGACTCCATGGAGGAGTTCGAAGCGGCCAAGGAAGCGGGCAAGGGCGCCATCGCGATGACCCAGTCCGCAACCGTCGAAATCGACGGCGTGCAGGTCGACGTCGCACAGGACCGCATGTGGGACGAGGCGACCTATCAGGCCCTCATGACGCCCATCAAGCTGTTCAAGGACGTCTACCACAACCGTCCCGACCAGCACGACGACCTCGCGGACCTCTACAGCGAGGACGTCGTCGAGCGCGCGCTCGAAGTCGGTAACTAACTCCCCACTCGCAAACCCGCTTTTTTGACCGATACCCCGTGACGGGGTCGAAACGACGGGAACGTCTGAAGAGTTAGAGAGGGGTCCGACCGTCGTTATCCCGCACTCATGTCGGTCGATGCTTCCACATCCCCGCGGCTAGCGAAGGCACTCCCCGTCCGGAGGAGGTAGCCGATGGCGAGCATCGTCAGGGACAACACCACGACGACGCCGAGGACTTTGGCTAGGGGATTGAACCCCGCGATTCCGCTGCCAAGGTTGAATAGAAACGTTAGCGGCAGCAGCAAGAAGAGCAGGCCGAGGTTCCGTGAATAGAGATCAGTTCGAAGGCTAACGACGCCGAACAACCCGAATCCCAAGACGACGCCGACGAACACTCCCGGGAGGAAGTACAGGGCGACGTTGGAGGGAGTACCGCTCAGGATGTCCGTCGCATAGCCGAACATCGTGACGGCCATCGCAGCCATCGTTATGCCACCGATAGCAGCGAAGACGAGTCCGGCTTTGGCCAGCCGGCGACTCCGGTCGGTGAGGCTGGGATAGAAGCCGACCAAGCCGATGAAGGCAGCAGTCCAACTCGTGCCGACGAGGGCCTGTCCAAACGCTGCGGGTTCCGTCCCCGAATACATATGAACGACCAAGAGTGCCGTATCCACCACGAATATCAGGCCACCGACCAGAAACGCGGTCGCTCGCCACTGTTCGAGATGTTCCCACCAGTGATTGGTAACACGCGCCATATTTTGAGAGACGCCACTCATCTCCAATATAAACGCATGACCGTGCACGTGACCGTATGCGTAAGCTACAGCGGGTAATCGAATGTTTCTTATAAATATAGACTGCTGTTCGGTTTCCGAATCAGCGGCGTTCGCTCACGTCGACGTATAACGGACGAGCGTCTCAGGGCCAAACTCGGTGTGACAGGCTCTGCAGTGCGTCCTCGTCGGCAAACGGCGTGTAATCGTGCGGCGTCGGGCGGACTTTCTCCTTGTCGTCGAGGAAATCGGCGAGGCCCGAACCGTCCTTGTGGTCGTAGCCGCCGATGGTCCACGGCGGCCAGATGGTCAGGTGTTCGTAGCGGCCGCCGCTACCGTCCCAGCGTGCGTATATTTCGGCGGCGCCGTCGTTGGCGACGAGCGCGACCGCCCCATCGGTCGCCCGCATCGTCTCGACGTAGTCCCGGAGCGACGCCGACCCCTGCCCAGTGTGGGCTCCGAAGACGTTCCGGACGGCCTGATGGTCCGAGTAGTCGAGCAACACGTCCCGAATCTCGTCGTCCCCGTCGCTCATTAAGGTGTGTGTACGTTTCACACCCGCTTAAGTATCATGGGTATAACGGGGGACAGAGCAGCGGGTGATTGGGAGGACAGCGCGTATCGGTGGGGCTTTTTCCGACCGGCGGATAGCGACGGCTATGCTTCACTACGTGACGACGAACGAGGGGAAGGTCCGCGAGGCCGAGGAGTACCTCGGCGACGACGTGGCCTCGGTAGACTACGATTACACGGAGATTCAGGCCGATTCGCTGGAGGCCGTCGCAGCCGACGGCGCACGGCGGGCCTACGAACACGTCGGCGAACCGGTCATCGTCGACGACGCCGGCCTCTATCTGGACGGTTTCGACGGCTTCCCCGGACCCTACTCGTCGTACGTCGAGGACACGCTCGGCATCGAGCGCGTTGGACGACTGGCACGGCGCGAAGAAGCCACCAGCGCGCAGTTCCGGTGTGTCATCGCCTACTGCGACGGCGAGGCCTTCGAGGCGTCACCGGAACCCGTCGATACGGACGACCGCCGCGGACAGGATTTAGCGGCCGACGACCGGGCAACTGCGACGACCGACGAGACGGTCCACGAACGGGACGTCCCCGTGAAACTGTTCGCGGGCGCGGTGCCGGGCACCATCGTCGAACCGCGCGGCGAGGGCGGGTTCGGCTACGACCCCATCTTCGAACACGACGGCACCACGTTCGCCGAGATGGATGCCGAGCAGAAGAACGCGATTTCACACCGCGGGCGCGCGCTGGCGAAGTTCGCCGAGTGGTTCGAAGGGCGGTCCGCGTAACGTCAAAAGTCCGAGGTCTGTCGGCCGTTTTTTCTTAAGCACCCCAAGCATGCCGCCCCTACGCCTTTGGGGAGTCGCCCCGCTGTGACCGACATGACAGTCGACGGCACGACGTTGATAACAGGTGCGTCGGCGGGTATCGGAAAAGCACTCGCCGAACAGTTCGCGGCCAACGGCCACGACCTCGTGTTGGTCGCCCGCCGCGAGGACCGTCTCGCCTCGCTAGCCGAGGACCTCGAAGCCGACCACGGAATCACGGCCGAGTACGTCCCGTTGGACCTCGCGGACCGGCAGGCCCCCTACGAGTTGTACGAGGAAACCCAGGACCGAGATATTCAGGTCGATATCCTCGTGAACAACGTCGGCATCGGCACACAGGGCGCCTTCGTCGAAAACGACCTCGACCGTGAACTCGACCAGATGCAGTTGAACATGGTGACGCCGACGCAGTTGACCCACCTCTACGGCGGCGACATGGCCGACCGCGGCGAGGGCGGCGTTCTCAACGTCTCCTCGACGGCGGCGTGGTTCCCGGGGCCGTTCATGACCATCTACTACGCCTCGAAGGCGTACATGAAGTCCTTCTCGGAGGGACTGGCGGGTGAACTCGAACCGGAAGGCGTCTCGGTGACGGTGCTGTGTCCCGGCCCCGTCGAGACGGAGTTTCAGGAACGGGCCGAAAACGAGGACACGCCGCTCGGCAGCGGGCAGATGCAGGACGTCGAGATGGTCGCCGAAGCGGGCTACGACGGCCTGCAAGCCGGAAAAACGGTCGTGGTCACTGGCTGGAAGTTCAAACTCCTCACGAAGGTATCGAACGTTCTCCCGAATCGGCTGACCCGGAAGTCCGCGAAGGGGCTCAACACGCCCGACTGATTACTCGCGGGGGTCGCGGTCCGGCCCCGGATACGCGTCGTCGAAGAGGAGTTCGTAGACGCCTTCGGGGTCGAACACGCGAGCGAACGCGTCGGGCGACCGGATGCTGACATCCATGACGGCCTTCAGGTTCGCGCCGGCCTCGACGCTCTGGAGACTGCCGTCCTGGCTGATGATGTGGGCAGCATCGCCCCGGTAGGCGGCCGCCAGCGACGGGTGGTCGCCCTCGGGTTGGTCGACGACGACCGCTTCGGCTTCGATTTTCGCTCGCCAGTCGGCGGCCAGTTCATCGTTCGCAAGGTCGGTGATGACGGCTTCGGCGTCGTCGAGAAGCGGGCCAGTCACGACCAGTTCGAGCCACGAATGCCGCCGGAGGTGATCGAGCGCCTCCCGTGCGGCGCCGCCGACGAGGAGGTCGGCCGCCAGCACGCCCGCGTCCGCGACGATGCGCGCGTGGTCGGGGTCGTGGCCGCTATCGGTCATCCCTGTGCTCCCGGAGGGCCGCTCCAACCGATTCGAACGTCACGTCGTACTCCGCCCCGCGCTCGAAGAGGTCACGCCACGTCATCCGGTCGGATATCCGGTCGTGAGACACATAAGTCCGGTCGTCGGGGAGGGCCCGCTACCCCCGGAACCGCCACCAGACGATGCCCGCGAGAAACGCCACGCCGACGTTCGTGAGAACGGCGAGGCCGCCGATGGCCGCGACCAGCCACGGGCGGTCGGTCTCGCCGAAGGCGACCCGGGTGAGCGACGCCGCGACCACACAGAGCAAGACCCCGAGAAGCGCCATCGGGAACGCGACCAGCAGGCCGGCGAACAGCGCGAGGCCGGCATAGAGGACGCCGGCGACGAGGTTCGCCGTCGCCGTCCGGGCGCCGAAGGCGTGCTTGCCAGCGAGACCGCCGGAGCCGTGACACATCGGCACGCCGCCGAGCGGGACGGCGACGAGGTTCATCACGCCCATGCTTTCCGCGAGTTCGTCCGGCGAGACGTCGACATCGTAGAGGTCCGAGAGCAGCAGGGACGTGGCGACGGCGGCGTTGCCGACCGTCATCGCCAACTGGGCAGCGAGTCCCTCCATCACCCCGACCGAGAGCGTCGGCGGCCCGCCCGGGAACAACGCGGGGTCGGGCACCGACGGCATCGGAACGCCGGCCGTCGCCCCTGCCCACAGGATGCCGACGGCCAACACGGCGAGAGCGACCGCCCGTCGGGAAACGAGCGCCACAACCGCTGCGACCGCCAAGCCAGCGACCGCAACGGTCGGCGTAGCCACGACGAGGTCGAACGCCGAAACGGCTAGCAGACACGCGACGGCGAACTGGACGCCACGAACGACCGGTTCGCCGACGTGGACTGCAACTGACGAGAGCAACCCGGTTCGGCCGGCGACGAGCAACAATGCCCCCGCGAGCAACCCTGCCGCCACGAGGTCGCCGTAACTGATAGCGCCGGCGATAGCCAATCCGGCGAGGGCCTTCATTGGTTCGACCGAGAGCGGAAGCCCGTAATAAACGCCCCAGACTGCCTGAAAAACGGCGAAGCCCACGAGTAGGTGTGGCAGCGGCGCGGGCGTCAACAGACCGAGCGCGACGACCAGCGGCAACACGGTTATCGAGTCGCCGATAGCGCCGGTCACCTCGCCGACCGACATCGCGAACCGGCGTTCGGTCGCCGCGACTGTCGCCATGGACGAACAAAGCGGCCCGCCTACATGTCACTTTTCAGTAACTACGTGGCGTTGCGACCGTGACGGCGAGAAATCGGTTTCCGTTACCTTTCGATGTCCGTGCGTTCCCGGTGACGCGCGCCATCGGTCACACGTCCGTCTGACGCGGATTTATGTAATATCGCCCCATGCCAACGTATGGGCGCGCATCGACGGCCTCAAGTTCCCCATCCTCCCCATCGCGCGCCCGTGTTCTTGAACTGCGGAGTCCCTACCAGCCCTTCAGCATCGACTCGACGTCGTTCAGCGCCGACTGCTCGGCGATGAGCGCAACCCGGTCGCCGGGTTTGACCTCCGTCCGGGGCATCGGAATCGTCATCGGCTCTTTTCGGCGGCCGTGAGCGTACAGTCGGGCGTTCCCCGGTAAATCGACTTCGACCACCCGCCGGCCGATAACCGGCGAATCGTCCGGAATGTCGAACGTCGTCGCCGTCAACTGCTCGGTGAGGTCCGCCAGGACGTTCAGGTTCCCGCCGAGCAGCGCCGTCTTGGCCCCGGCGGCGCCCATCCGCTCGGGGTAGATGACCTCGTCGACGTCGGCCGCGTACTTCTCGTAAATCTCCTGCCGGTAGTCCTCGTCGATGCGAAGCACCGTCCGACAGTCGTGGCCGTTCGCAATCATGCAGGCGGTGAAGTTGACGTTCAGGTCGCCCGACAATGCAGCGAGGGCGTCAGCCGCCGCGACGTCCGCCGCTTCGAGTACCCGTTCGTCCTCACCATCACCTTCGACGGTTTCGAGGTCCGCCTCACGCGCCGCTGCGGCTTTCTCCGGGTCGTTGTCGACGATAATCACGTCGTGGCCCTCCGAGGTCAGGATTTTCGCGGTGCGCATCCCGACGCGACCGTAGCCGACGATGACGAACTTCATGTTCCGTGGTACGCCACCACACGACAAAAAGATGTGCGCCGAACTTACGCCCGGCCGACGACCCGTGTCTGTTCGTGGTCCGGGAAGACCTCGTCGACGACATCCGCGCCCCATCGCTGGCGAATCCGCTCGCGGAGTTCCGTCTCGTAGTCGCCCTTGGGAACCTCCTCGCTGGGTCCCGACTCGACGACGAGATGCGTATCGACGAGTCGGTCGACGGCCCCGCGACCGAAGCCCGAAAGCGGCGCGACGTAATCGACGCCGTGGCGGTCCTCCAGACTCTGTGCGACCGCCCGGGAGACGGTCGGCACCCGGTCGTCACGACGGGTTCCGTCGGCGACGACTTCGTATTCCTCGGCGACGGCCTCAAGCGCGGCCTCGTGGACCTGTTGAATCCCCTGCCGCGGATAGCCGTCATCGCGCATCTGCTCGGCGGCCTCGTCGGCGACGGCCCCGTCCATCTCGATTTCCTCGAAGGAAAACCCGAGCGCGTCGGCGGCTTCGCGGGCGTGTTCCCAGTCCTCGGTGACGCCGAAGTGCGCTGTCACGAGCGTCACGTCGTAGAAGCCGTCGAGTAAGAGGGCCGCAAGCGACGAGTCCTTACCCCCGCTGAACAGCAGTCCGCACTCCATCTATCGGCGTTTGATGTCGAAACTCGTGGACTCGGGTTTCATCTCCTGCAGGAGTTCTTTCATCTTCTCCTCGTCGATTTTGCCCTGTAGGCGGCCGCTCTGGGCCAGTGCCACGATCTGCTGTTCGACCTTCTCGCCGAACTGCGGTTTGGACATCTTCACCGAATTGAGACGCTGGCGGGCCCCGTCGGTCAGCGACTTGCGGAGCATCGCCTTCTTCTGGGCCTCGGCCTGCTGTTGTTGGGCTTCCGCAGCCTCTCGCTGGGCCTCGCCGCCCCCACCGCGCTGTTCTTTGAGCTGTTCCATCTTCTTCTTTCGAAGTTCGTCGAGTTCCTCGTCGGATGGTTCGCCACTCATACCCCTATGTTACTGGTGAACCCGAAAAATCGTTTCGACCGAACTTTTTGCACGGCGCGCGAAGCGCGCCGGCAAAAACTTCGATGAAAAAGACACTGCGGGCCTCCCTACGGTCGGCCCTTGGTCCCGCGCTCACTTCGTTCGGCGCGGCGGAACCGCTCGCGCCTGACGGCGCTCGCGGACATCAACCTCATTTCTGCTGCGGTAGCCTATGCAAGAGATACTCAGAGAGTTCTGATACAAGAATCCAAGACAGTATCCGCCGAGTGGGGCCTTCAAAGAAGGTCCCCGAGGTGGTTCCCGCTGGCGACCGAAGGGAGCCAGCGTAGCGCTGACCGACTAACGCGGCCCGCAGGGCCGCGGCTGGAGGGAGGCGCGCATATTTTCCCCAAGTTTTTGCCCTGGGTCGCGGCTACGCCGCGACCTTATAACGTGGCGGCGAAGCCGCCACGCTGACTGAGCGCACCGAAGGCGCGCGAAGGAGGTGCAAAAAGTGGTTATGCGTACCGCTCGAGTTCCGGCCGGTCGAGCTCCTCGATGAGCTCTTCGGCGGTCTCGTCGAGGAGGGTTCGACCCTCGCCCGTGACTGCGCGGCCCTTGTCCTGAGCCTGCTCGACGTAGCCCGCGTCCTCGAGTTGCTGGAGGATGGTGCGGATGATGTTGCCTGACCCTTCGGTTTTGTGCTCGGGGCGGACACGGTAGCGGTTCGTACCGTTGATGGAGTCGCCGTAGGCGCTGCGGAGGCGCTGGACGCCGACGGGCCCGTCCTCGGCGACCTTACGGAGGAGGCTGGCGCCGCGGGTCGCCCAGAAGTCCTCCTGTTCGGGGGGCAGTTCGCGACCGGCGCCGGTCTTCGTGAATTCGGCCCATTCGGGCGCTTCGAGTTCGTCTTCGAGCTTCTCGGCGACCGCCTCGATGAGGTCCTCGGCGGGCACGTCGTAGAGTGTCGTCATTACGTCCCGATTCCCGTCGATTGGCTTTAACGCTGTTGGTCCATCCTGCCCGTGTGACTCATCAACGGTCGGCCGCCAGCGCGGCGGCGACCCCGCCCCCGATGAGCGTCGGCAGCCAGTAGATGGCACCGCGATGGAGGGCTACTGCCGCGGCCGCGGTTGCCGCGCTGACACCCGCAAGCGGGACGAGCAGGCCGATGAGGGCGGCTTCGACGCCGCCGAGGCCGCCCGGAAGCGGCGTGATACTGGCGATGGCACCGACGGGGACGGCCACGAGGACGGCCACGTACGGGGCGGTAACGCCGATTGCCGAAAGGGCGAACCAGAGCGCAGTGGCCTGAGCGACCCAGCCGAGCGTCGAGAGGCCGATAGCGACCGCCAGCGATTGCCGGTCGCCGGCCACGTCCTCCAGCGACCGGAAGAAGCCGTCCACCCGGTTCTCGATAGCCTGACGCGTCGGTGCCGATAGTCGCGGAACTCGTTTGCCGATGGCTCTGGCGGCGGGCGTCAGCGTCCGTGCGATGCCGGCCTCTACTCGCTTGCGGTTCCGCCAGCCCAGAAACCCGGCGATTGGCATGCCGACCGCCAGCACGACGACAGCGGCGGTGGCCAGTCGGAGTTCGTCGCCGGCCGCGGCCGCGACCGAGTAGTACGTGACCCCGATGAGCGCGAGGCCCGTCGAGGGGACGAAGTTAATCGAATCGGCGCTGGCGATGGCTGCGAGGGCGTTCTCGTAGGCGGTATCTGCCGATTCGGAGATGAGTAGCGCGCTTATCGGTTCGCCGCCGGCCTGCCCGAACGGGGTGACGTTGTTCGAGAAGAGCACCCCAGCGTAGATGGCGACAGCCCGTGGTGCCGAAATCGGCGCATCCAGCGCCGAAAGCACCGTCGCGAGCGCGAGCGCCCACGCGACCAGCCAGACGACGGCGGCACCGAGCACGCCGGCGATACCCGAGCGGTCGGCCATGGCCAGCGTGGTGAGCAGTTCCTCGATGCCGACCAGCCACGCCAGCAACCCGAGCACGACCAGCGCGCCGGCGAACCCAGCGACGGTCGCACGGACGTCGAGACGCATCGTTCGGGGTATCGACTGGCCACCGTTTCAACGCACCGATGCCACTATGCCGCCCGCGGGCGACGGGTCGACCATGGACGAACGGGCGGCGCTCGCGCTCGTCGGCGAGGACGTCGACGCCGCGGGCGACGATTGTGCGGTCGTCGGCGACATCGTCGCCACGACGGATATGCTCCACGAGACGACGGACTTCCCGGACGGAACGACCAGATACACGGCCGGTTGGCGGGCGGTCGGGGCCTCGCTGTCGGACGTGGCGGCGATGGGCGCCGACGCGACCGCAGCGCTGGCCGTCTACGGCGCACCCGAATTTCGGGAAGAGGAGGTTTCCGACTTCCTTCGCGGGTGTACCGACGTCTGCGAGGCGGTCGACGCGGAATACGTCGGTGGCGACCTCGACGGCCACGAGGAGTTCACTGTCGCGACGACGGCCCTCGGGAACGCCGATTCGCCGGTCTATCGCTCCGGTACCGAACCCGGCGATTCGGTCTGTGTGACCGGAACGTTCGGCCGGACCGGGGCCGCACTCCGACTGTTCCGGGCGGACGAAACCGAACGGGCGAACGACCTGTTCCGGTTCGAGCCACGAGTCGCCGCCGGACGAGTGCTCGGCGCTCACGCGACGGCGATGATGGACTCCAGCGACGGCCTCGCGCGCTCGCTCCACCAGTTAGCCGAGGCCAGCAACTGTGGGTTCGCCATCGACGCCGAGGCGGTTCCTATCGATTCCGCCGTCGACGAGGTGGCCCGCGATGCGGCGGACCGACGGGAGCTCGGCGCCCATTTCGGCGAGGACTTCGAGTTGGTCTGTACGCTCCCGGCCGATGCCGTCGAAGACGCGAAAGCCGCCGCTCCCGTCGAGATAACGAAAATCGGGACCGTGACCGAGTCGGGTATCACGATGGACGGCGAGGGCCTCCCCGACCGGGGCTACACCCATTAGATGCCGGTAATCTCGAAGGGGACCGGCGTGAAGCAAAGCACCCCGACGAGGAACGTCAGGATGCCGAGCGCCATCCGCTTTCTGTCGAGCGGTTCGTCGAAGACCGGCGTTGCCGGGCCGACGTAAGCCAACCCGAGCGCGATGAGGCCCCAGAACGCCCAGAGAACGGGAGCGTTGAACCCGACGTTGGCGAAGATATAGAGGTAGCCCGCGAGGCCGAAAAGCACCATCGGGACGAGCGCAGCGATGGTCTCGGAGCGGTCGCCGGCCATCGCCCGGATGATGTGGCCGCCGTCGAGTTGGCCGACCGGCAGGAGGTTGAGGAACGTGATGAAAAAGCCGATCCAGGCGCCGAAGACGACGGGGCTCGTAACGAGGCTCGGGTCGCTGTACTCGAGCGGCTGGCCCGTCGCCCACGCGAGGAACTGCAGGAGGAGCGGATAGCCGATTTCCAGTTGGATGGCGTTTTCGCTGTTCAACACGTCGGGCGGCACCGCGACGGGGTCGAGATGCAGGCCGACGATGGCGACACCGACGGCCGCGATAAGCCCCGCAATCGGGCCGGCGATGCCGATATCGAAAAGCGCCTTCCGGTCGGGGATGCGGCCCTCCATCTTGATGACGGCGCCGAAGGTACCGATGAAGGTCGGCACCGGGATGAAGTACGGCAGACTCGCCTGTACGTCGTGATATCGTGAGAGGACGTAGTGGCCGAGTTCGTGGACGCCGAGGACGCCAAGGACGGCGACGGCGAATGGCCACCCGGCGAGCAGGTCGAGCGGCCCGTTGACGGGTTCGTAATACCAGATGGTGCCCGCATACAGCGTCGTCAGCACCGTCGCGGCGAGCATGGCGATGTTCGTCCACGGGATGCCGTCGACACCGACGTTACGGGGTTCGGCGACCAGCGCCTGTCGCTCGGTGTTGATGGCGACGCCGGTTATCGGGTCCTTTTCGGCGTCGTTGACGACGTCGAGGCGAACCTCGTAGCCGTGTTCGCGGAACAGGGGCCAGAGTTCACGTTCCATGCGACGGTACTCGACGGTCGGCCGACCGTAGTAGACGAGTCGACCGTCCTCCTTGACTTCCACGTCCTCGGTCCGAAACGCCGGCAGGAGCGCTTCCGGGGACGGGCCGTCGTGGTCCGTCTCCGGGTCGCGAATGCTCATCATCGAAACGGAGGGGGTTGTCGGGGATAAATCCCGTGACGCCGGCCAACGAAGAAGGGCGGGGACCTGCGGGCGGCCGGTGTCAGGCCGTTACTCGGGGGCGACGCGCCACGTGGTCGCGGACGTGTAGGACCACTTCTCGATTTCGAGGTCCGTCGCGGAGTCTTTGAGCTTGACCATCAGCGCGCCGATCTCCTTCGGCGAGAGGTCGACATCGTCGGCGATGAACTTGCCCTTGATATATACCTCTCCATCCTCGACACGCTGGCGGAGATAGCGTCGGAGTCGCGTCTCCTTGCTCTCCGTAGATTGCGTCGTTGCGCTCATCTCTGACACCTCACTCCCGCTTACCCCCCAGACCAGTATATAAAGGGTGGAATCTTAGGGTCGATTCGTCTCGATTCGGTGCAAAATCGAATGAAATCGACGTTTTACAAGCAGTTCATATTCCTTTAGAAATTTTATAAGCTAGTTTGGGACTTCCTTACTCTCTTCTAATTTACCGAATTATCTAGGTGGTTTCAGAACGAAAACGCCGCCGATACGGAGTTTTATCGGAAATAATATCCGGTAAAGGACAGGGCCGGCCCGCGCACGCCGAGTCAATCGCGCTGGTGGACCCAGAAGGTTTCCTCCTCGGTGACCTCCTTTTTGAACAGCGGAACCTCGTCTTTGAGGCGGTTGATACCGTCCTCGACCGTTCGGAACGCCTCCTCGCGGTGGCCGGCCAACACGACGACGAAGACGATGTCCTCGCCAGCCTCGATGCGGCCCGTCCGATGGTGAAGGCGGACGTCCAGCACCCCATCTCGGTCCTCCAGTTCCGTCTCGATTGTCCGCATTCGCTCCTCGGCGACACCCTCGTACTTCTCGAATTCGAGGGCCGTCGTTCGGGGGTCGTCCTCGTCGTCTTTCGGACGAACGCGGCCGGTAAACGTGGCGATACCACCGGAGTATTCGGCTTCCGGCGACCGCTTGACCGAGGCGACGAGCGATTCGAGCGTCTCGTAGGGGTCGGTTTCGTGGATGGCATCGACCGTCGCCTCGATGTCGAGGGAGTCCGCATCCGACGTCTCGACGAGTGGGTCCTCGATGTCCCCCTCTCCGTCGACGACCAGCGTCGGGACGCGAGCCTCGACAGCACCGAGCACCGCGGCGTAGTCGTGGTCGGGGGCGAGTCGGTCGAGCGCATCGCCGGGCGACAGGTCATCGCCCGAGGCTCGCCAGCCGTCGTCGAGCGTGTATTCCGTATCGGTGCGGGTGGCTGCAACCCCGCCGTCGGCCGCCGCCTCGCCGATGCGAACCACGCCGAGTCGTCCATCGAGCGCGGGCGCGAGACGCCGGAGCGCTGCCTCGGCGTCCGCCCCGGATACCGCGAAGGCGTACATATCACACCAGTTCGACCGCTGGGGCTTGTAGGTGTCGCCGACGTCCGGTCTTGACAACCCTTAAGACCGAAACAGGGCAACCTGACCCTAATGAGAATAGTCGTTTCTATCGGCGGGAGCGTGCTGGCGCCCGACCTGGAGGCCGACCGGGTCGAAGCCCACGCCGCCGTCATCGACGAACTGGCCGACGACGGCCACGAGGTCGCCGCCGTCGTCGGCGGGGGTGACGTCGCACGGGAGTACATCGGCACCGCCCGGGACCTCGGCGCGACCGAGTACGACCTCGACGCGCTGGGTATCGACGTGACGCGTCTGAACGCCCGGTTGCTCATCACCGCTCTCGAGAGTTCGGCCATCCCCGAACCGGCCGAATCCCACGAGGCCGCCCGCGCATCCCTCCGCCGTGGCGAGGTGTCGGTCATGGGCGGGACCGTCCCCGGCCACACCACCGACGCCGTTTCGGCGCTGCTCGCGGAGATGGTCGGAGCGGACCTGCTGGTCTACGCGACGAGCGTTCCCGGCGTCTTCTCGGCGGACCCGAACGCCGACGAGGACGCGGAGCGCTTCGACCAACTGACCGCGGCCGAACTCGTCGACGTCATTTCCTCCATCGAAACGAGCGCGGGGTCGAACGCGCCGGTCGACCTGCTCGCGACGAAAATCATCGAGCGGTCCGGCATCCGAACCGTTGTGCTCGACGGCAACGAACCCGAACGCGTCGCCGCCGCCGTCGACGGTGACGACTTCGACGGCACCGAGGTCGTCCCGAATGAGTGACAACGACCTCTACGACATCGGCACGGGCAAGCAGCGCGCCTTCTGGGCTGACGCGGTCGCCGACGAGATAGAGGAACGAAACCCCGAGGAACCCATCATCATCAAAGGCGGCGTCTCTCCCTCCGGCGTGCCGCATCTCGGCCACTTCAACGAGATCATGCGCGGCTACTTCGTCGCCGAGGCGCTTCGGGACCGCGGTCACGAGGTCCGGCAGGTATTCACGACCGACGACAAGGACCGTCTGCGAAAGCTTCCGCGGCGACTGGCGGACCTCGAATGGGACGTCGTCGGCCTCGGGGAAGTCGACGCTGGCGCACTCGGCCGCAACCTCGGCAAGCCCTACACTGACATCCCCGACCCCTTCGGCTGCTGTGACTCCTACGGCGCCCACTTCACGGAACTTCTCTCCCGGTCGGCGGATGCCATCGGCGTGCCCATCGACGTCGTCTCGAACACCGACCTCTACGAGAGCGGCGAGTTCGACGACGCGGTGCGGCACGTCCTCGAACACCGCGAAACCGCACGCGACGTCCTCAGCGAGTTTCAGGAGAAGGTCGACGAGGACTACGTCCCCTTCTTCGCCCAGTGCGAGGAATGCGGCAACCTCACCGAGACCATCACCGCGGTTGACCTCGAATCCGAGACGGTCGACTACGTCTGTGAAGACGTCGAGGCCGGCGACGACGTCATCGAGGGCTGTGGCCACGAGGGGACGGCCACCTTCCGCGAGGGGAAGATGCCGTGGCGCTTCGAGTGGCCCGCCCAATGGCAGGTCCTCGGCGTCGACTTCGAGCCGTTCGGCAAGGACCACGCCGAGGGGTCGTGGCCATCCGGCAAGACCGTCGCCCGCGAGGTCTTCGAGTTCGAACCGCCCGTGCCGATGGTCTACGAGTGGTTCACGCTCAACGGCGAGGCCCTCTCGTCGTCGTCGGGTAACATCATCACCGTCGACGAGGTGCTGGAACTGCTCGAACGCCCCGTGCTCCGGTATTTCTTCACCAAGAACCCGAAGAAACAGCGGGACTTCGACGTCGGCTCCCTCGACCGCCTGGTCGACGACTTCGACCGCTTCGAGGCCGTCTACTACGACAACGCCGACGGCGAGGTCACCGAGGACGAACGCGAGCGCGCGGAACGCGCCTACCCGATGGTCGTCGACGAGGTGGCCGACACCCAACCGGTTCGCATCCCCTACACGTTCGCCGCCGTCCTCGGGATGACGGACAACCGCGACCTGCGGGTCCAGATGGCCAAACGCTCCGGTCACATCCCCGAGGGCGCCAGCGAGGCTGAAATCGACGCCGCGCTCGAACGGGTCGGGAAGGCCCGCGCGTGGGCGGTCCGCACCGACAACGAGTTCAACTATCGACTCGCCGAGGACCTCCCGGACGTGGACTTCAACCCCGAACTGGAAGCCGCACTGGACGACCTCGCGGAGTTCATCGAGAGCGACTCCCCGGACGCCGACGCGTTGCAGGGTGAGATTTACGAGACAGCGAAGGACAACGATGTCGAAGTCGGCGACCTCTTCGAGGCCGGCTATCGGCTCTTCCTCGACGAGGAACAGGGCCCGCGACTCGGCCCCTTCCTCGCCCCGATGGACGACGAGTTCGTCGTCGACCGGCTTCGCCGGGACGCGTAATCGACCACCGACGAAAGGTCGGGTTTTTGGCCTTCGGGCCCCGTACCCGTGATAATGAATACGCTGTTGTGGATTGCGGTCGGTATCCTCCTTTATACGTCGGTCGCGATGGCGCTGAACGCCCGCGGGGTGTTACCGCCGTCCTTCCGGGTGTCGGGACCGATACTCACCATCCACACGAAGCGGGGCCGTGCGTTCCTCAACTGGCTCGCGAGCCCGAAACGGTTCTGGCGCGCCTGGGGCAACTTCGGCGTCGGCATGGCCATCGTCATCATGTTCGGGTCGTTCTTCGCCGTTCTCTTTTCGGCCTACAGCGCGGTGACCGACCCGCAAGCGGCGACCATCGCCCGCCCGCAGGACGCCCTGGTCATCCCCGGTGTCAACCAGTTCCTCCCGTGGGCGGCAGCGGTCGATATCCTCATCGGCCTGCTGGTCGGCCTCGTCGTCCACGAGGGCGGCCACGGTCTGCTATGCCGGGTCGAGGACATCGAGATCGACTCGATGGGTATCGCGCTTCTTGCCTTCCTCCCGCTGGGTGCTTTCGTCCAACCCGACGAGGAAAGCCAGGAAGCCGCCGACCGCGGCAGCAAGACGCGGATGTTCGCCGCCGGCGTCACGAACAACTTCCTCGTGACGGCCATCGCCTTCGGCCTGCTCTTCCTGCTTGTCGCCAGTTTCGTCACCGTCGTCCCGGGTGTCGCCGTCGGCGGGACCCTGCCGGGGTCGGCCGCCCAAGATGCGGGCATCGAGCGCGGCGACGTCATCACAGCGGTCAACGGCCAACCAATCGACGGCGAGGACGACTTCGAGGCCGCGCTGGCTGACGCCGACCGCGAGGTGACCGTCGACCGGCGGAGCGACGAGGCGGTCACCGTCCAACGGAACCTCATCGTCACCCGCGCCGTCGTCGACGCGCCACTGGCGGCCGGCGACGACATTCGCGTGGTCGATGGCGAACGGGTACAGACCCGCTCGGAGTTCGAGGCCGCCATCAACGGTTCGGAGGTCGTCGAACTCGAAACCATGTACGGGACGGTCCGCTTCCCCATCGGTACCTACGTCAGCACGGTCCCCGGCGACGACCCCCTCGGGGCCGACGGCGGCGCGCCCGACCAGCCGATGTTGATTCACAGCATCGACGGCGAGCGGACGCCGACCCCCGAGGCGCTGACGGCGGTGCTGGAGGAGACCGAACCCGGCCAGACCGTCGAAGTCGTCGCCTATCACAACGAGAACCCGGACGGCGCCGACCCCTGGAACGGCACCCGTCACACCTATCAGGTCACGCTCGACGAGAACCCGCGGGGTGACTACGGCTTCCTCGGCGTCGGCGGGATTCAGGGCGGGACGAGCGGCGTCGCCATCAACGACTTCGGCATCGACACCTACCCCGCCGACCAGTACCACTCGTTCCTCGGCGGCGCCGGATTGGGCGAGAACCCGATTAATACCTTCATCACGCGGATGTTCGTCATCCTCGTATTGCCCTTCGCCAGCGTCGTCGACCCGAGTCTCGGCTACAACTTCGCCGGGTTCAACGGCGCTATCACGAACTTCTATGCCGTCTCCGGGCCGCTGAGCGCGGGTCTCGTCTTCGGCCTCGTCAACGCCCTCTTCTGGACCGGCTGGGTCAATATCAACCTCGGCATCTTCAACTGTATTCCCTCGTATCCGCTTGACGGCGGCCACATCCTCCGGTCATGTGTCGAGGCGGTGTTAGCACGGCTGCCCGGCGAGGCAACGCCAACGACCGCGACCGTCATCACAACCGCCATCAGCGCGTTGATGATACTCAGCCTGCTCGGCCTGCTGTTCGTGCCACAACTGCTCTCCTGATGGGTCTGCGGCTAACTGGTGTTTAAAAGGCGGAGGGTGGAGGGGAATCCGCGGGGACCGGGTGAGAGCCCGGAGTCGGTTTTAACAGGTCGCGATGCGCCAGGTGGTCGCCGACGTGTAGGACCACTTCTCGATTTCCAGCCCGGGGACGCTTCCCTGAAGCTGGGAGAGGAGGGCGCCGATTTCCTTCGGCGAGAGGTCCACGTCCTCGGCGATGAACTTGCCCTTGACGTAGAGGTCGCTGTCGGCTCTCTCGGCTTCCGCGCGGAGGTACTCGGCGAGGCGTTCGGCTTTCCGGGATCGATACGGGGACTCGACGGTGGAGGTGTTCGTGCTCATGCGTTGGGGGTGTAACTGTGTCCGACGATTGCACACGCCGCGTTGACGGCGAGAGCGGTTCCGACGGCATTCATGCCAATCGCGCCGGAGAACAGCGCGGTGACGATGACGAGCGGCAGTAGCGCGGCGGACCAGAAGGCCATCGCGCGGACGCCGGTGGCGACTCTGTCGGCACAAGCTGCGGCCAGCCGATGGAGCTCGGCGGTCGCGGGGGACGATTGGGGTGGCGTTGCACTTGACATATGGGCTCTCCTCGCTTCTCTCTGGGACCGCCATTACCATATAAAGACCAGAGCCTTACGCTCAATTCGTCTCGGTTCGAGGGACTGAGAGACCTTTCAGCGTCTTTTTCGAATCTTAGAGACTTTTTGAGAATCCGTTAGAAGTTTTATAAGCCGATTTAACGCGTTATTCGCTGATTTTTGGGAGAGACAGGAGTACGACTGGGAGGACGGAGCCTGTGCCGAGTAACTCAAAAACACCATTATCCGCGGGTTCCAAACACGGGCCATGGTACGACGCCGACCGCCGGGTACCGAGGAGGGGTGGTACGCCCTTCACGATCTCCGGCGCATCGACTGGGAGGCGTGGCGGAACGCGCCACAGGCTACGAGACAGCGGGCCATCGAGGAAGGCATCGAGTTCCTGCAGGCCCACGAGGCCCTCGAAGACAGCGAGGAAGGGGGGAGTTCGGTCTTCTCTATCGTCGGCCACAAGGCCGACCTCATGGTCCTGCATCTCCGCCCGACGCTCGAACACCTCGACCGCATCGAGCGCCGGTTCGAATCGACCGCGCTCGCGGAGTTCACCGAACGGACCTCCTCGTACGTCTCGGTGACCGAGGTTTCGGGCTACATGCACGAGGACCTCACCGACGGCCTCGACGATATCGAGGACGAGGGGATGCGCAACTACATGAAACAGCGCATTTACCCCGAGATTCCCGACGGGAACCACGTCTGCTTCTACCCGATGGACAAGCGCCGCGGGCCCGAACACAACTGGTACGACCTCCCCTTCGAGGAGCGTGCGGAGTACATGTCGGCCCACGGTGACATCGGCCGCGAGTACGCCGGCAAGGTCACCCAGATAATCACCGGCAGCGTCGGCCTCGACGACCACGAGTGGGGCGTCACGCTCTTTGCCGACGACCCGACCGATATCAAACATCTCCTCTACGAGATGCGGTTCGACCCCTCGACCTCGAAGTTCGCGGAGTTCGGTCACTTCTACGTCGGCCGGCAGTTCCCGCCGACGGACCTGGAGGCTTTCTTCGACGGCGAGGCGGTCCCCACAGACGAGGACCTCGAAGGCGACACCCTCGATATCGCCGCCGAGGGTCGTCCCCACGCCGGCGAGGACCACGCGTCCCACGGCCGCGAGGAAGCGGATTCCGGCCACGGGGAAGGCGACTCCGGTGGCGGCGGCCGACCCTCGCCCGGTGACGCGCCGCATGAGGAAATCGACGCCAGCACCTTCACGCGGAAGGTCGGCACCTACGGCATCGACGTCGCCGCCACCGATGCCGGCTACGGCCTGCTGTTCGAATCCGACGCCGACGAGGCGACCCTCGACGAGGAAGTCGAGGAGTTGAGCGGGAACTTCGACCACTACGATACGCATGTGAAAACGGTCGTCGAGACCGACGACGACTCCGTGGCCGTCATCTCCTTGTGGGCCAACGAACGCGCCGCCAACACCGCCTCCGGCTTCCTGTCGGACCTGCCGGGCGTCGGCGACGGCGTCGGCGCCGACCTCTCGGCGGCCGCGGAGGCCGAAACGGCGGCCGAAGAAGGCTCGGAAGCCGACTCCGAGGAATCCCACGGTGGGCCGCCGACCGGCGGCGAACCGCCACACGAGGGAATCGACACCGAGGACTTCGCGCGCCGCGTCCACCGCTTCGGTATCGACCTCGACGAACACCCAACGGCAGGCTACGCGCTGATGTTCCGGTCGACGACGGCCGCCGAGGACCTCGTCGAGGAGGTCGACGGCCTTCGGGAGAACTTCGACCATTACGACACCCACGTCCTGACGACCGTCCGCGCGGACGCGGGCGATACCGCCGTCGTCTCGCTGTGGGCCAACGAACGCGCCGCTAACACCGCCTCCGGCTTCCTTTCGGACCTCTCGGGGGCCGGTCCGGGCGTCGGCACGAGTCTCGAAACCGAAGACGGGGACGACGCAAGCGGTGACGACGCCGCGTCCCACGGCACCGACGAGGACGACGATATCCGCGGCGAACTCGACGACCTCGACATCTACGCCGGCCAACCGCACGGCGAGGACGTCTACGCGATGGTCCTCTACTCGGAGGCCGACCCCGAGGACCTCCGCGCGGAACTGTCCGACCTCCGCGAGCGGTTCGACCACTACGATACGCACGTTAAATCCGCAGTGTACGCGGACGAGCACGCTGGAGACCGCTCCGCCATCGTCTCCATCTGGGAGACTCAGGAGGCCGCCGAGAAGGCCGGCAGTTTCCTGTCGGAGTTGCCGGAAATCGTCGCCCGCGCGGGCGAGGAAGAATCCGGGTTCGGCACGATGGGTATGTTCTACACCGTCAAACCTGAGCATCGCGAGGACTTCGTCGACACCTTCGAGGAGGTCGGCGAGGCCCTCGGAGAGCTGGACGGTCACCTCGACACCCGCCTCATGGTCAACCAGAACGACGAGAACGACATGTTCATCGCCAGCCAGTGGGAGGACAAGGAGGCAGCCATGGAGTTCTTCCGCTCCGAGGCGTTCCGCGATACCGTCCAGTGGGGCCGCGACGTGCTGGCCGACCGACCGCGACACGTCTTCCTCGCCTAAGCCACGTCTCTTTTTTCCTCGGTTGGAGCCACTGAGACAGCATAAAGCCCTTATCAGTTGCCTGCGCCACCCGTGTATGGCCCTCCAGCCACTCTCGATTCTCCACACCGGCGTGTTCTTCGCTGTCGCCGCCGGCCTGTACGGATGGTTCATCGGAATCCTCTGGTCACCGTTCCTCTTCGCCGAGCGGTTTCGGCGACTCCTCGAAACGGTGCCACCGTCCGATTGGCTTCCGAACTACGCCCTCTGGATTCCGCTTCCGGCAGCCGTCTGGGGGTTCTTTTTCGGAAGCGGTCTCTCGTTGAGCCGTGACGTCTTCTCCCCGGGAGACGCGTCGGAACTCTACGCTGCAGGCATCGACGGCATCGTCATCGCGACGGCCGTCTCGCTAGTCCTGTGGCCGCTTTTGCTCCTGTACGTGCTCCCGAAGAAGGGATTCGACTGGGACCCACGCGGCTACTCGCCGTCGACCGTACTGCTCGTCGTCGCCAGTCTCGCCTGGTATCTCGTCCTCCTCGTCGGACCCGCGTACGTCTTCACCGTCCTCGCGGGGTTCGGAGACGTGATGTCGGGCCCCTGACGGAAGCGAGTCGGGTATCGAACACCGGCACCATCCGACGACTGCACAACGTTTAGTTCGGCCCCGTCTGTGTGTTGTTCCCATGAGTCTCCATTACGAGTCCGCAGTGGACCTCGCGGCAGGGGTACGGGACGGCGAATACGACCCGGTCGAAATCGTCGACACCTTCATCGACCGTATCGAGGAACGCAACGAAATCACGAACTCGTTCGTGACGATACTGGACGACGAAGCACGCGAACGCGCACGCGAGGTGCGCGAGCAGGTCGAAAACGGCGAGGCCGACGACCTGCCGCTTGCGGGCGTGCCGCTGGCGATGAAGGACCTCTCGGAATCGAAAGCCGGCGTCCGGAACACGAAGGGGCTCAAGCCGCTGTCCGACAACGTCGCCGACACGACGAGTCCGACGATTCAGCGCCTCGAAGCTGCCGGCGCGGTCGTCGTCGGGACGACGAACACGCCCGAACTGGGGCATACGGTCCGGACCGACAACCTGCTGCAGGGCCCGACGGGGACGCCGTTCGACCCCGAATACAACGCCGGCGGTTCCTCGGGCGGGTCGGCGGCGGCGCTGGCCGACGGTCTCGCCGCGCTGGCGACCGGGTCCGACGTCGGCGGCTCGCTCCGCAATCCCGCCTCCTGTTGCGGTATCGTCTCGGTCAAACCCAGCCACGGCCTCGTCCCGCGTGGCAACCGAACCAACGGCTACCGGGGTCACACGCCGGTCGGCGTCCTCGGACCGATGGCCCGCGACATCGAGAGCCTCGCGGTCATGCTCGACGTGGAAGCCGGCAAACACCCCTCGGACCCGTTCAGCGTCCCCAAACAGGACAGTTATGCGGACGCCGTCGCCGAGGCCCCCGACCCCGCGGACCTCGATATCGCCTACTCGCCGGACCTCGATATCTTCGCGGTGGACCCCGACGTCCGGGAAGCACTCGAATCGACACTGGACGACCTCGAACGCGAGGGCGCGACCGTCGACCGTGTCGACCTCGATACCCCGCCGAAAGGCGAGTTGACCCACGCCTACAGCCTCGCCGTGACGACGTTCTTCGCCACGTCGGTCGCCGAAATCAACGACTCGCTGGGGATTGACCTCCTCGAGGACCATGCCGACGGCGTGCCGACCGGACTGCAATCACTCGTCGGAATGGGCCAGAGCAACGACGCCATCGACGTCGCGACGGCCGACTTCCAGCGGACCGACCTCTTCGATGCCATCGACAGCGTCTTCGAGGAGTACGACGCGCTGGCCTGCCCGACGCTGGCGACGCCGCCGCTGACCCACGACGAACCGATGCCGACCGAAATCGACGGCGAACGGACGACCGGCATGCCCACCGACTGGACGATGGCGTGGCCGCTGAACCTGACCGGCCATCCCGTCGTCAACGTGCCCGCCGACCCCGTCGACGGCCTCCCGGTCGGCATGCAGTTGGTCGGCGAAACCTACACCGAAGCCGAGTTGCTGCGCATTGCGGCCGCACTCGAAGACGTCAGTCCGTGGGAGTATCCCGAGTAATCAGGTTTCGTCGAAACCGAAGCCCGTCATCAGTCGGAGCGAGTACGTCGAGATGAAACCGAGGGCGAAGCCGAGCAGGTGCGTATAGAGGTTGACGACGGTGCCGTCGCCGATGGGGTTCGACGGGAAGGCGACGAAGGGGTAGCTGAGAAAGACCACCACCCCGACGGCGCCGAGTTCCGCATAGCCGGGCGTCGTCTCACGGAGTCCCGACGAGAGGCGGCCGACGATATCGACCGAACCGAACAGTCGCTTGGCATAGACGCCACAGATGACAAGCGCCGCGGCGGCGATGAGGACCCCCGCGGCGGTCGCCGAGGTCACGGCGACCGAAATCGTCGCGATGCCGAGGAAGAAGAGTATCGGCGAGTGGTGTCTGTCGACGTCGAGGGCGACCTGCTGTTCGAAATAGCCGAAAAGCGCCAGCGGCAAAAATCCGAAATAGCCCATCACGACGCCGGAAAAGCCGTAGCCGACACGGGGGCGGATGAAAAGCAGGTTCAGTGCCGAAAGGGCGAAGGGCAACGACACCAGCAGCGAGACGAAGACGACGCGGAACAGTTGTCGGCGGCCACTGAGCACACAGAGCAGGTACGTAAGCGGGACGACGAAGCCGTAGCCGAGCAGGTTCGCCAGGAGGTGGGATTGCGTCTGGTGGACGAAATGGGAGGTGAACATCGTCGCCAGCGTCGGCGCCGTATATGCGAGCACGTAGGTCTCCCGGACGCTTGCGGGGAGCGCGAACACCGCGATGAGAACCGTCGGGACCGCGAGGATGAGCGCGGCGTCGAGAAACGACGACCGCGAGAGCAGCACGGACCCGAACGCGCGGTGGGACGCCGGACGCCGTTCGGGTGCCATCGTATCGTGGAGTTCGGTTCGGCCGCAAATGTGTCTATTGCTGGATATGCCGGGAAGATACCGCCGGGAGCGGTCGGGCCGTCAGTCGTCGGCCGCGGCCGCGTCGGAGCCGTCGTGGTCGGCGGGAACGTCGTCCTCGATGCTCGGGGGGTATTTCCCGCGGTCGAGTTGCAGGTCCGAAAGCGGGCGGGCCATACAGGTGAGTGCGTACTCCTCGGCTTCCTCCTCGGTGAGGCCGCGGGCGGCCGGTTGGGCAACGTCACCGGAGACGATTTTCGCCGAACAGGCGAGACACATCCCGACGCGACAGGAGTACTCCTGTGCGATACCCTCCTCGATGCACCGGCTGAGAATCGTCTCCTTGTCGGAGACCGTAATCTCCTCGCCGGTCCCGACGAACTCGACGGTGTAGTCGGTCATGCGTGAGGCCTACGTCCAACCCCGACAAAACTCTTTACCAACCATTCTGGCACCGAGAAAGCGACAGGAGACTACTCGTCGTCGCCGTTGCTCCCCTCTTCCCGTTTCTCGACGACGCTCGGATGCATCGTCGGGTCGTCGGGATGGTAATCCTCAAACGCTTCGGCCATGATTTCCATCGACTCCCGCTCGCGGCGTCGACGTTCCTCCTCGTCGATTTCCTCGACGCCCGGCGGCACCTCGCGGTCCCGCTCGGTGAAGTAGCCCTCCGGAGCGACCCAGTCGTGATAGAACGGGACGTCGGAGTCGTGAACGAGCGTCAGCGCCACGTCCGCGCCGTGGCCCGCACAGATGACGGTCTGGTGTTCCTTGCCGGCGATGCGACCGGCCGCATAGAGCCCGTCAACGTCGGTGCGACCGTCGTCGTCGATCTGGATGTAGGTCTTCGACCCACGCTTGGTGAGACCGACGTCCTCGATATCTTCCAGATAGTCGGAGTCGGACCACGAGGCGACGATGACGTAGTCGGCCACGAGGTCGAACTCGTCGTCGGCCTCGACGCGCAACTGGAAACCCTCCTCGGTCGGCTGGAGGTTCGTGACGAGGCCCTGCTCGAAGAGACAGCCGTTGCGGCCCGCCTGCTCTTCGAGCAAATCGAGGAAGAGCCGCGGGTTGACACCCGCCGGAAAGCCCGGCACGTTCTCGAGATGGCCGTTTCGACGCAGAATCGACTCACCGTGATTGACGACGACGGTATCGAAGCCGGCGCGGGCGGTGAAGGTACCCGCGGTCAGGCCGGCAACGCCACCGCCGACGACGACAACGCGTGGTTCGTCCGTTTCGGAGTCGCTCATATCCGGGCCTTCGCTCGGTCCCCCTACAAAACCCGCCGTTTCGAAACGGGAGACGGTTTAAGCCCGCCCCGCCGTACATCCGACCGTGACGCAGTACGTACTCTACGGCGGCAAGGGCGGCGTCGGCAAGACGACCTGTGCCGCGGCGACCGCACTTAAAAAGGCCCGCGAGGATCATCCCACGCTCGTCATCTCGACCGACCCCGCCCACTCCCTTTCGGACGTCTTCGACCAGTCTGTCGGGTCCGAACCGACCCACGTTCGCGATGACCTCGATTTGTGGGCCGTCGAAGTCGACCCCGAAGAGCGCATCGGCCAGTACCGCGGGCAGGTCAGCGCCGCGCTCGACGAACTCGACGACCTCGGTATCTCGCTGGACGAAGGCGACCTCGACGACGTCATCGAGGCCGGCGTCGCCCCCGGTACCGACGAGGCCGCCGCCATGGACCTCTTCGTCGACTACATGGACGACCCCCGCTACGAGTACATCGTCTTCGACACCGCGCCGACCGGCCACACCCTCCGCCTGCTCAAACTCCCCGACGTGATGAGTTCAGCGATGGGCAAACTCATGTCCGTCAAATCGCAGGTTTCCACGCTCGCCGACTCCGTTCGCACCTTCTTCGGCAACGAGGAAGACGACGAGGCGGACGAATCCGACCACGACGTCGACGTGGATCTCCAGGACCTTCAGGACCGCATGGACCGCGTGGCCGACGCCCTCCGGGACCCCGAACGAACCGAGTTCCGGCCCGTCCTCATTCCCGAGACGATGGCCATCCTCGAAACCGAGCGCCTGCTCGCGGAACTCGACGCCTACGACATCCCCGCCGACCGCGCCGTCGTCAACAAGGTCATCGAGGACCCGACCCCGGACTGTGACCTCTGTCAGTCCCGCTATTCGAGCCAGCAGAAACGCATCGAGGAGGCCCGCGAGAAGTTCGATATGCCGCTGACGCTGCTGCCCTTGCTGCACGGCGAGGTCCACGGTCTGGAGGCCGTCGAGACCATCGCCGACCGTCTCTGAGCCGAAGGCTTAGGGGCCTTACGCCCAACTGGTCGTTCGTGGATACCGTCGAGGTTACGACCGTCGTCTATCTCCCGCCCGAAGAGGTCTACGAGTTCCTCCTGGATTTCCCGGGCTACGCGCGCTATTCCGAACACCTGACCGACGTTCGACAGCACGGCGACGGCGACCCCGGCACCGAATACGAACTGGATTTCGCGTGGTGGAAACTCGACTACACGGCCCGGTCGCGAGTGACCGACGTCGACCGACCCCACCGAATCGACTGGCGTATCATCAAGGACATCGACGCCGTCGGCCAGTGGCTCGTCGAACCCGGCGATGAAGGGACGGAAGTCACGCTCCGCGTCGAATACCACCCCGACTCCGCGGACGACAACGCGCTTTCCCTCCCCAGATTCGTCTCGCTGGACTGGGTCATCGAGAAAGTCAAGCCGAAAGTCCAAGCGGAAGCCGAACGCGTCGTGCGACGCATCGTCCACGACCTCGAAGGGGAACGACGGGACGTAACGATAGAAATCGAGACAGCCTGAACGGCGCTACTGTGTCTCGTAGTCGCCGCCGTACTTCATGAAGAAGTAGCCGAGTCCGAGCGTCGTCACCATCGCGATGAACGTCGCCATCGTCAGCGAATACGCTTGGTCCGGAATCTGGATGGGCGGACCGCCACCGACTTCGACCGTGGAGATGTCCCCGCCGACGGCGATACCGCCTTTCATGCCCTGCCCCTCGTGGGGCGAACAGAAGTAGGTCGTGATGCCGGCGTCCTCCTCGGTGAACTCGTACTGGTAGGTGTAACCCTCCTCACCGACGATATCCGAGTGCTCGAAGCCAGCGGGACCTTCGTTGGTGACCACGTTGTGACTGCCGTTGCCAGTCCACTCCCACGTGACCGTCGTGCCGGGGTCGATCCAGACGGCCGCAGGGTCGAACGCGAGGCCGCCGTCGCCCGCACCGACCGCAATCGTGACTTCCGACTCGCCGCGCAGGTCCGTGTACTCGCCGTCGGTGTATCCGTTGGCGTTGTTCAGATACGCGCCGTAATCCGGCACCTGCTGTTGGGCCGTCGCCGTCCCGGCCGCCGCGCCGGCCGCGGCGGTCCCCGCCGTCGCCGTCAGAAACCCACGGCGACTCATGTCGTTCGTGCTCATACCCATCCCTTGCGACCACCCCGTCGTCAATCCTTCGAACTTTTTGCACGGCGCGCCTGCGGCGCGCCGGCAAAAACTTCGATGAAAAAGACACTTCGGCCCTCCCGATGGTCGGGCCTCGGTCCCGCGCTCCCTACGGTCGCGCGGTGAACCGCTCGGGCGCCTTGGGCGCCCTCGCGGACACCCACCTATTTCTTGCCGAGGTAGCCTGCACTGATACCCTGATTCAGCCTGCTGAGACAGGACTTTGGGTTAGCATCCGCCGAGTGGGGCGTCCGAAGGTCGCCCTCGAGGCGGTTCCCCGGACGTGAGGCCGAAGGCCGAGCGTCCGGTAGCGCCGACTGACTAACGCCGAGCGGAGCGAGGCGGCTGGAAGGAGGCGCGCATATTTTCCCCACGTTTTTGCCGCGGAGCCGTGTCGCGCGCCGCAGCGCGCGCGACCGGCGGAGCGTGCAAAAAGTGGCTAGAGTGTGTAATCGTGCTCGCCGTCCTCGGTCTCGAGGACGCCGACGAGGAGGTCGATAGCAGCATCGACGTCGTCCTCGTGGACGCTCTCGGTCGGCGTGTGGAGATAGCGGGTTGGGAAGGAGATGGCGCCGGCAGGGGTTGCACCGGAGGTGCGCTGGAGGCCGGCAGTGTCGGTACCGCCGGCGGGCAGGACCTCGAACTGGTGGTCGATGTCGCGGTTCTCGGCGACATCGCGGATACGGCGGTGGACCTTGTGGTTCGTGATGACGCTGGAGTCCTTGAGTTTGATACCCGCTCCTTCGCCGATTTCGGTGACGTATTCGCCGCCTTTGAAGCCGGGTACGTCGTTGGCGACGGTGGTGTCGAGACAGACGACGAGGTCCGGGTCGAGGTCAACGCCGAGGGCCTCGGCGCCGCGGACGCCGACCTCCTCCTGTGTGGTCGCGGCGAGGTGAATCGTCACGTCGGGGTCATCGATGCGGCGGGCGGCCTCGATGAGCGCCAGCACCGACACGCGGTTGTCGAGGGATTTGCCGGTGACGAACTCGCCGACGCGGTCGGTCGTCTGGTCGATGGTGACGAGGTCGCCGACCGAGACGCGTTCTTCGACTTCCTCGGCATCGAGGCCGAGGTCGACGTGGACGTCATCGACGTCGGGCTGTTTTTCGCGTTCCTCCTCGGAGAGGGTATGCGGCGGGACCGAGCCGATGAGTCCGGAGAGGTCCTCGTCGTCGGCGTGGATGGTCACGCGCTGGGCGCGCAGGATGCGGGGGTCCCAGCCGCCGAGGGGGTCGAGTTCGATGAAGCCGTCGTCGTCGATATGCCGGACCATGAAGCCGATTTCGTCCATGTGTGCCGGGGCGACGACGTCGTAGTCCGGGTTCTCGCTGCCTTCGATGGTGCCGACGAGGTTGCCCATCGCATCCGAGCGGACGCGGTCGACGTGCGGTTCGAGTTCCTCACGAACGAGTCGTCGAACGCGGTCCTCGTAGCCGGGGACGCCGCGCTCTTCGGTGAGTTCGACGAGCAGGTCGTAGTCGAACTGGGATTCCATATCCGCGCTTCGGCGGGCCGCGAGTTAAACCGTTGCAATTCTTGCAGGCGTTCAGAAGAAGCGAGCGCTCTCGGGGACGACGAACGTTTCGATTGCGCCCGCGTACGCGAGGTCGATGGGTTCGCCCGTCTCGACGAGGCCCTCCGAGCGGCCGTCGGCGAGGAGTTCGACCGGCGTCTCGTCGCGGGTCACCGAGAGGGTTACTTCCTCGGCGGGCAGCACCCAGTGGTCGGCGTCGGTCGCGAAGGGCGCCAGCGGGACGACCGACACCACGTCCGTCTCGGGAGCGACGACCGGCCCGCCCGCCGAGCGGTTGTAGCCGACGCTGCCGGCAGGGGTCGAGGCGACGACGCCGTCGGCCCGAAAGCGGGCGACCGACTCGCCGCCGGACCGGACCGCGAACTCCGAGATACGCGCCGGTTCCGCGGCCGCGAGCGTCACATCGAAGACCGCCCGCGTGTCGGTATCGGGCCCCGACACCGACAACACCGGGTGGCGCTCGGTCGGGTAGTCGCTCCCGACGAGGCGCTCGATAGTTTCGTCGGCCGCGGGCCGGGAGACCGACCGGACGCCCTCACCCGCTTCGATGGGTAGGACGGGGGCGTCCACGCCCGACCGTGCGAGGTCGACGACCGCGGCTTCGCCGGCGGCGACGACGAACGCCACGGATTCGACCTGTTCCGGTGTGGTGACCTGCGGGTCGCCGCCGGCGGCCTCAACCGCCGTCGCGAGCGTTTCGTCCCCGACGACACCAACGCGCTGTCGGCTCATCTGCTCGGAGGAACGGACGGGGGATTCAAAAAGGCCACCGTCGCGTGGCAGCGGTACGGTCGACCACACGGCCGACGCACGGGAGGGTTTTTATTCTGCCACCGCAAGCCACGTCATATGCGCAGCGTACTCGAAGAATGGCGGCCGGCCGTCGATGAGACCATCGAGTCGGTGCTGCCGCGGGAGATCGACGACGCGTATCTCACGGATTTCTTCGGCGACGCCTCACACGCCTACGAACCGACGGCGATTCAGCGCGCGCTGTCGGACCCCATCTGGGACCTGCTCGACCGCGGCGGCAAGCGGTGGCGTGCGGTCCTGTTTTTGCTTCTGGTCGATGCCTTCGGCGAGGAACCCGAAGAACACCTTCAGTACGCCATCATCCCGGAGATCCTCCATAACGGCACCATCATCGTCGACGACGTCGAGGACGGCGCGACCCACCGCCGCGGCGAACCCGCGCTCCATCACACACACGGCACCGACGTCGCGCTCAACGCGGGCAACGCGATGTATTTCCTCCCGCTGAAAATCATCACCCGCAACCCCGGTGACCTGCCGCCGGAGGTCCGTCTCGCCGCCTACGAGATGCTGATGCACGAACTCAACCGGACGCATCTCGGTCAGGGGATGGACATCTGCTGGCACAACGAAAAGGAGGTCCGCATCAACGAGGCCGAATACCTGGAGATGTGTGCCTGCAAGACCGGCTGTCTCGGTCGCATCGTCGCTCGCCTCGCGGCCATCGTCACCGAGAACCTCGACGCGGAGGACGCGGTCGCCGACTACGCCGAGGACATGGCCGTCGCCTTCCAGATTGCCGACGACGTCCTCGACGTCGAGTACGCCATGGAGGAAGGCGGCGAGTTCGGCAAGGGCATCGGCAACGACATCCGCGAGGGCAAGAAGACGCTGATGGTAATCCACGCCGCCGAACACGCCGACCCCGAGGAGGTCGCCCGCCTCGAAGAACTCCTGTGGGCCGAGGAGAACACCGACGAGGAGGTCATGGAAGCCATCGAGATTCTCGAATCCGCCGGCAGTATCGAGTACGCACGGGAGGTGGCCGTCGAACTGGCAGAACAGTCGAAGGCCCACCTCGAAGGCCTCGAACTCGAATCCGGCCCGAAGGCCAAACTGACGACTTTCGCCGATTTCGTCGTCGAGCGCGAAATCTAACGTTCCCGACAGTCGACAGCCAAGCCGGAATTTGGAAACACATTAATGGGCCCCGTACCCACGACCAGATATGGATCCATCGGTGACGCTGTTCGGCCCGGTCGACACGTACGTGGCGCCGTACATTGCGTACGTGATGTTGGCACTCATCGTGCTCAACATAGTCGCCCGCGGCCTCGAATACAACCGCATCGTCGACCAGTCGGAGGACGGTGCCGACGCCGTCGGTCGCCACCCCCTCGCCGTCGCGACGAACTTCCTGCTCGTCGTCGGCGCCTTCTACTACCTCACCGTCGAGCGCCACGCCGGTATGATCGTGACGCTGCTGGTCGTCGGCCTCTTCCTCACTGACTTCTTCGAGTTCGAGGCCCGCAAGGTCGAGGCCCGACAGGGATGGGACATCGAGCGCCCGAAGGGCGCCATCGGTGCCTCGATGGTCGCGCTCGCGTACATCGCCTATCAGGCGCTGTTCTTCCTCATCGAACCCTACTGGAGCGCCATCGTCTAACGCCGGCCCCCTCGGTTCCGGGCCGGTTCCGTTCGTCACCGCTTTTCATGCTGTTTGTCACGCGCAAGCCGATAGCTCGGCCTCTCCTGACACGTTACCCCGATGGACACGCGAGGCGCCACGAGAATTACACTGCCACGAGAAGCGAAATCAGCGAACGGAGGAGAGACGGGAGAGAAACCGAGCGAAAGCCGACCGGAGCGTTATGCGCTTTCCTGCCGGTAGGACTGAACCTGTCGGGCCATCGGGATGAGAATCCAGAAGGTGACGACGCCGAAGATCATGAACCACCACACGACGTCCCGCAACACGAGCAGGAGCTGTGCGTAGGTACCGGGGTCCTGCGGCGGCGGCGCGATGAGCTGTGTCCCCGCGAAGCTCTCGGTCGTCAGCCACGTGGAGATAGCGATCCATATCATCCCGCTGCCGGCGAGGATGCCGAGTCCCTTTGCGAATTCGTCAGCCATTATCGGTTGGTTCGTCGGTGTCGTCTTTAGGTTTTCCCATTCCCTCGGTCCGGAACCGTGTCGAGAAGACGTAGACCACACTTCCCCCGACGATGAGGCCGAGGCCGAGCGCGACGACGGGAAGACTCACCTCGTCGGGACTCGCCGTCGCACGCTGGGTGCCCCGGTCCAGCAGGACGAACCCCGCGAGGATAGCGACGACGGCGATAAGCGTCGAAAAGACAGTAATCGTCTTGTAGAGCCGCAGCGGGACGACGATATCACGGCCGCCCGGAGCATCGGCGTCGGCGGCACCGTCGGCACTCGCATCGGCGGCATCGTCCGCAGCCGACGACTCGGGAGCGGTCGGCTGGTCGGTCGAATCCTCGGATGAGGCCATTACCGGGAAAACAGCGGGCGCGAGCCTAAAAGTGCCGAAAGCGGCGGTCGGTTACTTCGGCGGCCGCAGCCGGTAGTACCGACGGTTGAGTTCGAACATGTACCCCTCGCGCATCGCCTTCAGCACCCCGTAGGTGATGAAACCGGCGACGACGGGTAGCAGGAACGTCAGGTCGAACAGTTCGTGGTTGCCAAGCGGGAACGTCCCGGCAACGAGGTTCTTGACGGCCAGCACGGCGATGGTGAAGGCGAAGACGACGCCGCCGACGCCGATAGAGGCCCAGAAGGGCTCCTCGACGGGACGGCGGGCGTTGCCCTTGTTCAGGAACGGGACGATGGCGATGGCGCCGACGACCACGAGGTTGGCGAGCACACCGTAGGTCCGGTCGGCCAGAAGCTTCTCGCCGCCGAGCAGCGAGAGTTCGGGGTTCAGCGGCGGCAGCTTCAGCAGGCCGAACGACCAGTAGAGATACCAGTCCGGCAGGATGACCGCCGGCGTCGAGTTGGGGTTGGCGGGTTCGGGGACGCCGATGGGAATCGCCGCCGCGATGAAGAACATCAGGCCGACGAAGAACGATGTGATCGCGAGATTGCGAATCATCTCGTGGGGCCACGTCGGGAACGCGAGCACGTCACGCTCGACGTAATCGGATTCCTTACGCAGTTCCTCGTCCTCGCGGCGGGACCGCTCGAAGTACTCGTAGGTGAGTCGAGCCAGTCCCTGTGTACGCTCTTTCCGCTCGGACCAGGTCGGTGCTTGGTCGTCCTGCGGGACGATGCCTCCGTCGGGTTTGGGTTCCTTGTCGCTCATTGTTAGTGGGGTTCCGCGATGCCCTGCATCCAGACGATGCCGATGTGGATGGCGATGAGGGCCGTGACGACGAACGGCAGGACGAACACGTGCAGGATGTACATCCGCTGTAGCGTCGCCTCACCCAGCGAGAAGCCGCCGAAGATGAGCTGTGCGACCCACTCGCCGATAAGCGGGATGGAAAGGGCCATTTCGACGCCGATCTGGCCCGCCCAGTAGGACAGCTGGCTCCACGGCAGCAGGTAGCCCGTGTACCCGAAGACCATCGTCAGCGAGATGAGGACGATGCCGAGAATCCAGTTCAGTTCACGCGGCTCCTTGTACGCGCCCGTGAAGTAGACACGGAGCATGTGTAGGAAGACCGCGGCGGTCATCACCTGTGCGGACCAGCGGTGAAGACTCCGGAGGAAGAACCCGAAGTTCAGGTCGCCCATGATGAACAGGACGTTCGAGTAGGCGACCGTCCGGGCACCCTCCGTCGTCGCCGTCGAGGGGGCATAATAGAAGCCCAGGAGTGCGCCGGAGATGGCGGCTACCACATAGGCGATTGTACTGAACGACCCTAACGCGTACAGGGGATACCAGTACCAGAACTTGTTGTCGAGGTTGTACTGTTCGGTGTGGCTCTTCGGCATCTGGAGGTTCGTCTTGTAGTACATGTCCTCCAGCATCTCGAGGTAATCGACGATGCGGAGCCGACGGTCCATCCAGATGAGCGTGGTGAGGTAGACCTCCTCGATGGGCGAGAGGTCCTTGCCCTCCATCCACGCTTCGTGGTCGTGTTCGTCTTTTCGTTCGATGCTCATGGTTAGTCAGGTCGGGGGAGTGCGGTGAACGTCCCGAACTCCGGGGTGAAGGGGTCGTAACGCGACTGGTGGCACTGACAGTAGACCCCGTTTTCCGCGTTGTAGCTCGGTGCGTCGCTGTTGGTTTTGTAGCCGGGAACACAGCAGAAGTGCGTACAGACGTTCATGTACGCGATGAAGCCCTGTTCGGCTGCGCCCGAATACCAGTTCCCGACCTCGCCGCCTTGCTGGGCTTTCTCCTCGATGATGGGACTCCGGATGACGGTAACCGGAAGGACCGTATCGAGGCCCTCGGAGCGCCAGGTCGTCTGGGCTGGCTTGCCGACGCCCTCGTCACCGATGTTGTTGCCCCACGACTCGTAATCCGAGAAGTGGTCGACGTGGAGTCGGTCACCCTCTGAAAGTGCATCGGCCTGCCACTCGTAGTCCGGGTCGGCCGACGACAGGAAGTAGTTGTTCCGGTCAGCGCTCGGCACGACTGCCTCGGTTTGCTGACGCCCGCAGTACTGGAACCACTCCGAGGAGTAGGTCTGGCCGCCGATTTCGGTCTCCGCGACCTCGTAGGACGCCCCGCCCTCGGTCACGGTTTCGGCTTCGGGCCAGATGCCGCGGATGTAGCCTTCCTCGTCCAGTTCAATCGGGATGTACGGCATCCCACGCGGGGCGGGACCACCCATCAGTTGGATACCGACGTAGGGGGTCGGACCCCCACCGCCGCCGGACGGCTGCGTTGCGAGGTCGATCGTCGCCGCACCGCCGACGCCGACGCCGGAGAGTGCAGCACTACCGACGACGCCTTTGACGAACCGTCGACGTCCGGATTCGCTCGGATATTTGTCTTCGCTCATTGGTTATCGCTTGTAGTAGGGGTAGATAGCGCGTTTCAGTTTCTCGACCATATCGCCGCCAGCCTGGGTACCTTCCATGTCCTCTTCACGCACGTAGAGGTCCTCCCATTTCCGACGTCGCTTCTTGACGACCATCACGTCCGGGAGGAACTCCTTGCGGTACAGCAGGAGGATGAATGACAGGTTGATGAACACCGCCGCCAGGATGAGTCCAAGCAGGACGTTCCCGGCGTCGGTCCCAGTCGACGTCCCGACGGCCCACCCGGTCGTCAGACCATAGGCGAACAGGCCGACGAGGACGATCTGAAGCACCGACAGCAGGACGATGGTAATCGCTGCGACCGTGCTCTCACGCGCCGGTTCGTACCGGTGTATCGCACCGTAGCTGTTGTCGTCTGCCACGTTCAGTCACCTCCACTCGTATGCGGCGATTCGCCGTATTTGAGCGTGAAGAACGTGAACACCAGCGAAACGGACATCATCAGCATGACCGAGACGCCGACCCAGTGCTCGTGCGGGTGCACGCCGAAGTGGATGGGGTCTTTGGTCTCGGGGCCGCCGGTCGAAACCGTCTCGACGTCGTCGCCGACGGCGACGCCGCCTTTCATGCCCTGCCCCTCGTGGGGCGAGCAGTAGTAGGTCGTGATGCCGGCGTCCTCCTCGGTAACCTCGTATTCGTATGTGTAGCCCTCCTCGCCGACGATATCCTCGTGGGAGAAACCGGCCGGCCCTTCGTTGACGACGACGTTGTGACTGCCGTTGCCCGACCACTCCCAGATAAGCGTCGTGCCCGGGGAGACCCAGATAGCGGCCGGGTCGAACGAGAGCCCCTCACCGGCACCGACCGTGATGGTCACCTCGTCTTGGTCTCGGAGGTCCTCTGTCGTTTCGTATCCACGAGCATCGTCCAGATAGGAACCGAAAGCCGGCTCCTGACCGCCACCGCCGCCTCCGGAGTCGCCTCCTCCTTCGGCAGCGGCGGCCGGCTGGACCGCGCCCGCAGTTGCGCCTGCGGCGACTGTCGCGCCACCGGCAGTACGCATGAACTCCCGCCTTCTCATACGTTCGGCCGTCAGGCCTGTGCCCGCTTAAACCCACCGATGGCGGCCGCGCGAGCCACCAAGAAACAGCCGTTTGAACGCCTATCGGCGGGGTTTCGTCCGCCAACATGACCGCCGCATCCGCGGGCCAGACACCTTATTCGCCCGTCTCCTCACGGGATTGCTCCGATTCGTCCTCGACGGCGAGGGCCTCGCGGTGGACTCGCTCCATTTCGACCTCCAGTTGCCGGCCGCCGGCTTCGAAGGCCTCATCGGGCAGGAAGGACGGCCGCCCCTCGGAGCCAGCACCGACCGCGCGCAACCGGTCGCGGTACTGCTGGGAGCGCATCCGGTCGGAGAGCCGGGCGTTCGCCACCGTGACGAACAGGACGATGCCCATCAGCAGGAAGACGATGCCGAGCGTCAGGACGATAGCGCCCGCAAAGCCGAGGTCCAGCGCCCCGACGAGACTCGCCAGCCACGACCCGATGAACGCCAGCCCCGACAGCGAGAGCACGCCGGCGACGACCTGTAGCATCTGGTTGCCGAAATCGCCGCTGGCCTCGGGGACCGACTCCGGATGCGGCAGGCCGGCGTCCTCGTCGACGTCAGGCACGTCGTAGTCCTCCATCGAACAGAGCGCGACCATCGGCTCGACGTCGCGCAGAATCGTCCCCGTCCCCTGAATCGACCCGTCGGGCCGAACGATGACGTAGCCCTCGTCGGAGTAGGCGACGACGCGTTCGTCCTCGCCGTCGCCGACCCGCTCGACGGCGGCGAAGACCTGCCGGGTCTGGACGTTGTGCCGCAGTTCCGCCTCGACGCGGTCCAGCAGTTCCGACCCCGTAATCCAGCTGTCGGGGTCGAAGACCGCCTCCCACTCCTCGACGGACATCTCCGCCATATCCGCCGGACTGAACTTCTCGAAATCGTACTGTTCTTCGACCTGCTGGCGGAGTTCCTCGGTCGAAAGCTCCTCCGTCTCCCCGGGGGCGTCGGCCCCGGCGTCCGTGTCCGCGGACCCGTCGGACTCGTCCTCCGAGGATTGCCGGGAGTCAGCCATTACTGGCCGTAGTGGTGTGAACGGCTTACGCTTTCCGACACCTACCTGCCGAGACCGTCCGTTCGGACCGGACACGGCACACTCAAGCGACTCCCGCCCGAACCCCCGGCAATGGTCTCGGAAGCCGCGATTGCGACGGTCGTCCTCCTCGCCGTCGCCGCCAGTTTTCCCTGTTTCATCTACGGCGCGTGGATCATGATCGACCACGACGAGATTACGTGGGGTATCCTCGTCTACCACCTCAAGTTCATCCTCACGGGGCTGGTGTTGACCACCGGTCCGCTTCTCTTCTGGATGTTCCCCCGCCTGCTGGAACAGTTCGGCGGCTTCGCCGCCGTCCACGCCTTCTTCGGCCTGCAGGCCTACGCCTTCCTCGCGTTCGGCTTTACGGGTATCGTCCGTATCTTTCGCGCCAAATACGAACACGACCTCTATACCGAATACGACGAGGACGTCCTGCTGGACGAAATCGGCGACGAGAACATGCAGTTCTGGCGGCGGCGCCTCCGGGTCGGCGTCTTCGGTTACACCCTCTGCTGGATTATCGCGTTTCTGACCGGCTTCGCGCGGTACGTCTCGATATACCTCGTCTGAGCGTTCCCGCGCGGAGCACAGACGGCCCTACCACTCGGACCCGTCGGCGAGGTCGACGTCGTGGTCGAGTTTCGAGGACGGACAGATGTCCTCAAGCACGCAGTCCTCACAATCGGGGTTCCGCGCGGTGCAGGTCTCCCGGCCATGGCTGATGAGCAGATGCGTGTATTCCTGCCAGTCGGTCGCGGGAACGATTCCCATCAGGTCCTCCTCGATGTTCTCGGGGGATTGCTCCTCGGTCAGGCCGAGGCGCCGCGAGATGCGCTGGACGTGGGTGTCGACGACGATGCCCTCGACGACCTCGTGGCCGTGCTGGAGGACGACGTTGGCCGTTTTGCGGCCGACGCCGGCAAGGTCCGTAAGGTCGGACATCGTGTCGGGAACCTCGCCGTCGTGTTTCTCGATGATGTCCTGACAGGCCGATTTGATGTAGCCGGCCTTGCTGTTGTAGTAGGTAATCGAGTTGATGTCCTCGGCGAGTTCCTCCTCGTCGGCCTCGGCGTAGTCGGCGGGGCCGTCGTACTTCTCGAAGAGGTCGGCAGTGACCTTGTTGACCCGCTCGTCGGTACACTGCGCGGAGAGGACGACGGCGATGAGCAACTCCAGCCGGTTCGAGAAATTCAGCGAGATTTCAGGTTCGGGGTACTGCTCGTAGAGTCGGTCGAGTACCTCGACGACCTGTTCTTCGCGCGAATCGAGTTGCGTTCCCATACCGGAAGCGCGGCCGGCCGACCCTTTGGTGTGTCGGGATAGATGTGGCTTAAAAGGCAGCCGACTGTTCGGGCAGGCTCTCGCGCCACGTCGCCTCCTCGCTGGGCGTGCCGGATTCGGCGTCGCCCTCGAAGACCGCCGACAGTTCCCAGATTTCGTCGCCGAGTTCCTCACACTGGAGACAGACGAGCGATACCGACCGCAGCGCCCGGATGTTCGGGTCGACGCCGGTCTGGTCGCGGACGATTTCGTCGGCGACAGCCTCTGTCGGTTCGTCGACGATGGCCTGCGGTACCGTCCAGCCGTCGTCGTCGGGGACTGCGAGCAAGCCGTCTGGACCCTCGATTCGGGCCCGAACGCGGGCGATGTCACCGCCTTCTTTCATCTCGGCGAACTCGTCGGCGCCGACGCTGACGGTGGTCTGGGTTACGTCGAAGCCGTCGTGGCGCTCGTAGAGCGCGCCGAGATAGGCAGCGACGTCATCGGAAGGGTGCCGACCGGACATACACCCCACCATGTCGTTCGGACTGATAAACCCGTTCTATTATTCACGGGGCCCCTGGACTCGAAGGGGCCGTTAAACCACGCGACGGAGGTTAGAGGACGCCGGTCGTCGTCGCCGCCTCGATGGCGGCGTCCTCCTCGATACCGTCGCCGAGAATCGTATAGCGGTCCCGAATCTCGTGGGCCGTCGTCATCGCCTCGATGAACTGTTCGTCGTCGATGCCGAGTTGGCTGGCCGTCGTCGGCGCGTCGATACTGGCCAGCGCCTGCTTGACCTGCTTCCACTCGCCGCCCTCGCCGCTGTGGAGGTATTCGGTGACGACGGAGGCGATACCGACCTGATGGCCGTGGAGGGCCTCCCCGGGCGCGATACGGTCCAGTTGGTGTGAGATGAGGTGTTCCGCGCCCGAGGCCGGCCGCGAGGACCCCGCAATCGACATCGCGACGCCCGAGGAGACGAGCGCTTTCACGACGACCCACGCCGACTCTTCGAGGCCGCGCTTGATGGAATCCGAGCGCTCGACGAGCATCTCGGCGGTCATCTGTGCGAGCGCGCCCGCGTACTCGCTGTATTCGACGTTCTTCAGCCGATGGGCGAGTTGCCAGTCTTTGACCGCGGTGTAATTCGAGATGATGTCGGCACAGCCGGCGGTCGTCAGCCGCCACGGCGCGTTGGCGATGAGTTCGGTATCCGCGATGACCGCAAGCGGCGGATGGGCCGCAACGGAGTGGCGGGTATCGCCCTCGGGGACCGACCCTCGACCCGAAACGATGCCGTCGTGGCTGGCCGCGGTCGGTACCGAGACGAACCCGCAGTTCAGTTCGTCGGCGGCCATCTTCGCGATGTCGATGGGCTTGCCGCCGCCGAGGCCGATGAGGTAGCCCGCATCGATTTCGTCGGCGGCTTCGAGGACGTCTTCGACGGCCGAAAAGGAGGCCTCCTCGACGATGGCAACTGCCGGTTCGAAGCCGGCCGCCTCGAAATCATCCACGAGGCGGTCGGCCGCGAGTTCCTCCGGCGTGGGGCTGGTGACGATGAGCGGTCGCCCGTCGAGATAGAGTTCGTCGACGACTTCGACCGCCCGGTCCAGCACGCCGTGGCCGACCACGACGCTCCGCGGGAGGCGAATCCACGTCGATTTGCTGAACATACCGGGGAGTGCGCAACGCCGGGGTAAAACCGTTTGGCCTCGGGCGGTCGGCCGGAAGCGGTCCGCCTACTGCACCGTTCCCAGCACGTCGAGCAGTCGCTCCTCGGCCTCGCGGTCCGGGCCGTTCTCCCGGCCCGTTCGCTCGGATTCGCGATGCTCGGCGACCGTTTCGGCCAGCGCCTCCTCGTGGTCGGTCGATTCCCAACCGAGCGACCGGAGTTTGTTCGTCTCCAGCAGGTGCGGGTAGTCACGATAGATAGGGAAATCGTCCAGCGAGAGGTCGACGGTCCCGAGTTCCCGCTCGCTGGCGAACACCGTCTCGACGTCGGTGTCACACGCATCCGCAATCAGGTCGACCCACTCACCCAGCACGGGCGCGTGGCCGTCACCGACGTTGTAGGCCTCGCCGGGCGTGCCCTCCTCGGCGACCGTTCGCAGCGCGCTGGCGACGTCCTTCACGTAGACGAGATGCCAGAGGTTCGTCCCATCGCCAGGTACGACGACAGTGTCGTGGTTATCGACACGGTCGATCCAGTAGTCGAAGCGCTCGGTGTAATCGTGGGGGCCGTAGACGACCGGCGGCCGGACGGCCATCGCGTTGACGCCGCGGTCGGCGGCCGAAAAGACCGCGCGGTCGCCCTCTGCCTTCCGGGCGCCGTAGGTCTCCATCGTGTCGTCGATGGCCTCCTCCGGCGAACAGTCATTGAGTTCGGTTTCGCCCTCCCGTTTCGGGATTCGCTCCTCGCCGTAGGACGCCCCCGAGGAGATGTAGACGTAGGCGTCCACGTCGCTGAAGATGTCCGTCGCGGCGTGAACGTCCCGCGGCTGGTAGGCCACACAGTCGACGACGACGTCGGGGGCGACATCGAGGCCCGCACGTCGGAGGTCACCCTCGTTGGTCCGGTCGCCCTCGATGTGGGCGACGCGGCCGTCGTCTGCGAAAGGGTTGTCGTGGTTGCCGCGATTGAAAATCGTGACCTCGTAGCCCGCATCGAGGAACTCCTCGACGGTGTGTCGGCCGATGAATCGCGTGCCGCCGATAACGAAGACGTGGTCGCTCATACCACCGCCTGCGGGCCGGCCGGCGAAAAAGGGGACGGTTCGGCCAGTCGGCTATCGGCGGCTATGTGTCGACACCGACGAAGACGACGTCGTCCTGTCCGGCGAAGTTAGCCGTCTCCTCGCCGACCTTGGCGATTGCGGGGCCGTAGCTCGCGACGTTGGAGTTCTGGACGCCGCCCGGCGGTTCGACGAAGTAGGTGAAGGTGACCGACTCGTCGCCACCGTCGACCTCGTCGGCCGGAACGGCCCGAGAGTCGTCACTGTATCTGAACTCGACGACGCCATCGTCGACTTCCGTGCCCTGGGCCCACGGCAGGAGGTCCCAACCGTCGGGGAACTGGTCGCGAATGACCGCGTCCTCGCTGAGGTTCGAGACCGTGAGTTCGACCCGGTGGGCCTGCTCGCCCGTAACGACGCTACTGTCGACCGTCCGGGACCCGCTGGCGGTGAGGTCGTCGGTGGGGTCGCTGCCGCCGACGTTCCACCCGTCGGTGCGTCCGTACCGACGTTTCGTATCGCCCGCCGTCCGGACCTGCTCGAAGCCGAGCGCCGAAGTGAGCAGGATGTTGCCGAGGAACGTCACGGTGTAGTTCTGGAGGCCGAACGGGTGCAGGTTCGCCTGCCAGGCCGGTGGCAGCAGCGAGGAGATGTAGTGGATGCCGCGGCCCGAATCCTCGGCCTCGGTAATCGAACCGGCGGCGACCAGACTGTTCGTCCGGCCGGCGATGGAGGCGACGCCGTCGTCGGTGGCGGCGCCGGTGAAAGCCGCCTCGCTGACGAGGTCCATCGGTGCCTCGCCGGTCACCTGATAGCCCAGCGGCTGGACCTTCCAGAGCTGGTTCTGTATCTCCCGAACGTGCTTGTCGAACAGCGGATGGTCGAGGTTCTTGCTCGTGAAGCGGGCCACGTCGAGGAACTGCCGCTCGACGTCGCTTTCGCGGTTGATTTTCGACCCATCGAGGAGTTCGTTGTCGAGTTCCGGCAGGACGTACGTCCCCGTGTCGGTCACGACGAGGTTCCCGCCGCTGTCGACGAAGTCATCGAGCGCGTCGGTGTAATCGTCGACGACATCGCCGGACGCGTTTCCGGTAATGTCTCCCATCTGATTGTCGGTCCCGCCGGAGATACGCTTTTTCGGCGAGACGTAGTCGTGGATGAGGACCGCGTGGTCGTAGTTCTCGTCGGCGAGTTTGCCGCTCCGGACCTCGTCGACGGTGACCGGCTCGACCGAGCCGCCGTCCCTGATGAAGTTCCGCAGGTTGCCACGCTTTTCGGCGGATTCGTAGTCCTTGAAGAACTCGAAGGGAGTCACGTCGTAGGGCGCCTGTTCGTATCCCTCGCTGCCCCAGGCCTGCGTGGGGTCGGGCGCGCCCTGAGCGGCCAGCGTCCAGCGTTGCATTTCGACGATTTGTCCGGCATCCTGATAGTTGGCGATCTGGAGCGACCACGTTCCCGGTTCCGGGTCGCTAACCGTGAACTCCGGCAGGCCGCAGCATTTCCCGCCGACACGTTCGTCGGTGACGCCCTCGAACTCGTAGACCGTTTCGCCGGACGGCGAGACTAAGTCGAGGTCCGCAACGATGCCCTCCCCGTGGAGGTGGACACCCATGCTATGGATGTCCGTCCGCTCGACGTCGAAGGTGAACTCCGTCAGGTCGGCAGCGAGTTCGCCCTCTTCGCTGGTCTCGTAGAACTCGGTTCCCTCGTAGTCGAAATCGAGCTGTCCGTCGGTCCGTCGGAGTGCGTCCTCGCTGGACCCGACCTCGCCGGTCGTGATGTAGGCGACCGTATCGCCGCTGGTCTTTGTTTCGGTGCTGAACTCCTCGTCGGTCGTCGGCGTGTCGGTGTTGTTGACGGCGAACTGGGTGATGGTTCGGATGGCCGCGCGATAGCCCGTGACCTCCATCTCGAACAGTTCGGGGTTGTAGACGTTCCCTCCGAGCATGTGGTTGAACGACATCTCGAAGTCCAGCGTCGTCATGTCGAGGCCGATGGGCTCGGGGTGGGCCATCCAGTCGAGGAACGCGCCCGACACCGTGTAGCCGATGGTGTCGTAGATGGTGGCGTAGTCGAAGGCGCTCTCGGGGACGACGCCGAACAGGACCGGGGAGAACTGCTGGTCCCCCACGAGGTCGACCCGCGCCTGACCGACGGTTTCCCACGTGCTAAGGGCCGACGCAAGCGTCTCGTTGATGTTGCGACACATCTCGTAGACCTCGTGGAGTTCCCGCGTGTTGAACTGGTCCTGCGAGATGAGCCCCAACACGAAATTGTTGAAGACGGGACCGCCGTGGAGGTCGGCACCGTAGTTGAGGTTCTCGTAATCCTGGAAGTAGTCGACGAAGGCCTTGGCGTCCGGCACCTTCTCGTTGACGAACCCCGGCTCGTCGCCCTCGTAATTCGCGGGGGCCGCCGGATAGTGGGCGGGGTTGATGTACCCCACAGCGGGGTACTGGCGGTTCGTATCGAACACCTCCGCGTTCCCGCGCTCGTACAGCGGTGCGGCGGGCGCTCGTGGCGTTCCGGTACCCGGACCACCGACCTGCCACCCGGAATCGTACTGCGGGTTGCGGACCGCCCAGCCGTCGGGGTTCGTAAAGCCGATGATGACGACGACGTCGTCCAGCAGCGGTTCGAGTTTCGCGTCGCTGCCGTCGACGTCCGGTTCGGAGCCACGGGCCGCGTTTTCGAGCACGCGAGCGCCCGTCTCCCGACCGGCCATCTCCAACCCGTGCAGCGAACAGGAGAAGAACACCTTCTCCTTGTCCTCGAAGTCCGTCTCCGAATCGAAGTTCGTCAACTCGGCGACGTACATCCCCTTGGGGTCGGGGCGGTCGGTGACGTTGTTGTGGTGGCCCGGCGACTGACCGACTCGCTTGACCCGAATCTTGTCCGGATACCGTTCTTCGAGCACGTTGAGGCCGTCCTTCAGTTGCTCGAAACCGATGTAGTCCACCGAACGTCGCGGTTCCGGGAAAACGCCCATCGGGTAGTAGCCGATTCGCCAGAAGGGATTCGACCCCGGTGCGAACTGAAACTCGCTGGCGTTCGGCAGGTCCGCCAGCATCTGGGCTTCGGCGGTCGTCACCTGCGCGTAGCCCGCCGGTTCAGGGCTGGTCGTCGTATGGACCTCCTTGTCGAGGGCCCCCTCCATCGCGGTCGTGCCGCTCGGGTCCGAGAAGCGTACCAGCGTCGGGACCGCGTGGTCCTCCGGCGTGTGGTTCAGGACGTACTGATACTCCGTCGTGAACGCGGGCGAACTCGCATCCGCCGTCGCGTTCGCCGGGAGCGTCAGCGCCGCGCCCGTGGCTGCCGATAGCGCCATGAATCGCCGGCGAGAGACCGGCGACCCGTCGAATGGGTCTTCACTCATGCTTGAGACTCACACGCTGAGGTAACCCGAACCCCTACAAAAGGTTCTGACAAATCCGTCCAAACGAACCCACTTTTTGCACGCTCCGCCGGTCTGGCGCGCTACGGCGCCAGACCCGGCTCCGCGGCAAAAACGTGGTGAAAATATGCGCGCCTCCTTCCAGCCGCGAGCCTTCGGCTCGCGTTAGTCAGTCGGCGCTACCGGACTGCGGGCGCCGGAGACGCCCTTGTCCGGGGAACCGCCTCGAGGGCCTTCTTCGAAGGCCCCACTCGGCGGATGCTAACCTCCGTTCCTGTATCCGCTGGCCGAACCTGAGTTCTCGTGCCGGCTACCTCAGCAAAAAATAATGATGTCCGCGAGCGCCCGCAGGGCGCGAGCGGTTCACCGCGACGAACGAAGTGAGGCGCGGGACCGAGACCCGACCGTAGGGAGGGTCGAAGTGTCTTTTTCATCGAAGTTTTTGCCGGGTCGGCGAAGCCGACCCGTGCAAAAAGTTCGGTGTAGAACGTGGTTGTTAGTCGTCGCTCGCTACGTGCCCGGCCGCGTCGGTTTCGGCCTCGGGCGTCGCGCTTTCGGGGAGGTCGTTGCGGACGTCCGCCTCCTCGCGGTCCTCGATGATTTCCGCGTAGGCATCGGGCAGCACCTTGACGAACTTCTCGACTTCCTCCTCCCAGTTGTCGAGGATGTATTCGGCGCGGTCCGAATCGGTGTAGGCGACGTGGTTCTCGATGAGACGGCGGAGCATCTCGCGGTCCTTCTGGTCGAGTTCCTGCGAGGTCGAGACCATGCCGTAGTTGACCTTCTGTTCGAAGTCGCCCTCGCGGTCGAGGACGTAGGCGACACCACCGGACATGCCCGCGGCGAAGTTCTTGCCCGTCTCGCCGAGGCAGGCGACGACGCCGCCGGTCATGTACTCACAGCCGTGGTCGCCGACCGATTCGACGACGGCCTTGACACCAGAGTTGCGGACGCCGAAGCGCTCGCCGGCCATGCCGTTGATGTAGGCCTCGCCCTGCGTCGCACCGTAGAGGGCGACGTTGCCGACGAGGATGTTCTTCTCGGGTTCGTAGGGAGCGTCGTTCGGCGTGTTCACGACGAGTTTGCCGCCCGACAGCCCCTTGCCGACGTAGTCGTTGGCGGTGCCGGTCAACTGGAGGGTGACGCCGTCCTGCAGGAAGGCGCCGAAACTCTGGCCGGCCGTGCCGCCGAAGTCGACGGTGATGGTATCCGAGGGCAGACCCTCGGTGCCGTGGGCCTTCGAGATGCGGTTCGAGAGCGTGGCGCCGACCGCGCGGTGGTTGTTCGAGATGTCGCGGTCCAGATGGACGGGGTCGCCGTGCTCGATGGCGTCCTCGGCCTCGTCGATGAGGTCCCAGTCCAGCGCCTCGTCGATTTCGTGGGTCTGCGGTTCGGTCTTGGTGCGCTGGTCGCCGGCGGGTTCCGCGAGAATCGACGAGAGGTCGAGTTTCTTGGCCTTCTCCTGTTCGACGTCCTCACGCTGTTTGAGGGCGTCGACGCGTCCAATCATCTCCTCGACGCTCGTGTAGCCGAGGTCAGCCATGATTTCGCGCAGTTCCTGCGCGATGAACGTCATGTAGTTGATGACGTGCTGAGGTTCGCCGGGGAAGCGACTCCGGAGGTCCTCGTCCTGGGTGGCGACGCCGACCGGACAGGTGTTCTCGTGGCACTGCCGGGCCATCACACAGCCAGAAGTCACCAGCGGCGCGGTCCCGAAGACGTACTCCTCGGCGCCGAGCAGGGCGCCGACGGCGACGTCGTAGCCGGTCTTCATCCCGCCGTCGACGGTGACGCGGATGCGGGAGCGCAGGTCCGTCGACCGGAGCATCTGGTTGGCTTCGGCGAGGCCGAGTTCCCACGGCAGGCCGGCGTTCTTGATGGACGTTTTGGGTGAGGCGCCGGTGCCGCCGGAGTGGCCCGAGATGTGGACCACGTCGGCGTTGGCCTTCGCGACGCCGGCCGCAATCGTCCCGATGCCGGCCTCCGAGACCAGTTTGACGTTGATGTCCGCGTCCGGGTTGGCGGCCTTCAGGTCGTGGATGAGCTGTTTGAGGTCCTCGATGGAGTAGATGTCGTGCAGCGGCGGCGGCGAGATGAGACCGACACCCGGCGTCGAGTAGCGGACGTGGGCGATCATCTCGTTGACCTTCCGGCCGGGCAGGTGGCCGCCCTCGCCGGGCTTGGAGCCCTGTGCCATCTTGATTTGAATCTCGTCGGCGTTGGTGAGGTAATCCGAGGTGACGCCGAAGCGACCGGAGGCGACCTGCTTGACGGTACACTCCTTTTCGGTGTTGAACCGTTCGGGCGGTTCGCCGCCCTCACCGGTGTTGGACTTGCCGCCGAGGCGGTTCATCGCGATGGAGTTGTTCTCGTGGGCTTCCGGCGAGAGGCTCCCGAGACTCATCGCGGCCGTCGAGAACCGTTTGACGATGTCTTCGACGGGTTCGACCTCGTCGATGTCGACCGGGTCGCGGTCCGAATCGAACTCCAGCAGGCCCCGAAGGCTCTGGAGGTTCTCCTGCTGGTCGTTCATCATCGAGGCGAACTCCTGGTACTGCTCGTAGTCGCCCTGTCGGACGGCCTTCTGGAGCGTGCCGACCGACTCGGGGTTCCACTCGTGGAACATGCCCGAGGAGCGGTGTTCGTACTCGCCCTGCATTTCGAGGTCCGGGTCGTCGCCGAAGGCGACCTCGTAGCGGCGTTTCAGGTCTTCCTCGATGTCCTCGATGTCGATGCCTTCGGTTCGGGCGGTGGTGCCCTCGAAGTATTCGGCGACGAACTCCGAATCGAGGCCGACTGCCTCGAAAATCTGGGCGCCCTGATAGGATTCGACCGTCGAGATACCCATCTTGGCCATCGTCTTCAGCAGGCCGTCCTCGACGGCCTTGATGTAGGCCTGAACGGCCGCGTTTTCGTCGGCACCGTCGGGGCCGGCAACGAGGTCCGTGATGGACTCGTAGGCGAGGTAGGGGTTGACAGCGCCGGCACCGTAGCCGATGCAGGTGGCGACGTGGTGGACCGCACGCGGGTCACCCGATTCGAGGACGAGGCCGACGTGGTTCCGAAGCCCGTTTCGGACGAGGTGATGGTGGACGCCGCCGGTCGCCAGCAGCGCCGGAATCGGGATGGCATCCTCGCCGGCCGCGCGGTCCGAAAGCACGAGGATATCGTGTTCCCGTGCGGTCCGGGTGGCTTCCTCGCGGACGTTCTCGACGGCGGTTTCGAGGTCCGTCTCGGGGTCGAAGGTGATATCGACGACCGCCGAGGAGAGGCCGCCCTCACCGTCGAGGTCCTTGATGGATTTCGTCTTCGCGTCGGTCAGTACCGGCGAGTCGACGACGAGTTGCCGGGCGTGTTCCGGCGTCTCGTCGAGCAGGTTGCGCTGGAAGCCGAGGCGGGACTCCAGAGAGGTGACCAGTTCCTCGCGGATGTAGTCAAGCGGCGGGTTGGTGACCTGCGCGAAGAGCTGTTTGAAGTACGTAAAGAGCGGGCGGTTGAACTGCGAGAGGACGGAAAGCGGCGTGTCGTCGCCCATCGACCCGACAGGGTCCTTGCCGTCGCGGGCCATCGGCTCGATGAGGTGGTCCATCTCGTCGTGGGTGTAGCCGTACAGCGCCTGATGCGAGCGGAGTTCCGTGACGTCTCCCTCCGGCAGGGCATCGTCGGCATCCGCGATATCGTCGATGTCGACCTGTTCCTGGTCGACCCAGTCGGCGTACTTCTCGTCGACGAGTTCGTCGAAGATCTCGTCGTCAGGGATGACCCGTCCCTCGTTGGGGTCGGCGACGAACAGCTGGCCGGGCTGGAGGCGGTCACGGCGTTTGATGTCGCCGAAATCGGGTTCCAGCGCGCCGGCCTCGCTGGCCATGATGAGTCGGTCGTCGGTCGTCACGTCGTACCGGCAGGGTCGGAGGCCGTTCCGGTCCAGCACGGCACCGATGCGTTCGCCGTCGGTCGCCGCGACGAGGGCGGGACCGTCCCACGGTTCGACCAGCGAGGCGTGGTAGTCGTACCACTCGCGTCGGTCCTCGGGGACGCGGTTGGCCTCGCCGCGCCAGGCCTCGGGGATTAACATTCGGAGGGCATGCGGCATGTCGCGGCCGCCTTCCATCAGGAGTTCGAGGGCGTTGTCGACGCTCGCGGTGTCGGACTGTTCGGGGTCGTTGATAATCGGGCGGAGGGTGTCGATATCGTCGCCGAACTCGGGGTGTTCGAGGTCGTCCTCGCGGGCCCGCATCCAGTTGATGTTCCCCTGAATCGTGTTGAACTCGCCGTTGTGGATGATGTTGCGGTAGGGGTGGGCGAGATGCCACGCGCCGAGGGTGTTCGTCGAGAACCGGGCGTGGACCATCGCGAAGGTCGACTTGAAGCGTTCGTCGGAGAGTTCGGGGTAGTACGCCGGCAGTTGCTCGGCCGTCAGCAGACCTTTATAAACGAGCGTGTCGCGGTCCAGCGAGCAGATATAGAAGCGAGCGTAGCCGTCGGGACGGCGGTCCTCGACGGTCTTTTCGAGGTCGCGGCGGCCGACGTAGAGCGCGCGGTCGAAGGCGTCCTCGTCCAGTTCGGAGCGGACGAAACACTGGACGACGGCGGGTTCGGATTCGGCAGCCGTCTCGCCGAGGGAGTCGTTTTCGGTCGGGACTTCGCGCCACGCGAAGACGTCGAGGCCGTGGTCCGCGAGGACGTCCTCGACGATGTCCTGCAGGTGGGCGGCGGCGTCGGGGTCCTTCGGCATGAAGATGGAGCCGACGGCGTACTCGCCGCGGTCCGGAAGCCCGTCGATTTCATCGGCGAAGAACTCGTGGGGCATCTGGAAGAGGATGCCCGCGCCGTCGCCGGTGTTCTCGTCGGCGCCGGTGGTGCCGCGGTGTTCGAGGTTCTCCAGTAGTTCGAGGCTATCGTCGACCGTCTCGTGGGACCGGCCGCCGTCGAGGTCCATGACGACGCCTACCCCACAGTTGGCGCGGTAGTCGTCAGGGTCCGCGAGGCCGGCCGTCCCCGCAGAAGAGTCGGTTCGCTCAGGCATTACCTGTGCTTGCCCGATACCGGAATAAGAGGCTTCCCCTCAAAGACTAATGGTGGGTTTACCCCATATAAGGTAATTTAAGGCAAAGAGTGTGTGGTTGAGTGACGACCATTAGACGACCGAATCCGCCTGCATGCGTCGGGTCTTACTCCTCGCCCAGCGGCCGCCGATAGAACAGAAGGGTGAACGTGTCGCCGTCGTGTTCGAGGCGTTCGCGTCGAACCTGCTCGAACCCCGCCGATTCGTAGAACGCCCGTGCAGCAGTCTGGACGGGCATGGTATCGAGGACGAACTCGTCGAACCCCCGGTTTCGTGCCCGCTGCTCCAGTTCTTCGTACACTCGCCGTCCATACCCCCGACGCTGGTGGGTTGGGTCGACCCGCATTCGCTTGAGTTCCGCCGGATTCGAGAGGCCATCGAGAAATTCGCTTATATACCCCTCCGCGGGTCGGAACGCGCCCATCGCGACGATATCGCCGTCAACGGTGCCCACGAGGAACTCGCCGCCCGAATCGAAGTACGCCCCCTCGATATCGTCGAGGTCTGGTTCTGGAACTCCGTCCACGTACGCGCCTACGTCCCGCATCGCCGCCTCGTGAAGCTCCAGCACCCGCTCGTGGTCAGACGGGCGATAGCGACGGAGAGCCAACGAACCGCTCATATTCGATACTCAGTACCCAGTAATACCGAAATTCCGACTGCTACAACATCCTCCGCTATCGATGGGCGGTGGCCGATTAATAAAGGAACATCGGAGCATCCGCGCGAAAGGAGTAACGCGCGAATATTTTTCCCACGTTTTTGCCGTCATTAGACCGCGTAGCGGTCTAATTGCCCATCAGATTCCGCGGGAATCTGATGACTGCAAGGCGCGGCGAAGCCGCACCGAACGTGCAAAAGTGGGCTTTAGTAACTCTTCGCGAAGTACGCCGTCTCCTCGGCGTCCTCACCGCAGACGCCGCAGGTGTCGTGGACGGGGTCGTAGTCCTCTTCGAGGGGGAGCATCACGATTTCGGCGGCGATCTGGTCCTTGATTTCGGCTTCGCAGTCCTCGTCGCCGCACCAACCGGTCTTGACGTAGCCGCCGTGCTTGCCGAGCGTGCCGAGGATTTCGCCGCGGCCGTGGGCCTCGCGGATGTTGTTTTCGAGGGTCTCCTCGGCGTCGGCGTAGAGTTTGGCGTAGACCGTATCGAGGGCGTCCTGAACGGATTCGGTGATGCCCTCGCGGTCGGCGACCTCGTTCTCGCCGTCGGGACGGTGGACCAGCGTGGCCTCCTCGTCGTCGACCTCGTTGGGGCCGATTTCGATGCGGAGGGGAACGCCGTTGAGTTCGTGTTCGTTGAACTTGAAGCCGGGATTCCGCTCGTCGCGGTCGTCCAACTCGACCCGGAACTCCTCGTCGAGTTCGGCGGCGAGGTCGGCGGCGTACTCCTTGACTTTCTCCTCGGTGTCGGCCTGCCAGATGGGGACGATGACGACCTGCGTGGGCGCGAGTTTGGGCGGGATGACCAGTCCCTGGTCGTCGGAGTGAGTCATGATGAGCGCGCCGAGTGCGCGCCACGAGAGGCCCCACGAGGTGGTGTGGGCGAGCCGTTCGTTTTCGTCCTCGTCGGTGTACTCGATGTCGAAGGCCTCCGCGAAGGAGGTCCCGAGGTAGTGGGAGGTGCCGGCCTGCACGGACTTGCCGTCGGGCATCAGCGCCTCGATGGTCGTCGTGGTGTCGGCACCGGGGAACTTGTCGTGTTCGGGCTTGCGACCCGTCATCCCGGGAATGGCCATGACCTCCTCGTAGAGCCGTTCGTACTGACCGAGGCGGGTCATCGTCTCCTCCCAGGCGCCTTCCTCGTCGGCGTGGGCGGTGTGGCCCTCCTGCCAGAGGAACTCCTTGGTCCGGAAGAAGGGCTTGGTCTCGGTGGCCTCCCACCGGACGACCGAACACCACTGGTTCAGCCGCATCGGGAGGTCACGGTGGCTGCGGACCCACTCGGCGATAAAGGGCGTGATGATGGACTCGCTTGTGGGCCGGACGGCGAGCCGCTCGTCGAGTTCGTCGTGGCCGCCGTGGGTCACCCACGCCACTTCGGGGTCGAACCCTTCGACGATGTCCTTCTCCCGTTCGAGATAGCTCTCGGGGATGAACATCGGGAAGTAGGTGTTCTGGACGCCCGTCTCCTTGAACCAGCCGTCGAGGTGGTCCTGCAGGCGCTCCCACAGCGCGTAGCCGCGCGGACGGGTGACGATAAAGCCGCCCATGGGGGCGTAATCCGCGAGACCGGCCTTCTGGACGACTTCCGCGTACCACTCGCCGGGACTGTGCTCCTTGGACTCGGTGATGCCGAGTTCCTGTGTCCCCGATTCGTCGCTCATACCACAAACGTCCCGCAGGCGAGTATTAAACCCGGCGTATCGTCGGGAACGGGTGGCGTGGGGAGACGACCCCTTAGACGCCCCAGTCGATGTGGTCCCACGCCCGCTCGTAGACGAAGTAGGTCCCCGTCTTCACGACGTTGGCGACGAGGCCGATACTCAGTGCGTCCCCGACGTCACCGACGACGAGGAAGGCGACGGCGACGGTGATACACACCATGAAGAAGCGATAGCCGAGCGTCTTGGCGACCGCCCGCGAGAGTTGCTGGTGCGGCCGACGGCGGAACGCGTCCATACGAACGATCTGGAGGGCAAGAACGTAATAATAACGTCTTACATTCGTCCAGTACGTAACCAGTATTAGTTTATTACTGGATGCCGACCCGGTCCCCCCGAACTATAGCGAAACCCGAACTCGGGGGGCCAGACCCCACAGAGGCTAAATAAGGCTCTGGAGAGCGACCAGCGCGACCATCCCGACGGCGATGGTGGCGAAAATGTTCTCGGTGCGCCAGGCGACGATGGCGGCGATTCCAGCCGCGATGAGACGCTCGTTGCCGACAGCGATGGCCAGCGAGCCATCGACCATGACGACGGCGGGGACGACGAGCGCCGCCAACACCGCCGGCGGGACGAACCGAAGCGCCCGCTCGATGCTCTCGGGTACCTCCGAGACGTACTCGAAGAGAAAGAGGAAGGAAAACCGAATCAGGAACGTTCCGACCCCGATAGCGACGATGGCCGGCCAGACGGCGGTCATCGCTGCCACCCCGTTTCGATGAGCAGGCCGGCGAAGACGCCGACGACGGCGCCCGTAATCAGGCCGAGGTTCAGCGGCAGGCCGGCACCGAGCGTCGCCGCCGTGCCGCCGATGGCCGCCGCGAGCGCACTCGGCGAGTCGGTAATCGTCGGCACCAGAAGTGCGAGGAAGGTCAGCGGAACGGCGAACTCCAGCGGCAGCGAGTCGGGCACTCGCGCGCCGACGAGGATACCGATGACGGTACAGATAACCCAGACCACCCATATCGGCGCGGCCGCCCCCAGATAAAACCAGGCCCGGTCGACGTCCTCGTCGGTCCGAAAGCGGGCCACCGAGAGGGCGTAGGCCTGATCGGTCAACAGGTAGGCCAGCCCCGCACGCAGTCGGGTCGAAAGCCCACGGAAATGCGGCGCTAGCGAGGCGCTGTACATCGTCATCCGAAGGTTGATGACAAGCGCCGTGGCGACGATGACGGCGGCGTGGGCGTCCTGCCCGAACAGTTCGATGGCCGCCAACTGTGAGGCACCGGCGAAGACGATGACCGACAGGCCGACGGCCTCCAGCCCGGAAAGGCCCGCACGGACCGCCGCGGCCCCGGCGACGAGGCCGAAGGGGATGACGCCGAGAAGAACGGGCACGACGGCGCGGGCACCCGCACCGAACGAACCGCGACGAGATGGCATAGCCGCCGGTAGCCACGGCTGGCTTACAGGCCTTGCCTTTCGACGAAAGAACGCGAGCGCGGAGGCGGGAGCGAGTTACGCTTCGGTCGGCGTTTCGGTCTGCTGGTCGGTGCCGTTCTCGGTCCCGTCGTCGGTTTCGACGTCCTCGTAGCTAACCTCGACGCCGGAGGCGACCGGCTGGAGGATGTAGCTGTTCTGCTGGCCCCGCTTGACCGGCGTGAAGTCCGCGGTGAAGACCGTCCGCGTGTTCGCACGAATCTCGAAGGACTCGTTGAACTTCAGCGGCGCGTTGCCGGGCGTGTCAACCTCGGTCTCGCCGCCGTCCTTGAGCGTCCCGTTGACCTCGCTGACGGTCAGTTTCATGTACTCGTACTCGCCAGTCTCGATTTCCCGCTCGTCGACGAGTTTCGTGTTTCCGTCCTGCAGTTCCACGAGGTCGGCCTCGACGTCGTCGACCTCGTAGACGACTTCGTCCTCGGCCTCGTCGTCGCCTTCGGTCTCGGTGCCTTCGGATTCCGTCGGCGTTTCTTCCGGCGTCGCCGTCTCGTCGGCAGTTCCCTCTGTGTCTTCCTCTTCGGTGCCTTCGTCGTCTCCCTCGGCAGGCTTGAGGCGAATCGCAGTGATGGTGACGACACAGGATTCGAAGTCGTCGATGTCGCCGGGTTGGTCTGTCACGCGCGTGGCGAGGAGGCCGCTGTCGTTTCCGCCGTTGCCGTCATCGCCGCCGTTACCGCCCATACATCCGGCGAAGGCCGATACGGCCACGGCACTACCGGTTGCTACGAGGTAATCTCGTCGTCTCATATACGACATGTTTCGCTCCAGCGACTCATATGCCTGCTGGCCACTTGACGCAAAAACTGCGATATCGGTGCCGGACGCGTTATTCCTCGTAGGAGACGCCGACAGCGTCGGCGACCGGTCGGAGCACGTAGCCGTCCTGCTGGTCACGCTTGACGGGCGCGAAGTTCGCCGTAAAGACCGTCCGCGTGCTCTCCCGGATTTCGAACGGCGCGTCGAATTTCAGGGGGGCGCCGTTCGGCATCTGCACGTCCGCCTCGCTCCCGTCCCCGAGCGTCGCGTCGACGTTCGAGACCAGCAGTTTCAGGTACTGGTAGTCGCCCGTCTCCAGTTCCCGCTCGTCGATGAGCGCGGTGTTGCCGTCCCGAACCTGCACGAGGTCGATTTCGGCATCGGCCACCTCGTAGGCCTGTTCGCCTTCGACGGTCGGGATTTCGGTCTGGGCAGTCTGTCCGCTTCCGGTCGCCGTGCCGCCCTCGGTCGTTCCCGTCATGACGCGGAGTTCCGAAATCGTGACGACACAGGCTTCGAAGTCGTCGATGTCGCCGGATTGCTGGGTTATCCGCGTGGCGAGCGTCCCGGTCGCACCGCCGAGGCAACCAGCCAGCGCAGTTCCCGCGGCGGCGCCGGCCGCAGCGAGGAACTCACGTCGCTTCATACCCCGAAGGGTCGGTATCGTGTCTGAAATGCGTGTCGTCTCCCGCGTGTCTGGCCTCAGTCAGGCGATTCGCATCTCGTTGCCGCACTCCTTGCAGAAGATGACGAACGATTCGTCGGGTTCCTCGACGCCGTGTGGCGTCACCTCGTCGCACTCCGGACAGGGCGCCATGGATTCGAGGTCCGCCCAGTTGTGCTGGCTTCCCGGCGCAGCGAGCGCGAGGCCGACCACCTGCTCGTCGCTTTCGTTCCGGCCGCACTGGAACTCACCGGGTTCGAATCGAATGACTTCGCCCGCCTCGACCGGTGTCTTCTCGCCGTCGGTCCCGTATTCGAAGGTGGCGGTGCCTTCCATGACGTAGAACAGTTCCTCCTGGTCGTGGTGGGTGTGCAGGCCGCCAGAGAACTGCTCGCCCGGGTCGAGTTCGTAGTGGACGGCCGTCATGTGCTCGGCGCCGAGGGCGTCGGTGACCGGTTGGCGCTCGCGGTTGACGCCCATCGGATGCGGTTCGGCCTCGACGTCCTCGATAGTGACGCGTTCCATGAGCGTCGGTCGGAAGCATCCGATAAAAGTCTACATTCAGCGGCCAGCGTTGACATGCCGCAGTCGGCCCCGGCCTTCGTCCTCGCTACTCGACCGAGAAAGGACTTTCCGTCGCGGTCCAGTCCCAGCCCGGCATCCGGGTCTGAAAGCCCGCGGCGAGTGCGGCATCGAGGTCATCGGCGCCCGCCGTCTCCCCTTCCTCGCCGTGGGTGTGGACGTCCGCGAAGTGGAAGGTCGCCTCCGCGAGGAGGGCAAGCGGCTGGCCGCCCGCAATCGTCGCGGCGAGTTTCCGGCCGAGGAACTCGTCGACGACGAAGCCCGGGTAATCACCTTCACAGTCCAGTTCCCGGAGCAGGCCACAGAGCGCCGCGACGTTGACCGCACAGTCGCCGTCGGCGAAGACGGCGTCGACTTCCTGCTGGTATTCGGCGGCGGTCACCTCACCGACCTCGGTATCGAACAGCGGGCCGAGGCGTCCTCGGACGTCGTTTATCAGGGCCGGGACCTGCTCGCGGCTTCGGACCCACTCGTGTTCGTCGGCGACGGTATCGGCTGTAACGTACATATCCTACTTCCGTTTGCGAAGGATTTTATATGAGTGGTGGGTAAGCACCGAATACGAGCGGGTTTTCCGGTACCTCCCGCGGTCGTTACCTGCCGACAGGTAACCCTTACGTCGAAACACATGACCTGCTGTCACAACAACCGTCGGACAGTCCGTCCGCGAGCGCCGACAGCAGTCCGCCGCAGTGCCGGCAAGCCCACAACCAAGGATTTCTAATATGAGCGCAGTAGAGCGGAAACTCGAAGATATCAAGGAAACGATCACCGACGAGGTCCCGAGCGACATCTCGATTTCGGACGTGAAATACGAAGGGCCCGAACTGGTCGTCTACACCCGCGACCCCAAGAAGTTCGCCGGAGACGGCGACCTCGTTCGACGCCTCGCCTCCAAACTCCGCAAGCGAATCACCGTCCGTCCGGACCCCGACGTGCTCACCCGACCGGAGAAGGCCCGCGAGCAGGTCGAAGCCGTCATCCCCGAGGAAGCCGGCGTCACGGACCTCGATTTCCACGCCGACACCGGCGAAGTCGTCATCGAGGCCGAAAAGCCCGGCATGGTCATCGGCCGCCACGGGTCGACCCTCCGGGAGATTACCCAGGAGGTCGGCTGGACGCCCGAAGTCGTCCGGACGCCGCCCATCGAGTCCTCGACGGTCTCGAACGTCCGGAACTTCCTGAAGCACGAACGCGACGAGCGTCGGGACATCCTCGAACGCGTCGGTCGACAGATTCACCGCGAGGAGATGTCCGACGACGAGTGGGTCCGCATCTCCACCCTCGGCTGCTGCCGCGAGGTCGGTCGGGCCGCCTTCATCCTCAACACGCCCGAAACGCGCGTCCTCATCGACTGCGGTGACAAGCCCGGTGCCGAAGGCGAAGTGCCCTACCTGCAGGTGCCCGAGGCCCTCGGCGCGGGCGCCCAGAACATCGACGCCGTTGTGCTCACCCACGCCCACCTCGACCACTCCGCGCTCATCCCGCTCCTCTTTAAATACGGTTACGACGGCCCCATCTACTGTACGGAGCCGACCCGCGACCTGATGGGCCTGCTGACGCTGGACTACCTCGACGTCGCCGCCAAGGAGGGCCGCGCGCCGCCCTACGAGTCCGAACAGGTCCGGGAGGCCATCAAACACTGCATCCCGCTGGAGTACGGCGACGTCACCGACATCGCGCCGGACCTCAAACTCACCTTCCACAACGCCGGCCACATTCTCGGCTCCGCAGTCACCCACTTCCACATCGGCGACGGCCTCTACAACGTCGCCTTCTCCGGTGACATCCACTACGACGACACGCGCCTCTTCAACGGCGCGACGAACGAGTTCCCCCGCGTCGAGACGCTGGTCATGGAGTCGACCTACGGCGGCCGAAACGACTACCAAACCGACCAGACGGACTCCGAGGAGGAGCTCAAGAAGGTCATCCGCGAGACCGCCGAACGCGGCGGCAAGGTCCTCATTCCCGCCTTCGCCGTCGGCCGCTCACAGGAGATCATGCTCGTCCTCGAAGAGGCCATGCGCAAAGGCGAAATCCCCGAAATCCCGGTCCACCTCGACGGCATGATATGGGAGGCGACGGCCATCCACACGACCTACCCCGAGTACCTCCGTGACGACCTCCGGGACCGCATCTTCCACGAGGACCAGAACCCCTTCCTCGCCGACCAGTTCAACCACATCGACGGCGGCGAGGAAGAACGCCAGGAGGTCGCCGACGGCGGCCCCTGTGTCGTCCTCTCGACGTCCGGGATGGTCGAAGGCGGCCCCATCATGTCGTGGCTCCAGCATCTCGGCAGCGAGGAAGACTCGACGATGACCTTCGTCGGCTATCAGGCACAGGGAACCCTCGGCCGCCGTATTCAGAACGGTTGGGACGAGATTCCGATGGACGACCGTGGCGGCAGCCGCGGCAAACTCACCCTCAACATGAACGTCGAAACCGTCGACGGCTTCTCCGGTCACGCCGACCGGCAGGGCCTCATGAACTTCGTCCGCACCATGAACCCGCGGCCCGAGAAAGTGCTGTGTGTCCACGGCGACGAATCCTCCGTGCAGGACCTCTCTTCCGCGCTTTACCACGAGTTCAACATGCGAACCTTCGCGCCGAAGAACCTGGAGACGTTTCGGTTCAAGTAAAACCACTTTTTGCACGCTCCGGCGGTTCGGCGCGCGAGGCGCCGAACCCGCCTCCGCGGTCATCAGATTCCGCAGGAATCTGATGGGCAATCAGACCGCGTCGCGGTCTGATGACGGCAAAAACGTGGTGAAAATATGCGCCCTCCTTCCAGCCGCTCAGCCTCCCTACGGTCGGCTGAGCGTTAGTCAGTCGGCGCTACGCTGGCTCCCTTCGGTCGCCAGCGGGAACCGCCTCGGGGGCGCTTTTCAAGCGCCCCGCTCGGCGGATGCTTGATTATTTAAATCCGATTGAGTGTTAGCTTCGGCAAGGCCCCTTCTTCGCGTTACAGCATCTCCCCTTCCACCTCAGGGTCGATACCGACCTCAGCCAGATCCTCACGGATACGCCGTCGGAGCGGGTCAGGCACCGAATCTCGGCTGACCGGCACCGCCTCATCGTCGTCGCGGACTCGCCAGTAGATGACGCGGTCGGTCGGCTCGTAGTATTCGATGCTGTACTGCTCGGTCGCACCCTCGTAGTGGACCCGCGCAGCGTAGCCCTCGCTTCGCCACCCCTCCTGCTTGCTCAGCGCCGTGGTCTTCTCGCCCATGGGATGGCTTGGGTGGCTTCTGGGATGTGATTAGGGGTCGTTCCCTACCGCAGTTCATCGGCCCGGCGGTTCGCCCACGCGCTGGCGACGCCGATAGCGTAGGCGCTTATAAAGAACAGTACGTCGCCGCGGGCGAGCAGGAGAGCGGGCAGCGACTGTGGTGACAGGCCGATAAGTGAGAGGATACCGCCGAGCGCAAGGGTCAGGAGAAAGGCCGGGATGGCGGGAAACGCGAAGGGAATCAAGAGAATCGTCGGGACGGCCTGCAACGTCTCGACGACAGGCGAAAGTTCGCTGTGTGGGTACACCGCTAATAGCGCGGCGTAGCCCAGAACCTGAAGGACGAACGCGACGGCAACGCGCCGGTTGACGAAGAGCGACCTGTCGACCATACTTCCGAGTCGTCCGGATATTTAAAAGGGCTATCGGCTACCGTCGGCGGCGCGACACTCGCTCTTCGGCCGTTTCGCTGGTGACGACTTCATACAGAAGGGCGCGCCCACCGTCGCTTTTGGGACGGAGGACCCGGCCGAGTCGCTGGGTGAACTCCCGCTCGCTGCCGGACCCCGAAAGGACGACGGCCACGTTGGCGTCGGGGACGTCGACGCCCTCGTCGAGGACGTTGGCGGTGACGACCCGCGAGTAGTCTCCGCGGCGGAAGCGGTCGAGGATTTCGCGGCGTTCCTCGGCGCCCGTCTCGTTCGTAATCGGTGGGATGAGGAAGCGCTCGGCGAGGTCGTAGACGAGGTCCGTGTAGGCCGTAAAGATGATGACGCGGTCCTCGGCGTGTCTGTCGAGAATCTCGGCCAGTTTCTCGACCTTCCGGTCGGCGTTCATCATCACTTCGCGGGCATGCTGCTTGGCGAGCAGGGCCTCCCGTGCTTCGGGGTCGGTCCCGGAGCGTTTGACGAGTTCCTGATAGTCGCTGCCGCTGCGGAGCTCGATGCTCGATTTGGCGAGGTAGTCGGTGAAGGTGCCCTGATGCTCCTCGTAGCGTTCGCGTTCCTCGGGCGTCAGGTCGACCTCGAGCCGCTTGATGGCGTAGTTGGCGAGGTGGTCGCCGGCCAGTTCGTCCGCCGAACGCTCGTAGACGACCGACCCCACGAGTTCCTCGATGGCTTCGTGGGCGCCGTCGGGCCGCTCGAAGGTCGCGGTGAGGCCGAGGCGGGCGGGTGCGGCCATCAGGCGGGCGATATCGCGGTAGCCCTCGCCGCCGAGGTGGTGGACCTCGTCGAAGATCAGGAAGCCGAAGCGGTCGCCCAACTCGTCGGCCCGGAGGTAGGCCGAATCGTACGTGGTGACAGTGATGGGTTCGACCTGCTGAGTGCCGCCGCCCAACTGGCCGATGGCGGCCCTGTCGCCGAACTCGGCCTGGAGTTCGCCGCGCCATTGCTCCAGCAGGTCGATGGTCGGGACGACCACGAGCGTCGGCGTTTCGAGGACGGCGATGGCCGCGATGGCGAGGACGGTCTTGCCGCTGCCGGTCGGGAGTTCGACGACGCCACGGTCGTTGCCGCCGCGCCAGGCGTCGAGGGCGTCCTGCTGGTACGGGCGGAGTTCGTAGGCCGTCGAGAGGGCGGGCAGGTCCGGCGTATCGAGGACGGCGTCGTCGACCGGGAGGTTCCGGTTGTAACAGGTATCGCGGACGAACGGGTAGCGGAAGGCGGGGGCGCGGCGGCTCTGTGAGCGCTCGTCGGCCGTCACGAAGGACAGCCCATCGAGCGCGTCGGCACCCTCGCCGTCGACGCGTATCGTCCCGTCGTCGTATCGAAGCCGGACCACAAACGGAGTCGGCGACGCGACGGTTTAACTCCGACGGGCGAGCGGCGGTCCGCGACCGGGAGTCGAGGCACCGCACGCGAGGTTTCTCAATCCTTATACGCGCCGAACGGCTCTTTCCATGTATGACCGAGGAGCAGGGAGTCGAACACTCCGAGAACGGCGCCGACGCCGACGCAGCGGCCGACGAGGACGTCAGCCTCGGCGGTGTCGACGCCGATATCGACGTCGAAACGGTCGACGTCGGCGAGATACAGGAACACGTCGCCGACAGCGACCCCGAGGAAGTCGCCGAGGAAATCGCGACCCTCCGCGAGGCGGTCGGCGACCTCGAACTGGAACTGGAGGAGGCCCGCACCGAGCGCGAGGACTTCGAGGACCGCCTCAAGCGCAAGCAAGCGGAGTTCCAGAACTACAAGAAGCGACAGGAGAAACGCCGCGAGCAGGAACGCCAGCGAGCCACCGAGGACCTCGTGACCGAACTGCTAGAGGTTCGGGACAACCTCAAGCGCGCGCTCGAACAGGACGAGGGCACCGACATCCGCGAAGGTGTCGAGGCGACCTTCCGCCAACTGGACGACGTGCTCGCCTCCGAGAACGTCGACCCCATCGAACCCGAACCGGGCACGGACGTCGACCCCCAGCGCCACGAGGTCCTGCTCCGCGTGGAGAGCGACCAGCCGGCCGGCACCGTCGACGACGTGCAACGGCCCGGCTACGAGATGGCCGGCAAGGTCCTGCGTCCGGCGCAGGTGACCGTCGCCGAGGAGTAGGGTCAGTTTCCGCCGCCGGGAACCGCCGGGACGGACGCTCTGACGGCTTGTTTTGCGCTTCTGTTTATATTTGGTGATTCGATCGGTCGGAGGTTCGAAAACCACCGGAACGAGCACTCCTGCCGGCGCCCTGTGTCGGTGTGTCTAGCAACTTTTAACCGATTCAGTCCGGTATCTACGGGCAACATGGCGAGCAACAAGATTCTCGGTATCGACCTCGGTACCACCAACTCCGCCTTCGCGGTCATGGAGGGTGGCGACCCCGAGATTATCGTAAACAGCGAGGGTGAGCGAACCACGCCCTCGGTCGTCGCGTTCTCGGACGACGGTGAGCGACTCGTCGGGAAACCGGCGAAGAACCAGGCCGTCCAGAACCCCGAGCGGACCATCCAGTCCATCAAGCGGCACATGGGCGAGGACGACTACACCGTCGAAATCGAGGGCGAGGACTACACGCCCGAGCAGATTTCGGCGATGATTCTCCAGAAAATCAAACACGACGCCGAGGAGTACCTCGGCGACGATATCGAGAAGGCCGTCATCACGGTTCCCGCCTACTTCAACGACAAGCAGCGACAGGCGACCAAGGACGCCGGCGAAATCGCCGGCTTCGAGGTCGAACGCATCGTCAACGAGCCGACCGCGGCGGCGATGGCCTACGGCCTCGACGACGAATCCGACCAGACCGTGCTCGTCTACGACCTCGGTGGGGGGACCTTCGACGTCTCCGTTCTCGACCTCGGTGGGGGCGTCTACGAGGTCGTCGCCACGAACGGGGACAACGACCTCGGTGGCGACGACTGGGACCACGCCATCATCGACTACCTCGCTGACTCCTTCGAGGAGGAACACGGCATCGACCTCCGCGACGACCGGCAGGCCCTCCAGCGCCTGAAGGACGCCGCCGAGGAGGCCAAAATCGAACTCTCCTCGCGGAAGGAGACCACCATCAACCTCCCGTTCATCGCCGCGACGGACGAAGGCCCGCTCAACCTCGAAGAGAAACTCACTCGCGCGAAGTTCGAATCGCTCACCTCGGACCTCGTCGAGCGGACCGTCGGCCCGACGGAGCAGGCTCTTCAGGACGCCGGCTACGACAAGGGTGACATCGACGAGGTCATCCTCGTCGGTGGCTCCACGCGGATGCCGCAAGTCCAAGAGAAAGTCGAGGACCTCGCCGGTCAGGAACCCAAGAAGAACGTCAATCCCGACGAGGCCGTCGCGCTCGGCGCGGCCATTCAGGGTGGCGTCCTCTCCGGCGACGTCGACGACATCGTCCTGCTCGACGTGACGCCCCTCAGCCTCGGTATCGAGGTCAAGGGCGGCATCTTCGAGCGTCTCATCGACAAGAACACGACCATTCCGACCGAGGAATCCAAGGTCTTCACGACCGCCGCGGACAACCAGACCTCGGTCAACATCCGTGTCTTCCAGGGCGAGCGCGAAATCGCCGAGGAGAACGAACTGCTCGGCGCTTTCCAGCTGACCGGCATCCCGCCGGCGCCCGCCGGAACGCCCCAGATTGAAGTGACGTTCAACATCGACGAGAACGGTATCGTCAACGTCGAAGCCGAGGACAAAGGCTCCGGCAACAGCGAGGACATCACCATCGAGGGCGGCGTCGGCCTCTCCGACGAGGAAATCGAGGAGATGCAGGAGGAAGCCGAAAAGCACGCCGAAGAAGACGAGAAGCGGCGTGAGTTCGTCGAGGCCCGCAACGATGCCGAATCCTCGGTCCAGCGCGCCGAGACCCTCCTCGAAGAGAACGAAGAGCAGGTCGACGAGGAGACCCGCGAGGACATCGAGGCCGAAATCGAGGCCATCGAGGAAGCCCTCGAGGAGTACGCCGAGGTCGACAGCGACGAACTCGAAGCGGCCACCGAGGCCCTCGAAGCGGCCACCGAGAGCCTCTCGGAGGCCCTCCAAGAGATCGGCAAGCAGATGTACCAGCAGGAGGCCCAGGCCGGCGCAGGCGGCGCCGGTGCGGGCGCTGGTGGTGCCGGCGGTATGGGCGGCATGGGTGGCATGGGCGGTGCCGGTCCCGGTGGCGCTGGCCCCGGCGGCGCTGCCGGTGCCGACGGCGACGACGAGGAGTTCGTCGACGCCGACTTCGAGGACGTCGACGAAGACGACGAAGAATAGCGAGACGCGACCGTAGGGAGCACGAGTCCTCCCTTCAGCGGTTTTTTGCGGTTTCGATACCCTGATAGCGCAGCGACTAGCATGTCGCTGGACGGCCTAATGAATCGGGAGAAATCGGGACTGCAAGCCGCAATGACGCCGTTATTCCGAACTGACGTGGTCGCCACCGTGGGCGAGGGTGCGCTCGCCGGCCTCGTAGATATTGATGAGTTCGTTGATGAGTTCGTCGTAGGACTCGTCATCACGTCGGAGCCCGTCGAGTTTCTCTACGGTTTCGGCGTCGAGGTGGACTTCGGGCATATCGGAACCGTTCGCTTCGTGGACATATAAACCCGTGGCCTACTCGGCCTCGTGGAGTCGTTCGCCGCGGTGGAGGCGGGTGGCAATGGAGAACGTCTGTTCGTGTTCTCGGTTGGTCGGCGTGTGGGCCGCGAGATATCGGGCACCGGCGACGAGCGCGTAGCGGCGCTCTTCGTCGTCTTCCAGCGCGTCGAATCGGCGGAAGGACCCGGAGACGTTCTGGAACGTGTGGAAGTCCGCGTCCTCTCGGAGCAGGCCGCGGCCGAGGATGCGCTTGAGGTCCGCGGGGTCGCCGTCGGCCTCGAAGTGTTCGGCCACGAGTCGACCCGCGCGGTTGACATCCCCCTGCCGGTCGAAGGCCTCCAGCAGGTCGCTGCGGATTTCTTCGGGGTCGCGGCCCGTATCACCGGGCGTCGGTTCGGGAGCGCGAGGGCTATTGAGGAAGCGGTCGAGGTAGACGCTCATCGCGCCATCGAAGCAGGCCCGATAGACTTCCGTGGCGTCGGTCCGGTGGGCCAGTTCGTGGGCCGCGTGAGCGTAGACGAACGTGTGATGGACAGTGTCCCAGTCGCCGAACTCGTTGTTCGTCGCGAAGTAAGCCACCCGCCGGGTCGCCGCGCGGGCGACGGCGTCGGTCAGTTCCTCCTGTGTGGCGCCGTCGGCGATGGCATCACAGAGCGCGTCGATGATAGCCTCGGCGTCGTCGGACAGCATGGTCTCGATGAAGCCGTCAGGTTCGTCCCACGTCTTCCCCTCGCCGGCTGCCACGAGCGAGTCGAGCCGGTCGTGGGCATCGAAGCAGAGTTCGGCGATGTCGACCGGCTGGCGCCACGAGGAGAGTTCCTCCGAGCGGCCCGCTTCGGTGAGTTGCGGCACCGTCGACGCGAGGACGGACTCAGCGTGCTCCTCCCAGCCGAGATGGTCCAGAGTCGCCAGCGCGCTGTTGATGAAATCCAGCGTGTGGCTGCTGTTCATGTAGAGGTGGTCGGTTGCCGCCGCAACCAGGATCTCGACGACGTCCTCCGGCGGGAGCGCGTCGATGGCTGTCAACAGTGTCCGCTCGGCGCCGTCGGCGTCCCGCACCTCGCAGTTCTCCCGGAACCACGATTTGAGACGTTCCTTCGAGAGGTCGCGGTTCTCGAAGGAGTACTGCTGGAACCGCGGCGCCTCGCCAGCGACGTTGTCGGCCACCTCTCGGACGCCGGCGAACATGGCCCGACGCTTGTCGCGGCCGCCGACGTCGTCGTACAGTTCCGCCATGTACGACAGCGTCGTCAGGCCGCGGCCCCACCCGGAGGCGCGGTACTTCGTGCCGAAGTTGACCGCCGTCTCGACGGGCGTATAGAAGCCGTCGCCGTAGTCATCCAGACCGATAACCGACTTCGCCTGCACGAGCGAGAGGTTTTCCTGCAGGCCGTCCGCAAGGCGGTTCCGCCAGCGCGTCGCGGGCGGGACGGTCGGTTCGGGGTCGGGGTCGAGATAGACCTCGTCGTCGCGAATCTCGACCGGGAACGTCTGGACGTCGTCGGCCCACGGGTCGAAGGTGTCGCCCTTTTCCAACTCGAACCGGGCGTGGTGCCAGTGGCAGGTGAGAATTCCCTCGTCGACGGTCCCGCGGGCGAGCGGAAAGCCCATATGCGGACAGCGGTTGTCGACGGCGTAGACCTCCTCCTCGTGGAAGAACAGCGCGATTGCCTGACCGTTCTCCTGGACGACCTGTCGGCCCTCGGCTTCGAGGTCAGCGAGCTCACAGACCGGGACGTAGTGCTCGGCGGACATGGGAAGACGAACGGCGTACGGAGTGTTAACGATTCCCTGAACTGCTGTTTTGTATTCGATATGTCATCTGTGGGCCGCGACCCGTTCTTTTCAAGTGTCTCAACCGATTAGGCCCTTTCAACGAATGAGCGAGGACTTCTACTCGGTGCTGGGCGTCGACAGAGACGCGAGCGAAGAGGAGATACAGCAGGCCTTCCGCGAGAAAGCCACCGAATACCACCCGGACGTCTCCGACGATCCGAACGCCGAGGAGAAGTTCAAGAAGGCCAAGAAGGCCAAGGAGGTCCTGACGGACGACGAAAAGCGGCAGATGTACGACCAGATGGGCCACGAACGCTTCCAGGAAGCCGAAAAACACGGCGCGACCGAGGGCGGCGCCGGCGGCATGGGGGGCATGGGCGGTGGCCCCTTCGGCGGCGCTGGCGGTGGCGGCGGCATGAACGACATCTTCGAGCAGTTCTTCGGTGGTGGCGGCTCCCGCTCCGGTCCCCAGCAGGGCGCGGACCTCCGGACCCGTCTTACCATCGACCTCGAAGACGCCTTCGAGGGCGTCACGAAGCAACTCACCGTCAACCGGCCCGAGCGCTGTCCGGACTGTGACGGCGCGGGCCACCCGCCGGACGCCGACGCCCGCACCTGTTCGGCCTGTAACGGTCAAGGACAGCAGCGCACCGTCCGGCAGACGCCGCTCGGCCGCGTCCAGCAGACCCAGACCTGTCCGCAGTGTGACGGCGAGGGGACCATCTATTCGGAGACGTGTTCGACCTGCCGCGGCGAGGGCCACGTTCAGGAGGAATCCACCCTCGAAGTCGAGATTCCGGCCGGCATCCGGAGCGGCCAGACCCTCCGGATGGACCGCGAGGGTGCCCCCGGCGAGAACGGCGGACCGAAGGGAGACCTACTGGTCGAAATCAAGGTCGAGGACCACGAGGAGTTCGACCGTGACGGCGACGACCTGCAGTATCATCACCCGATCTCCTTCCCGCAGGCCGTCTTCGGCGACACCGTCGAAATCCCGACGCTCGACGGCACCGTCGAGATGGATATCCCCGCGGGCACCCAGAGCGGCGAGACGTTCCGCCTCCGTAACAAGGGGATGCCGCGCCTCCAGCGCCGCGGGCAGGGCGACCTCTACGTGCAGGTACAGGTCGTCACGCCCGACAATCTCAACGAGGAACAGCGGGAGGCCCTCGAAGCCTTTGCCGAGGCCGGCGGCGAGGAAATCGACGTCGAGCAGGGCTTCTTCGAGAAGTTGAAAAACAGTTTCTGAGCCCTCCGAACACCGTCCCAGCGCCCTACTCGATGGTGAAGACGGGGTCGCTCACGTTCTCGCTTTTACACTCCGGGCAGCGCGAGGGGCGGTTGATGAGGTCGTCGAACTCGTGGAAGCTACAGTCCTGACACTCCGGCGGTGCAACGAGCAGTTCCTCGTCGGTCCCCTCCAGCGACTGAGCGATGTGTTCGACATGGGAGAGTGCCGATGGCGTCGTAATCTCGAATTCGGCTGCGAGCGTGCTCGCCTCGGCCGATTCGTGCCGAAGAAAATCTGCGATTCGCTGTCGGGTCGTTTGCTCTGCGCCCTCCATACCCGCACTGGGTAGTCGACGGGCTAAAACCTACTCCTCGGTTCCGTTCGTCAACTGCGTGTGGGCGCCGATGAGCGCGCCCGCGAGGTCGACGTTCTCGATGCGAGTCCCCTCGTCGATGATGGTCTCGTGGATTTCACAGTCGGCGACCGTCGCGTTCTCGAAGACGATAGAGCGGTCCAGCGTCGCATCGACGATTTCGGCGCCGTCCATGACGTGAACGTTATCGCCGATAGTCGACCGTTCGACGGTCGCCGATTCGGCGATGACGCTGTCGCCGTCGAGTTCCCACGCAATCGCCTCCAGATACGACTCGGGGGTTCCGATGTCGAACCACGGCTCCTCGAAGACGAAGGCGTGTACCGACTCCCGGGACTGGAGCCACTGGATGAACCAGCCCGGTTCGTCCGGGTTGTTGTCGCCCGCGAGATACTCCTCGAAGCGAATCGATTCGGCCGGGAATCCGTAGCAAGCGATGGAGACAAGCGTGCTCTTGGGTTCGTCGGGTTTCTCCTGGAAGTCGACGACCCGGTCGTCTTCGAGGTCGACCAGCCCGTAGGATTTGGCCTTCTCGCGGTCGCCCACGTCGTAGGCGGCGATGGTGGTAGTTCCTTTCTCCTCGAAGAAGTCGACGAACTCCGAGAGGTCGAAGCCGATGAGGTTGTCCCCGGCGACGACGACTAGATCGTCGTCGATGCCCTCGCGGTCGACGAGTTGGCCGAGCGCGCCGATGACACCGAACTTCTCGGATTCCTCGGTCGTGTCCTCGACCGAGAGGGTCGGCTTCTCGAAGTCGCTTTCGGCGAGATGAGCCTCGAACTCCTCGGCGAACCGCTCGTTCGTGGAGACGTAGACCTCATCGATTCGGTCGTCACGCTCCAGAGCCTCGAAAATGCGGTCGATGACGGTGGTTTCGCCGATGGGTAACAGCATCTTCGGACGGTGCTTCGTAATCGGCCACAGACGCGTCGCATAACCACCAGCGAGGACGACGGCTTTCATTACAGGAACCGACAAAACCCGTGGTCAAGTGTCTTTTGTAACGGACGCTCCGTCCATTTATAAACAAAAAGGAAGCCATCCCGCCCGTGACCTGACCGATACCGGCGGCCCGTCGAGGCGGGAGTGTGGGACGCGGGCTGTCGAACCGTCGAACGTTCCGCCTGTTCGCTACTCGCCCAGCCACGCGTCGGTAATCCGTAACGTCCCGCGGGAGCCGTCGAACTCGGTGTCGTATTCGAGTTCGATGGGTCGGTCCATGTGTGGCGCGTCGGTGACCAGCGTCTCGAACTCGCCGCCTTCTCCGAGGATATGGACCCCGTATTCGTCGTTGAGGTCTTCGAGTTCCGCGAGCGCCTCGGCGTCGAGCGTTCGCCCGAGCCACGACTCGTCGAGGCCGTAGGCGGCCACGCGGATGATGGTGATCTCGAAGCCGGCATCGAGCATCGCCTCGGCGAGTTCGCGGGGGTCCTCCTGCCACAGCGGCGCGAATAGCTCGGCGTCCAGCCGCTCGCACATCCCCTCGATGCGGGTCGTCTGATAGCTGCTTTCGACGGCACCAGCGGTTACGCCGTCGATCCCGCCGAGTTCCTCGCTAAGGTCGACCAGCGCGTCTTCGAGCGGTTCGAGTTCCCGGTCGCCGCGCTCGCCGCTGTCCTCGTCCATGCTGGCTTCCGCCTCGAAGTCCTCGGGATGCACGTCGACGAGCGGAATCCCGACACTCTCGGCGGCCAGCGACGCCAACTCCGTCGCCGGGACGTGGTACATGAAGGAGTCTCCTTCCGGGTGGACCGTGACCAGTCGTTCGACCGGCTTGTCCTGCTGGAGCGCCCGATAGAGCGCCCACGACGAGTCCTTACCCCCCGAAAAGAGGCTCACCCACGGATCCATATCCTGCGGTAGCCGAGCGGCGGCTATAGGGGCGTCGGTTCGGTCACTCGGGGTATTCCTCGACCGACTGGTCGGCCTCGCTCATCCGCGAGGTGAAGGCGACGCCGGCAAAGCTCACGAGGATGCCGGCCGCGACGTACAGTGCGAGGCGGCCCCAAATCGAGAGGGTAAACCCCTCGACGAAGACCGGACCGGCGTTTATCGGCGGCATCGAAAAGGCCTCGATTACGTCCGACCGTTCGAGGAAATAGCCGGTAAAGCCCCGGACGACGAGGCCGACCGCGATGACGCCGAAGGGAAGGTTCATCAGCGCGCTGGAGACGCCCTCTTCGGCCAGAAGTTCGTCGATGAGTCGGCCCGTGGCGGCCGCCAGCGCCGCCGCCGCGAACCACGGCACGCTGTCGAAGACGAACCGCAATCCGACCAGAAGCTCGCTGGTACTTCCCATCGACGTCGCGCTAATCCCGCCCGCGAAGACGCCGACGAGCGCCAGTCCCGCGCCGACGACGTAGGTGACGAGCGACATCTGTCCCGAGTAGAACGCGTCCTGCACCCGCCGAGGGAGCGTCGAGACGAAATCGTCGATGCCGAGGCCCTTGTACAGCAGGAAGGTTCCGATAACGGCAGCGATAGCCGACAGCGCAACGGCGACACTGTCGGCGAGTAACAACAGCACGGGAAACGCCAGCAGCGCCGCACCGATGGGCACGAGCACGGTCCCTCGCAACTCCTCGTCGGCCAAGAACTGTTTGAGCAGGTAGTACGTCGACTGGATGTCGTGGGACTGCCGGACGACGACCCGGTCGACGGCGTCGACCTGCACACGGCTCTCGATTATCGGTATCAGGCGTTCGTCGCTGGCCGAATCCGTGACGACGATGGCCGATTCGGGGTCGTAATCCGCAACGAGCTGGTCGGTCTGTCGGGCGACCGTACGGTCGCTGTTGACGCCATCGCCGCCGCCGGAGACCACCGCGACGACGGCCTCCTCGCCTCCATCCCGAAGGTCACGCGCGACGCGAAGCGTCTCCAGCAGACAGTTGACACGGCTGTCCTCGGGGTCGTTCACCCCGACATCCGTGACAAGCGCCTGAATAGCCTCCCACCCCACGATTGGGCCATCGGGGCCGAGGCCCCCCTCGCGGTCGACACAGACGACCAGAGTACTCACAGGGAAGCGTTGCTCACGCCGGAGTAAAAGCCTTCAGGCTGTGGCCCGCTCAGACCTGGAATTTGAACTCGCCGTTGTCGTCGGTAAACCGGCTTGCGACACCAGCACCAGCCGCGAAGGCGACACGTTCGGCGCCACCACGCAGTCGTTCGGCAACGCCGTGGCTCGGTTCCAGTTCCGTCGTTTCGACGTCCTCGTCGAGCAGGTGTTCGAGTCGCTCTTCGACGTCCTCGTGGGTACCGATATCGTCGACGAGGCCCATCTCGTGAGCCTGCTGGCCGAGGAACACCTTGGCCTCGGTTTCGCGGATGGCTTCGGCATCCATGCTGCGGCCCTCTGCGACCGTCTCGACGAACTGGTCGTAGTAGTCGTCGATAAGCCCCTGCAGGTACTCGCGTTCGTCCTCGTCCATCTCGGAGAACGGAGTGCCCGCTTCCTTGTATTCGCCGGCGGTGAACTGCTCGTATTCGAGGCCGGCCTTGTCGAGGAGTTCCGAGGCGGTCATCCGCGAGCCCCGAACGCCGATGGAGCCGACGATGCTGCCCTCCCGGGCCCACAGTTCGTCACAGCCGCTGGCGATCCAGTAGCCGCCGCTGGCGCAGGTGTCAGTCGCGTAGGCGACGGTCGGTCCGTCGAAGCGTTCGGCCGCACGCCGGATATCGTCGCTCGGAACGACGGCGCCGCCGGGCGTATTCAGCCGGAGTAGAAGTGCCTCGGCGTTGTCGTCCTCGTCGGCCTGTTCGATGAGGTCGACTATTTCGTCGGCACCCGGAAGGCCCGGTGCGCCCGGTGGAAATCCGCCGCCGTCGCGGGTTATCGGCCCCTTGACCGCTACCTCGGCGACGTTATACCCCGGGAGAATCCCACTGGCGATATTGCTCCCGACACGGAGTCCGAGAACGACGGTGACGATGACGAGCAGAACGCCGACCAGTTCGGCGATGTCCGCCGGTGCTCGGACGAACAACAGCCAGCCAACGACCGCGGCGACCGCCGCCGCGACGAGCGCGATGGCGGCGCGGCCGACCGAATCCAGTCGATTCATACCTCACGGGACGGACGGCTGGCTGTTAAGTATGGGCGATAAGCGAAGTCGGAAAAAGCGGATTTTAGACCGCGGCGTCCTCTTCCGAGAGGCCGACCAGCAGCGCGCCGGCCGCGAGGCCGAGTGCCGCGACTCCAGCGAGTACGTTCGGAATCGACGCAATCGATCCCGTCGCGAGGATGGCGATACTGCTGGCGAGGAGTACGACCGCACCGAGCCCGAGTTTACGAACGTCCGTTGCCATGTACGCTCGTTGGTAATTTCCCCGCTTAAGTGTAGCGGAATCGGAAGCAGCGGGTGAGAATATCACACAGAGACACGGACTCGAAAGGCGTATTCGACGCACGGCCGATAGCAGGTGTATGAGCAGGGACATCGACGCGTTGCGGACCATCGCCGACTACCAGTTCGGGAGCGGCGCGGGGACGGCGCTGTTCGACGGCGATATCGTCGTCCAGCGGACGAGTTCCGGCCGGCCGCAGCAGATTCTCGCCGACGGCGACCGTGTCGTTTCCTACGGTACCGACGGCCGCTTTACGCTTGGTATCGGCGGCGGGCGGCGATTGCAGGCAGCCCTCGACTCCCCCGCCTATCGCGTCGTGGTTGGCGATGACAGCGAACCGTTCGTCCGCGACGAGAAGAACGTCTTCGCGAAGTTCGTCCACGACGTCGACCCCGCGGTCCGACCGGGCGACGAAGTCCTTATCGAGCACTACGACGGCCACCTCATCGCCGTCGGGCGGGCGGAACTGTCCGCCGACGCGATGGCGGATTTCGACACGGGCATGGCCGTGCAGGTCCGCGAGGGCGTGCCCGCCGAATAGGGAGGCGTAACATCAGGCTTTTTGCCCCGTCGCACCCTCCGTTCGGGTATGTTTGGAGGAGGCGGCGGGATGAACCCGCGCAAGATGAAACAGATGATGAACCAGATGGGTATCGACCTCACCGAAATCGACGCGGAGGAGGTCATCATCCGCACGGAGGACGAGGAACTCGTCTTCCACGACGCGGACGTCCAGGAGATGGACGCCCAGGGGCAGAAGACCTACCAGATCGTCGGCGAACCCGACACCCGTCCGCGCGGCGAGGGCAGTACGGAAACCGAGGAAGTCGAGGAGGCCGGTGGCGACCCCGAAATCGAGTCGACGCCCGAGTTCTCCGACGAGGACGTCGAAATCGTCGCCCGACGGGCGGAAGTCTCCCCGGAAAAGGCGCGTGAGGCCCTCGAAGAGACCGGCGACCTCGCGGCGGCCGTCCAGCAACTCGAAACAGAGTGAGCGACCGGCGCGTACTGGTCGTCCGCGGCAACCGCGAGTTCCTCGTCGAACCCGGCGCGACACAGGAGACCGACCTCGGCGTCCTCGAAATACCCGAGGACGTCGAGCCCGGTACCGTCCTCGAGACGCATCTCGACGAGGAGTTCGAGGTCCGACGACTCCGCGGCCCCGACCTCTTCGACCATCTCGAACGAACCGGCGCGCCGATGATGCCCCGAGATATCGGGCTCGTCATCGGCCATACCGGCGTCGCCTCGGGCGACCGCGTCCTCGATGCCGGGACCGGTACCGGCGTCTTGTCGGCGTATCTCGGCCGCCTCGGCGTCGACGTGACGACCTACGAGCAGGACCCCGACTTCGCCGACATCGCCCGCGAGAACATGGACCTCGCCGGCGTCTCGGAGAGCGTCGACGTTCGGACCGGCGACATCGTCGAAGAACTGGACGACATCGAGGGTCCATTCGACCTCATCACCCTCGATACCGCCGACGCGGCCGCCGTCGTCGAACAGGCGCCGGACCTGCTCGCCTCGGGCGGCTTCGTCGCCACCTACACGCCGTTCGTCGAATCCGCACGTGAGTGTACGGAAGCCGCCCGCGAGGCCGGCCTCTCGGAAATCGAGACGCTCGAAACCATCCAGCGGCAGATGGACTTCGACGACCGCGGCTCCCGGCCCTCGACGGCCGGCGTCGGCCACACCGGCTATCTCACGTTCGCGCGGTTTCTCCCACGCTTCGAATGAGGTCCCGCAGTTCTCGGTCGTATTCTTCGGTCGACAACTCGACATCGAGGTTCTCGGTCGGATAGGCGTCACCAGCGACGTAGAACGTTCCGTCGTACCACGTTGCCGACCGGCCAGCGATGGGCACCGTTCGGTCTTCAGCCTCGAAACCCGCCTCGTACGTCGTCAGTTTGCCCGTGGTATCGCTGTCGATGTGCATCCCGGTCGTTTCGCCGATACTGACTCCATCGAAGCCCCGCTCCCGTAGTTGGTCGGCGAATCCCTCGCGGGACTCCCGAAAGACGCGAGGCTTGGCGAACCGGACGATGCTCGAACTCAGCGAAGGCGTAAAGACCAGTCGGCTGGCAAAAAAGAAGCGCCACACCCGGTCGGTGCCGCCCGCCTCGATGACTCGCCGCCGGAGGTCGATATCGTCGTAAATCGCGGTGTGTGCCCGCACCGTGATACCCGCCACCGAGGCGACGGTTTCGACCACCTCTTCTTTTTTCGCCCACCCGGAGTCGAGCAGTCGGCGTTCGGGAATCGCCGGTGGGTCGACGGCGTCAGGGGCGGGCATTCGCTGCTCAGTATTTGGCTTCGGCGCCGGTTTCGGCGTAGATGTCGTCCATGATGCGGTCCCGCTTGCGCTGCCAGTCGGCGAACCCTTCGGGACTGGAGGGATACGTCTCGTAGTGGTCCAGCAGGCGGTCGGCCAGTTTCTTCGTGTCGTAGAGGTTCTTCAGCGTGTCCCAGTGGCCGAAACTCTTGATGAGCACCTGCAGTTTGAGGCCGAGGCCGACGTTGGCCGACCCCGAATACAGCGCGTCCGAGAGCTTTTCGGCGGGCATCGCCGCCAGCAGGCCCAGCAGGTCATCGAGGTCGTAGGCCGTCGCGAAGATGTTGTAGACGTCCAGCGCCGCATATCGGGCACCGTAGTGGTCCATCACACGCTCGTTGTACTCCCAGAGGTTCTCCTCGCTCACGTCGTCCTCCTCGATAGCCTCGATGGCCTTCTCGCCGGCGTACTGGCCGGCGTAGGCGGCGCCCGCGATACCGCCGCCGCTGATGGGGTTGACGTGGGCCGCCGCGTCGCCGATAGCCATGAATCCCGGTGCGACCGCCGAATCGTAGGGCCGTCGGGTCGGCAGCGCAGCGCCGAGTTTGTCCTTGACGGTGGCGTTTTTGAGTTCCGGCCGCTGGCTGATGTCCTCCCGGAGGTCCTCGACCAGTTGCATCGGCTCTTCGTTCATCTGGAAGCCGAGGCCGACGTTAATCTCGGTCGGCGTCCGCGGGAAGTACCACAGATAGCCCGCCGAGCGCTTGGTCGGCTTGATGACCAGCGCGTCGGACCACTCGACCGGTTCGTCGACTTCGATAACCTCGCGGTAGGCCGAGGAGAACTGCGAGTAGCGGACGTTCGTATCGAAGGTCGTTCCCTCGAAGTCGGCCTTGTCCTGCAGAATCGACAGCGCGCCCGCGCCGTCGAGGACGACGTCGGCCTCGTAGGTTCGCGGCTCGCCCTGTTTGATGGCCTTGAGACCATAGACGCGACCGGTGTCGTCCTGAAGGACGTCCTGCACGACCGTGTCGTAGTGGAACTCGGTGCCGGCGCGTTCGGCACCGTCGATTATCTGTCGGCCGTACTCCCAGCGGTCGATGACCGCGAGTTCACCCGGAACCGGGATATCGAGAGTCGCGTTCTCCCGGGGAATATCGAAGAGGCCGTGGTCGACATCGGTGTTGGTAAAGGAGCTCTCGATTTCGGATTTCGGTATCGATTTCGGGAACTTGTCCGCTCCCTTGAGCGCGTCACCGCAGGCGATGTGGCCCGCTTCCTCCTCGTCTTTCCGCTCGACGATGACGACGTCGTATCCCGCATCCGAGATCGTCGCGCCGGCATAACACCCTGCTGTCCCGGCACCGACGATAGCGACGTCGTACTCGAACGTAGTCATGCCCGTCTCTCATCCCCGCGGCGGCAAAACTCTTTACCAACGTCGCGTCCGTCGACTGGCGAGAAGGTCGCGTGACTTTTCGTTCTCCAGGCCGTCACATCGACTGTGAACCCCCTGGAAGACGAGGAGGAGGAGGCCTGGCCGGACGAACCGGAGGGGTTCGACCCGGAGGACCTCGGCCCCGACACGCCCGACCCCACCGCGAACGTCGATTCGCGGGTCAAGGAGTCACTCGGCGCGACCGCCGACATGGAGGAGGGCCTCTTCCGGGCCTTCTGGGGTGCCGTCGTCTTCCTCAACACAGCGCTTGCGGCGCTTTCCATCGGTGCGATGCTCGTCTACTTCCGCGGCGATTGGGCGATGGGGGGACCCGCGCTGCTCGTCGGCTCGATAGCGGCCGTCTTCACGGTTCGCTTCTATCTGAAAGGCAAACGAAAACTCCGGGAACGCGACGAAAGAAAGGAAGAGACTGAAGACACGGAAGATACCGAAGAGTCCGACATCGGCCACGAGGAGGACACCAACTGATGAGAACCGTCGAACACGAGGGCGAGCGGTACCTGCTCGTCAAACGCTCCGACGAATCGAGTCTCGTTCGTGACCCCGAAACCGGCGACGAGCAGTACCTGCCGAACGACGAACTGGAAGCGACCGGTGACTCCCCGCTCACGGTGGCCGCCGAACGCGTTCCCTCCCCTGTCCGAAAGGTCGTAACCGCGGTTCACTCCGAGCAGACTCTCGGCGTTCTCGTGGAACTGGACGAACGCGGTCCCCTTTCTGTTCGGGAAATCCTCGGCGCCTACGACCTCTGTGAATCCGATATCCACGGCACCTTCGCCGAGTTACGGGCCGCGGGGCTGGTCGAAGAGGCAACCGTCAACGGCGAGCGCGGCTACGGACTCACCGAAGGCGGAAAAGAGGGCCTCGCCGGCCTCCGCGATTAGGACAGCGCCTCGACGGTCGCCGAACGTTCGACCGAGGACCGGTTCGTCGTCGGGTCCTTGTGAACGGCGATGAGGTCGTCGGCCGCACCGACCAGTTCCTCGTCGTGGCTGACGACGACGATCTGGTCGACGCCGTGGTCGGTCATCGATTCGACCAGTTCCACGAGTTTCGAGACGTGGCCCGAATCGAGGAAGACCGTCGGTTCGTCGAGGATGAGCGGCGGCGTCGGGGCCTGTCCCTCGATGCCCTCCGAGAGGAGGCGGTAGATGGCACATCGCAGCGAGAGATTGAACAGCGCGCGCTCGCCGCCCGACAACTGGTCGGGGTCCAGCGGCGTGCCGTCCTTCTGGTAGACGGTTAACTCGTAGTCGCCGTCCAACTCGATGCGCGCGTACGAATCGTTCTGGTAGACGAGGTCGAACGTCTCGTTGAGCATCGCCTCCAGTTTCTCGACGTTCCGCTGTCGGAGGTCGGCCCGCAGTTCCGTGTACATCTCCTGGAGGTCGTGGGCCTCGTCGTAGAGGGATTCGAGGCGGTCGACGGTCTGCTGGAGGTCCTCGCGCCGTTCGCGGAGGTTCTCCAGTTCCTCGATTTCGTTTTCGACCGCGCCGATTTTGTTCTGGAGTTCGTCGCGCGTCTCGCGCTGGTCGTCCAGATACGGTTCGACGTCCTCCAGATAGCCCTCGGCCTTCTTTTTCTGGGCTTCGGCCTTCTCAAGGGCAGATTCGTCGAACTCGTCTTCGAGTTCGGCCTTCCGCTCACGCTTGTCGGAGAGTCGCTCGCGGCGCTGTTCGTTGAGTTCCTCCTTGTTGTCCCGGCGCTCGCGCAACTGCTCGATTCGCTGTTCGGTGTCGTCGATTTCTTCGAGCAGTTCCTCGATGCGCTCCAGACGCTCTCGGGACTCGTCGATGGACGCCTTTTGCTGGTTCAACTCGCCGATAGCCTGTCGGGCCTCGTCGGCCTTCGATTCCGCTTCCTCGGCCGCTTCGTCGGCTTCGTCGGCGGCCTCCTCGTACTCTTCGGCTTCCTCGCGGAGTTCCTCAACTCGGTCAGCCTTCTCCTCGACCGATTCGACCTTCTGGTCGATGAGTTGGGTGGCGTTCTCCCGGGAATCTTCGAGTCGCGACAGTTCCGAAGCGGTTTCGGCCAGCGCTTCGGCCTGCTCGCGTTTTTCTTCGAGTTCTTCGACGCGCGCCTCGGCGGTTTCGAGTTCCGTTTCGAGTTCCGAGACCCGTTCGCGGTCCTCGTCGATGGATTCGACGTGCGGCGAGTCGTCGACCGGTTGGCCGCATTCGGGGCATTTGCCCTCCTCCAGCAGGCGCTCTGCTTCGGCGACCGTCTCCTCGGCGTTTTCGAGGCTCGCGGTGAGTTCCGCGACCCGCTCTTTCGCTTCGGTTAGCTCCTTGCCGACGTCCTCGCGGTGGACGTCGATTTCGTCGCGAGCAACCGGTGCCTCGTCCAGTTCCTCGCGCAGCCCCTCGATTTCCTCGTCGAGGTCCGCGAGGTCTTCGCGACGCTCTCGGAGTTTGTCGCGCTCCTCCTCGACTTCGGTTTCGAGGGCGTCTGCTTCCTCCCCCGCTCCGCTGGCCTGCTCGCGGAGTTCCGCGGCCCGCTCGCGTTTCGTTTCGGCGGTACCAGCGTGTTCTTGGGCTTCCAGCCGCCGCTCCTCGATATCATCGCGAATCTCGTCGGCCCGTTCGGCCAGTTCCGTGAGCCGTTCGTCGACGGCATCGGGGTCGGCCTCTTCGAGGTCAGTCTCGGCGACCGCCTCGTCCATCTCCTCCCGCAGTTCGTCCGCTTCCTCTCGGAGCGTCCTGACCTGCTCGGCCAGTTTCTCGCGTTCGGTTTCGGCGTCGGCGATGGTCGAAGTGAGCTCCTCGATTTCGGTTTCGAGGTCCGCGATTTCCTCGCGGCGCTGTTCGAACTCTTCGAGGATGGCATTCGCCTCCTCGAGGCGTTCTTTGGCCGCATCGCGCTGTTCGGTTTTCTCCTCGATGTCTTCGTTTATCTCTGCGAGGTCGCTTTTGAGGCCATTGAGCCGTTCGTGGAGGTTCTGCTCTTCCTTCTCGGCGATCTGCTCTTCGACCTGTGAGAGCGCACCCTGTTTGTCGTCTCGGACGCGGCCGACGCCGACGCGGGCCTTGCTCGCCCGTTCGCGGTACTCCTCCAGTTTGCCGAGTTGGAGGAGATCGTCGATCATGTCCTGTCGGTCGCTCGGCGAGGCGTTGATGAGTTTGTTCACCTCGCCCTGCCGGACGTACGCGCAGTTGACGAACGCCTCGGCGTCCATCCGCAGGAGGCTCTCGATGTGGTTTTCGACGTCGGTGACCTGCTCGATGGTTCCCTCAGGGGTTTCCAGCAGACAGGTCGTGGTCTGGGCGCTGTCGCCGCGGAGTTTGACCTCACGTTCGACGCGGTATTCGGCGCCGTTGTGGGTGAACCACAGTTCGACGGTCATTTCCTCGGCGTCGTTCGAGATGACGTCATCGAGCGTGCCATCGATGGCGTCGGTGCCGTAGAGGGCGAAGAAACACGCCTCAAGCAGGGAGGATTTCCCGCTGCCGTTGACGCCGTGGATGACCGTCACGCCCGAGCGCAGCGAGAGGTCGCTATCGGCGTAGCACTTGAAGTTCTGTAGGCGAATCCGGTCGAACCTCATAGGTAATCCTCCATCGAGGCCTGGTCTTCACCCTGTGCGGCCGGTGGTTGTTGGCCATCCCCGTCGGTGGGGTCAGGAGTCGGTTCCTCAGCGGGAGGTTCGTCGCTCGGTTCCGGTGTCTCGTCAGCTTCCGCTTCTACATCCGCATCCGTCTCCTCGGAAGCCCCGTCAGCCGACGCATCATCGCCCATCCGGTCGGCGACGGTTTCGGTCTCCTCGGCGGGCGCCGAGTCGAAGGCGCTCGGGTCGTCGAGTAAGTCCGCGATTCGGTCTTCGGCCTCGTCGGCGACGTTCGAGTCGGCGATTTTGCTGGCACGAATCATCTCATCGAGGTCACGGGCCGCGCCGCTGAGACCGAGGTCACGCACGCGCTCGCGAACGGCCTCATCGGGGTCGGCGAAGGCGACGTCGAGGTCCGTCTCCTCGGAGACCTCCCGTCGGTCGTTGACGCGAGCGACCAGCGCGCCCGCGTCGGCGGCGAACTCCTCGATGCGGGCGGCCGAAACATCCTCGCCGTCGCCCTCCAGCGATACGTGAACGACGGCGTCAGTCAGGTCGTGTTCCCGGAGGCGGTCCCGGACGCGGTCGAAGCCCTCCGTCTCGCCGAGTTCGAGGTCGATGAAGACGAACTCTCGGGTTTCGATGCCCCGTCGGGAGATGTGAACGCCACCGTCAGACTCCGTCTGACGAGCCTCCGACGTTCCGTCGGAGACGCCGTCGTCGAACTCGACGATATTGTAGCCTCGCTCGTCGCGTTCGCTCGCGCTTGCGCGCTCCGTGGAGCCACAGTAGGTCACCCACGTGCCCCCGATTTGCTCGCGCGTGGGGGCGTGTTCGTCGCCGAGCAGCATCGCGTCGAACTCGCGGTTGGCCTCGGCAAGGACTTCCTCGGCGTCCCATTCGACGTTGCCGTAGTCGGGGACCAGCGGCGAAAAGAGGCCGTGGGAGACGAGCGCCGCGTGGTCGGCGTCGTGGGATTCGAACTCGTAGTCGAGGCTATCGCGCTGTGCGCGCGGGACGAAGTCGAGCCCGTAGAAGGCGGTATCCCCGATTACGACCGGGTCATCGCCGAGACGGGTCGCGAGGCCCATGGCCTCGAAGAGGTCCAGCCACTGGGCGTCGCGCTTGGTCTCGTGGTTGCCGACGATAGCGAGGAACGGAACCCCGGCCTCGTCGAGCGTTTCGAGGACGTCGATCGTCCCCAGGAGGTCGGGCAGGCCGGGGCGGCGGTCGTGAAAGAGGTCGCCGGCGTGGACGACGGCGTCGATGTCGTCTTCCACCGCGTCCTCGGCGACCTGCCGGAAGGCGTCGAGGAAGTCCTCCCGCCGTTCCGGCAGATGGTACTGTCGGTAGCCGAGGTGGGTGTCGCCGGTGTGAATCACCCGTGTCATCTGGTGCTTTCTTCGGTACCGCCTCTTAAATCGGTTCCGCGACCACGGTGAAAGTGAACGCCGTCCCCGGATGCCGCCGCGCGAAATCGACGGAAGGCTTCGAGTGCGCGTTCGCCCGTCTCGCGGCGGGTCGGTGCCTCGGTCGCCTCGACGGCGGCTTCGAGTCTATCGAGTCCGACCGATTCGACGAACGCGGCCGCTTTATCGAGGTCGTCAATGGCCGCGTCGGCCCGTGCGATAACGGTGGCGTCATCGGTGTCCGTGAGACGCCGCAGGGAGGCTTTCACCCGGTCCGTATCGACATCGATAGCGTCACCGTCGGCCGTCATCTGGTGGACGGCGCTGGCCCCGGCATCAGATAAAAACCTCGGGGCGTCGGGTCGCTCACACGCCGGATGAACTCAAATACCGCGCGACGAGGCGGCCCTCGGCCCGCCTGATAATCTCGCTGGCCGTCGATTTATCGACGTCGAGCGATGCTGCGACATCCGTGAGGGTACAGCCTCGTGGCACCTCGAAATAGCCCGCCTGCAGCGCCTGTTCCAGTACCTCGCGCTGCCTGTCGGTTAACACCCCCTCGTCGTCGACGGCGCCGACCACCGAGAGCAGTTCGTAGTCCCTCGGGGAGGCCTCCAGACCCGCCCGGAACGCGTCGAACGAATCCCGCGTCGCGGTGACGTCGACGGTAAACCAGCCGTTTCGGACGACGACCGGATACTCGGGTGTCAGCGGCGACCGCTCGACGAACTCGTAGAACCCGGATCCATCGGCCTCGTATCGGGCTAACGTGCGCTCGTCGTCCGCGTGCAGGCGCTGATAGGTGTTGACTGCCGGATGGGATTCGATGGCCTCGCTCACCGGCGTCGGGTCATCCGCGACGACTTCCCCGAGTTCCATCGCCCCGTCTTCAGTGCGATACCCCACGAGCAGGCGGAGGTCGGCGGTGGGAAACTCCCGGGAAACCTCCGAAATCCACGCGTCGTCGGGCAGTTCGATACGGAACCGAGCGTCCACGACGCGGGAGGGGTCGGCGGACATATACCAACATGTTGGGCAAACGTATATCCACTTTTCGCCGAACCAGTCGTATGGATGCCACTCACGACCCTCTCGCTGACGCTGCTGGTCCACATCGCCGCCGGTGGTATCGCCCTCCTTGCCGGACTCGCGGCCATCCTGACCGAAAAGGGCGGCACGAGACACCTCCGGGCGGGCAGAACCTACGCACTGTCGATGGCCGTCGTCGTCGTGACGGCGATGCCGCTGGCGCTGGTCGACGGCGACTACTTCCTGTTTACCATCGCCGTCTTTTCCGGCTATCTCGTCGCCGCCGGATATCGCGCACTCGCCCGAAAGCGGCCCGACCCGGGGGTCGCCGCTCCCGTCGACTGGGCACTGCATCTGACGATGGTCCTCTTCGGCGTCGGGATGCTGGTCCTCGGCGGCTACGACCTGCGTTCGGGGAACGGCCTCGGGACCGTTCTGCTCGTGTTCGGCGCCATCGGGCTGGCACTCGCCGCACAGGCGCTGTGGCGTATCTACCGGCCGCCGACAGACCGCATGGCGTGGCTCTATCGCCACATCACGCTCATGGGTGGCGGCTACATCGCAACCGTCACCGCGGCCGTTACGGTCAACCTCACGATGCTCCCGCCGCTGGCACGCTGGCTCGGGCCGACGGCCGTGGGTGTGCCGGCAATCGTCTGGGCGATTACCCGGCGGCAGCGGAAATTCGATGACCGACGGTCGAACCCCAAGCCTGACTCGGGCTGAATACCGACAGGGGTGAACGGCGAGACGGCAGAAAGAACGAATCGTGTGGGCCGCTCAGTTTTCGACGGCGAGGGCGTAGACGCGCTTGCGAGCGTCGGTAAAGGAAAAGCGGGACTCGACGGCGTCGACCTCTTCGAGTCGGGTAAGCGCATAGCGGACGGTCCGGGCCGGCAGCATCGTCTCCTCGGCGAGTTGGCTCTGGGTGAGCCGGTCGTTGTATTCGAGGACCTTCGCGACCAGCTTGGCGCTCGGCGGCAGGTCCGCAACGGCCTCCCAGCCGACCGCCTCGGACTCCGCCTGCACTTCGGTTGCACTCATGGTACTTGGAGTATTCCCATGACACGTGATAATACTTACTATTCAAAAATATACCCAATAGTAATTCCGCATCGCGCAGCGTCGAACCCTCGTACCGGGGGTTTTCGGCAACGTCAGGCGGGTGAGCCTACCCGAAGTCTCTTATAACTACGGCCGCTACGGACCTGTTGATGACTGATACTGTTGACGACGTCGACCTCCCCTACGAGGACGGCGCGTCACAGCAGGAGAAAGTGGAGGCGCTGGAGGAGCGTCTCGAGATCCTCGAACAGCAAAACGAGGAAATGCGGGACAAACTCCTCGACGCCAACGCGGAGAACAACAAATACCAGCAGAAGCTCGAGCGGCTTACCCACGAGAACAAGAAGCTCAAGCAGTCGCCGCTGTTCGTCGCCACCGTCCAGGAAATCACGGACGAGGGCGTCATTATCAAACAGCACGGCAACAACCAGGAAGCCCTCACCGAGGTCACCGACGACCTGCGTGAGGACCTCGGCCCCGACTCGCGGGTTGCGGTCAACAACTCGCTTTCTATCGTCAAGGAACTCGACGACGAGACTGACGTTCGCGCTCGCGTCATGCAGGTCGACCAGTCGCCGGACGTCTCCTACGACGACATCGGCGGCATCGACGAGCAGATGGAAGAGGTCCGCGAGACCGTCGAACTGCCCATCGAGAGCCCCGAAATGTTCGACGAAGTGGGCATCGACCCCCCGAGCGGCGTCCTCCTGCACGGGCCGCCCGGCACCGGCAAGACGATGCTCGCGAAGGCCGTCGCCAATCAGACCGACGCGACCTTTATCAAGATGGCCGGCTCCGAACTGGTCCACAAGTTCATCGGCGAAGGCGCGAAACTCGTTCGCGACCTCTTCGAACTCGCGCGCCAGCAGGAACCCGCCGTCGTCTTCATCGACGAAATCGACGCCATCGCCGCCAAGCGGACCGACTCCAAGACCTCCGGCGACGCCGAGGTCCAGCGGACGATGATGCAACTCCTCTCGGAGATGGACGGCTTCGAGGACCGCGGCCAGATTTCGCTTATCGCCGCGACCAACCGCTTCGACATGCTCGACCGCGCCATCCTCCGACCCGGCCGCTTCGACCGCCTTATCGAGGTGCCCAAGCCGGACCACGAGGGCCGCGAGATGATCTTCCAGATCCACACGCGGAACATGAACGTCGCCGACACGGTCGACTTCGGCGAACTCGCCGAGATGGCCGACAACGCCTCCGGCGCCGACGTGAAAGCCATCTGTACCGAATCCGGCATGTACGCCATCCGCGACGACCGCACCGAAGTCCGGATGGAGGACTTCGAGAACGCCTGGCAGAAGATCAAGCAGACCGAAGAAGAGACCGAGGACGTCTCCAAAACCTTCGCTTGAAACTTTTTGCACGCGAGCGCCGCTGGCGCTCGCGGCAAAAACTTTCATGAAAAAGACACGGCGGGCCTCCCTCGGCTCACGGGTCGCTTCGCTCCCCGTTCGCCATAACGAGACTCCTCACTTCGTTCGGAGTCTCGCTACCGTCGGCCCTTGGTCCCGCGCTCGCTTCGCTCGCGGACATCTCCTCTTGTTTTGGCTCGGAAGCTACGCCAGAACGCACCGTAGATAGCTACGCCAGAACTGGTTGTAGCATCCGCCGGGTGGGGGCGTTCGAAGGTCTCGTGAGCGTAGCGAACCAGAGCGTTGGAAGATGAGCGAAGCGAGTCTTCCTGAGAACGCCCCCGAGGCGGTTTGCTGAAAAGAGCGCAAAGCGCTCTTTTCGCATGACGAAAGGCGCGTAGCGCCTTTCGAACCACGCCGGACGCGAACGAAGTGAGCGTCCGGTAGCGCACACGGACTGGAGGCGGCCGAAGGCCGCCGGAAGGAGTACGCGCTATTTTTCATCGAAGTTTTTGCCGGGTAGCGAGAGACCGTAGGTCTCTCGGACCATGCGAGCGGGCCGAAGGCCCGCGAGCAGACGGCCGCAGGCTCGTCGTGCAAAAAGTGGGTTATAGCAGGGAGAAAACCACAAACGGCAGGCCGAACAGCAGAATCGTCATCGTGACGAGGATGAGGACGTAGGCGACGGCGGTCCCCCCGGCGGTGAACCACGCGGGATGGTCGTGTTGTTCCTTGATGTCGGAGATGCTCATATGCGCTGATTTGGTCGCTATCCCTTATGTGTACCGCTACCGACCGATTTGGCGTCGGGGTCGGGGACCGCTATAAATGGCGCCGGAACTCGCCGAGCGGCGGGAACTCGTGTGTCTCGTCGGCAACCTCATCCCGGACGATGGGCCGGAACGCGTTCACGCGTTTGATGAGAGGCGACTGGAAATCGCTTGCGGACATGTCGTTGATACGCATCCCCGCAGGCACGCGGCTGAAGGCCGGCAGCATCAGCACGTCGGCGGTGTCGTACTGCTCGGTGCCGTACAGATAGCAGGGATGCCGCTGGCCCTCGATATCGATGGTCGGGTGGTCGTGGCCGACGACGTAGCAGTCGGCATCCGCCTCCGGGGGTTCGTGGCCGTGCGTAATCACGGTATCAGCCCCCGAGGGACGGTATTCGTCGGGAGTCGAGCCCTCCCACAGTTCGCCGAGCATCGAATCGTGGTTGCCGGGCGTGACGACGACGCGACAGTCGGCTTCGGCGGCGATATCACGGAGTTCGTGGACCGTCTGGGCGGTGCCAGTCGGCAGGGCATCGAAGGAATGCAGCAGGTCACCGGCGATGACCGCTTCGGCGGGGCCGTAGTGGGCCAGCAGCGCTTCGAATCGCTCGGTGAGGTCTTCGTGCTCGCCGAGTCGCGCGTGAACGTTCGAGGCCGCGTCCCGGCCGACGTGGAGGTCCGCGAGGACGAGCACGTCGGCCGACGGCAGATAGACGGCGCGGTCACGCGGCACGAAGTCCATACCGTCGCTTGGTGAGTAGACGGCAAATCCCTGACGGGTATTGGGAGGGCCAACCAGCACCCCGCAAACGCCCGGAGTCGCCGGGGTTTATAAATAACCGATACGAGAGGTCGGTATGGTCGAGGTGCTCGACAACAAGCGGGCCGCGACGAAGTTCCGCGTTCTCGTCGAAATCGCGGACCGGCAGCCGGCGGTCAATCAGGGGGAAATCGCCGACGCAGTCGGGGTGACGAGCCAAGCGGTCTCGGAGTACATCCGCGAACTCGTCGACGAAGGCCTCGTCGAAAAGGAGGCCCGGTCGCGGTATCGCGTCACCAAGCAGGGCGTCGACTGGCTCTTCCAGCAGGCCTCCGACGTCAAGCGCTTTGCCGACCACGTCACCGAGGACGTCCTCGGAAGTATGCAGGAGGATGCCGCCTTCGCGACTGCCGACATCGAATCGGGGGAGACGGTGTCGCTGTTCATCGAGGACGGCCTCCTCCATGCCGACCCCGGCGACGAAGGCCCCGCAACGGGCGTCGCCACGACCGACGCCGCCGAAGGCGAGGTCGTCGGCGTCACCGGCTTCGCCGGCATCATCGACCTCGAACCCGGCGACGTAACCGTCTTTCAGGTCTCGCCCATCCGGTCGAGCTATCCCGACGGTTCCGAAGCGCTCGCCACTGCGGCCGCCGAGGCCGACGTCGTCGCCGCCGCGGGCGTCGAAGCCGTCGCCGCCCTTCGGAAATCCGACACCGAAGCGGACGTGACCTTCGCTGCGGGCGAAGTTGCGGCCGACGCCGCGAGTCGTGGCCTCGACGTCGTCGTCGTTGCGACGACGGACCTCGCCGGCCGCGTCACCGACGCGCTCCGGGATGCCGGCCTCGCCTACGAAGTCGACGATATCTGAACCTGTTCGTATCTCGTTTAAGAGTTCGTAGAGAAACTTTAGCCATCAGGCCATCAGTCTTCGTTGCGGTCTTTCGCCCGCTGGAGGGCCTCGTAGTAGGTTGCGGCGTCGGCTTCGTAAATGAACTCCGCGAGGGCCTCGTGGCCGAGGTCCTGTGCGGCGAAACTCGCGCCCATCCAGTTGTGCTCGTCGTCGAGCATATCGGCGGCGAGGACTTCCGAGAGCTGTTCGATTACGTCGTCGGTAATTGGAACTCGTGTCATGAGGCGTGTCGTTTGGCGGTATCGTAGGCGTCGCGGACGCGTTCGAAGGCGGCCTTGTCGCCGCCGTGGTCCGGGTGGACCTCCTTGATTCGCTTGCGGTAGGCCCGCTGGACCGCGTTCCGGTCGGCGTCCGCCGGGAGGCCGAGGACGGCATATGCGGCCCGTTCGCGTTCGGTGAGGCGGTCGGCCTGGCTGGCGGTTTCGGATTCGTTTTCGTCCTCACCGAAGGAGATATCGGGCGTTTCGAACGGGAGACGGGAGCCCAGAGCGATACCCGGTAGTTCGTGTTCGACCAGCACCGCGTGGGTCGGCGTTCCGTCGAGCGCGTAGAAAGTTCGGGCATCGAACGTGACGGCCACGCCCCGGTGTGGAAGGTAGAACGCGACGCGTTCGCCGTGGACGGCGACGTCCTCGGTGAATCCTTCGCCGATGGCGTCCAGATAGCGGCGAATCTCTACCCGACGGCGGTCCTCCGTCGAAAAGCTTCGGCCGGTATCGCCTCCTCCGTCGGGGAACACGCGCGCGGCAACGACGAACGTCACGGCGACGCCGACGCTCAGGAGAGCACCGAGCAACACCCCGAGGTAGAGCCATCGGGGAAGCGTTAGCAGCGCTTCGACGGGCACAGGCCCCCTAGGGAAGAATCGCTTAAGACGTTTATCGATGCGACAGCGGCTATCCGATATATCGGAGGTCTTCCTCGCTCGGCGCGGCCGACCCCTGCTGTTCCATCTGGCGGATGCGCTTGACGACTTCCTCCATCTCCTCGGCCCGTTCCTCGAGGGAGTCGTAGCCGATATCGAAGCCGACCGCCTCCTGCAGGACCTCCAGCACTGCGCGGGCACTTTTGGGGTCGACGAGATAGCCGCTGGTCTCGCCCATCAGGCAGGCGGCCTCGAACCCGTTGCGCTCGCCGAGGCCGAGCAGGAGGCCGGAGATGCCGACGATGCCGCCAGCGGGTTCGTCCTCGCGGAACTCCACGCCGACGTCTTCGAGGTCCTCAATGAACTCGTCGGTCGTCGCGGCGCCGATGACATCCGGTTCGTCGACCAGTTCGCCGGTCGGAACCCCGCCGAGTGCGAAGATTCGGTCGACGTCGAACCCGTCGGCGACGTCCAGAAAGCCCTCGGTCAGGCGATAGTGGCCCGGCCCGTCGCCGGCCTGATGGTCGCCGGTGAGGACGAGCAAGTCCCGTTCGGGTTCCTGCAGCGCGTAGACCTCCGCGGAGGCCAACTGCGTGCGCCCCTCGTCGACGGTCACCTGCGGCGGGAAGTGTTCGGAGTAAACGCGGCGTACCAACTCGCCGTCGAACTCCTCCAGCAGGTGTTCGGCGGCGAGTTTCCCCACGTGGCCGACGCCGGGCAGCCCCTCGACGAGGACGGGGTCCTCAAGGTCCGGGTCGGAAACGGTCTCGATATCGAAGGCGTCCATGCACCGTACTGGTGGTCCGGCCGCATAAGAACACGGCGATGTTTGAGAACTACTCGTCGCGGCGCCGCGCTCGCCGCCGATACTCGCCGTAGGGGTCTTCGGGGTTGAACGGCGCGGGCGCGGTGTTTTCGGCGTCGGCGCCACACTCGGGACATTCCTCGCCGAGCGTGTAGACCGGGCGGTCGTGGGTCGATTCCCACGCCGAGCAGACGCGAATGTCGGATTTGGCCATCGGGGGTCGCTACCTCACTCCTCGTCGGTGCGGCGTTCGCGGTGGAAGTCGGCGGTGCCACCGGCGGCCTCGATGGCCTCGCGGGCGCGGGCCGCGCTTTCTTCCAGTTGGGTTTCGGCGGTCTTGTAGTTCGGCGCCTTCACCTTGATGCGGTACTCGGGCGCGCCGACGTAGGTGACGTCGAGTTCGACCTCCTCGGGGACTTCGCCGTTGCCCTCGGCGGCCTGCATGGCCTCGCGGACGTCCTCGACGCCGTCGACGTCGGGGGATTCGAGGTCGACGTAGCCCGTCACTGTTACGTAGGGGACCGAAACGTTTTCGCGGGCCGTCTCGACGATGACGTCGATGTCATCGTCGTCGAGGTCGGTCGATTCGAGCGCCTCCTCGCCGTGGATGGCGGCCTCCTCGAACCCTTTATAAAGGGAGCCGTACTGGTCGATGAGTTCGTTGGCAATCGAGCGGAACCGGTCGTCGTCGATGTCCTCGCCGAAGGCGATTTCCATCCACTTGTCGGCTTTCTGTTCGTTTTTCCACTCTTGAACCTTTTCGGAGCGCTGGTGGTCGTTGACGTCCTTGATGGAGAGGTCGACCTGCTGGGCGTCCTGGTCGACTTCGATGACCTTGCAGACGACCATCTGGTCTTCGTTGACGTGGTCCCGGACGTTCTTGATCCATCCGGAGGCCACCTCGCTGACGTGGACCAGCCCGCGTTTGTCCTCGTACTCTTCGAGGTCGACGAAGACCCCGAAGTCCTCTATCTCGTCGACGCGTCCGACGACAAGTTCGCCCGGAGAAGGCCAGCCGCTATATTTCATACTCACCGCTACCCGTCTTATAAGAATAAAAGCACCGTTCCGCCCGCCGGTTCGGTCCTATCGCGCTTCGACGGTCTCGACGACGTCGCCGTGGAACTCAGCGTCGCCACCCGTCGGGGTCGCGAGCGTCGAGCCACAGACGGCGCAGTTGACTTCGTTGGCGGCCTTTCCGAAGATGACCTGTTCGTTCTCACAGTCCGCGCATTCGACGCGGAAGAAGCTTCCTGCCATACTTACTCCTGGAAGGTGAGACGGCCTGCTCTCCATCCCTCGCGGAGGTGGGCCTTGCCACAGTCGCTGCAGCGGTACTTCAGGTCCGTCTTCTTGGTCGGCTTGTCGCCACCGGGCACCTTAGAGAAGCGACCGGCGTTGCCGATGACGGCCTTTCCGCGGCGGGTTCGGCGAGCGTCCCACTTCGTTCCCGAGGAACGGCCCGAGCGGACCTTCTCGACCTCGTGCTGGTGGTGGGCGTCGCAGTGCGGGCAATACGTGTTGAACCGGCGTGGCATTTCCATAGTTATCGACGGCTAACGCACCGTAGGTTAAAACGGGTTTGGTTTCGCGTCCGCTATCCGGCGTCGGTTGCCGGCGACGAACCGACGCCAGTACCGATAGCGGCCTTCGAAGCGCTTAACCCATATTCCTGCAAACACCCGCGCATGAAGCACCTCATCATCCACGGGGACCCCGGCATCCGGAAGGACGCCATCATCAACTACGACGGCGAGGAACACGTCTGCTTCAACATCTCCCGGCAGGGCGAATGGCACGGCCCCGACCGCGTCCAGCTGTGGTGTACCATCGGCACCGAGGACGAACGCGAGACGTTCGAGAAACGCCAGTACATCCCGATGCACCTCGATGTCGACACCATCGACGCCGACGCCCTCGACGTCGTCAAGGCCAAGGGCGAACTCTCCGTTTAAGCGCGGCCCCAACGTTCGTCCCCGTTCTACCGTCTGTTTTCGTCCGGCAGTTTATATACTAAACCGCGGCCAGCGGCCGTATGCTCTAATCCCTCGCCGATAGCCCGCCGAGGCGGTCGTGCGGCACGCGGGCTATCGAAAGCGGTCGCCGCCTGTCAGCCCTGAACCTCGTAGATGACGACATCTCCCTCCCAGAAGGCGACCGCAAGGTCCGGGTGGTCCTCGATTGCGAGGTCGTATCGTGCGCGTTCTGCCGGCCCGACGTAGACGTATTCCACGTCGTAGCGCTCGAAGAGCGACGACTGTTCGACGGTCGACCCCTCGTAAATCGTCTCGACATCAGAGAGGCGCTTCTCGTACGGTTCCCCGCCGCGGTACTGTCGTTCGTGGAACCAGCCGAGGACGGTCGGCACGCCGGTGAGGCTCGCCGGCGCCGATGCGCCCTGTCCCTCGTCGGGGTTCCACCGATAGCCGCCCGGTGCGGCAGTTACGATGGTCGGTTGACCCTCGCGAGCGTCGAGCCAGTCGATAGCCGCTGCTTCGTCGGGATAGCGCTCGTACGTGTAGGCAGTCCCGTCGAGCGTCGGCCCGTCGGAACCGACCGGCTGGTTACCGAAATGTGCCGGAACCGCGAACCCAGCATAGAGGCCGGTCGTCAATAGGACCGCGCAGGCGATAGCCACGCCCGCGGACCGCCAGGCCGGCGTATCGACCGACGGGAGCGCGTTCGAGGGGTCCACCAGCCTCGCGAGTGCGACACCCGCGGCCGGCGCCCAGAGGACCCACACCTGCATGTAGGTCTTAAACACCGTGTTCATCCGCTCGAGGTCCGTCCCCTGGTACTGCGGTTCGATGACGTAGGCGAACTCGACGATGAGCACGAGGCCGATGCCGGCGAGCAGCAGCACCGCCTCGAACCCGACATCGGCCCGGCGGCGCAGCAGGTACCACGCGGCGACGAGTAGCGGTCCGAAAAGCGCTACCGCCGCGAAACCGGACAGCCAGACAGCGACGAGGAGGACCGCCCCGATTACCGCAGCGGCGGCGAGACGCTTCCGTGGTACCGTCACGGTCCCATAGACGCGGCCGGCGAGATACGGGACGAAAGCCAACAGGAAGCCGCCGTGGACGATGAGGAGCGGTCCGAGGTCACTCCGCGGTGGCAAGAAGCCGAGGCTTCGCGTGCTCGCAGTTCCGAACCAGAACGGAATCACGAGGAGACCGCCGACGAGCAGGACCGCGACTGCACCGGCGAGGGCAAGCCCGTCGCGGCGTACCTCTTCGAGAAGGCCCTCACGCGGGGGGACGCGCTCGGCCAGTCGAGGCGGAAGCAGCGTCGCCGGGTCGCTCGGCGCGAAGGCGACCGTCAGCAGCACGACTCCGGCGGCTATCGGGAAGTCCCACGTGTTCGAGATGGCGAGAAAGCCCGCGACTGGGGCAGTCGAGGCCAGCAGCAGTCGCCGTCGCGTGCGTTCGGGTTCCGGCGTCTGCCAGTAGCTGAAACAGAGGGCGGCGACCAGCAGCGTGAACGGCGTGGTCAGCATGTGAGCGTGAAGGTCGCCGTTGAGCCATGCGAACAGCGGGAACTCGTTTATCGTGCCCGGGATGATTCGACTGGTATCGAAGAACCAGAACTCCGTCGGGTTCCACGACAGAATCTCACCGCCCCGCTCGAAGCCAGTCACCGACGCGACCAGCGAGTCCGGCAGCAGCCACACGAGGACCTGCCCGGCGGTATAGAGGTTCCCCGCGATACCGACGAAGAAGGCACCGAGGCCGGCCGCGATGCGTCGGGGCGCGCCGTGGGAGTCGGCGATTGCGCCCGCCAGTCCGTAGGCGGCGGTCACCAGCGAGGCGTAAAACCCCGCCAGCGCGAGGTTGTAGGCGAACCGCGGCGCAGTGCCGGTCAGTATCGTCAACAGCGCCGTAAGCATCTGGCCGCCGTAGTAATACTGCAGGCTCTCGCCGGCGAACCACATGTCCTCCGGCGGGAGCGCCTCGGCACGAAGCGACGTCCGGAGCAGGCCGAAATCGAGGAATTTCTCGCCGATAGCGAGCGGTAATGGGGCGATTTCCGGAGTTACGGAACGAATCGCGACGAGGAACCCGAAGGCGACCGCAAAGACGACAGCGACCTCGGCGTAGGCGTACTCGTCGACGAGTTCGTTGTCGCCGGCGAACGCGCTGGCCGCGAGCAGCACGACGAGGGCGGCGAGCAGCGCCGGCCAGCCGAAGGCGAGATGGCCGACCAGATAGCCGACGATACCGATGGTTCCGAGTCCGACCGGGATGGCGAAGGCAGCGCCGGCGTCCTGAAACCGGGGGAACAGGGCCGCTGCGAGTGGGAGCGTCGCGAGTCCCACGATGAGATACATCGCCAGCCAGAGGGCGACGAGGCCGTATTCCATCACCAACATGGCCGAATCCAGCCCCTATACCTCTTGTGAAGTGTCACACCGGAGTCGAACGGTTTTTGCTGACCCGGATGCCAGAGGCGGACATGAGCCGCCTTGGGGTCGTCGTCCCCGCCTTCCGCCCCGACCCTGCCCGCCTCGAGGCATACCTCCAGGATATCGTCGAGGAACTGTCCCCGGCAACGGTTCGCGTCGAGTTCGACGACCCCGACCCGGAAACACTCGAGTCGATTACCGCGGCATCCCTCCCCGGCGTCGTGGTCAACGCGGTCCCCTACCGCCGGGGGAAAGGCGCCGCAATCACCGCCGGCTTCGAGGCCCTCGAAACGGACCGACTGGCCTTCGCCGACGCCGACGGCAGCACGCCCGCATCGGAACTCGCCCGAATCGTCGACGGACTCGACGACGCCGACGTGGCCGCGGGCTCCCGCCGACATCCGGGGTCACACGTCGTCGGGCACCAGACGCTGGCCCGTCGCCTCCTCGGCGACGGTTTCGCGTGGTTCGCCCGCCGGCTGTTGGAGGCACAACTCTACGATTACCAGTGCGGAGCGAAGGCCATCACCGCCGACGCCTGGGAGCGCGTGCGGACCCACATCTACGAACCCGGCTTCGCGTGGGACGTCGAACTGCTGGCGATGGCCGCGGCGCTGGACCTCGAAATCGCGGAGGTGCCGATTCGCTGGGAGGACAAACCCGGTTCGACCGTCTCGCCGGTCCGGACCAGCCTCTCGATGGGCAAGGCACTGTTCGTCGCCCGTCACCGCGCCAAGCGCTTGCAGGATAGCCGGCTACACGACGCACTCGCACGTGAGGACGACATCGCGCTCGTTGATAGAGAATGAAACGCCGCCTCATCGACCTCATCATCGACCTCCGTGACATCCTGGTTGCGCCGGTCCGCATGGGCCAGTTCCTCGGCGTCGGAGCAATCGGTGCCGCGGTCGACCTGTCGGTTAGTTCCGCCCTTACCCTCGGTGCGATACTGCCGGCCGAGTGGGCCAAACTCGTCGGCGCCGAGATTGCCATCGTCCTCATGTTCCTCATCAACGACCACTGGACGTTCGCCGACCACGGCGCGGCGGGGTTGGTGCCGAAGTTCCGGCGCCTCGTCAAATCCAACGTCGTTCGCTCCGCCGGCCTGTTGGTTCAGTTCGTCGTCGTCTACGTCCTCACTCGTCTCGACGTGACGGTTGTCGTCGCCGATACCGATGTCTGGCCCCTGATTACACTCCCGGTCGCCATCGGCTGTGCCGTCGCGGTCAACTACGTCGCCGAGAGCCTGCTTACCTGGCGGGTTCACGATTCACGGTAGGATTCCACAGACGGCACGTCAATCACAACCCTTAATGGGCGGACCGGATTACGAGAAAGTAGCGGGATGGGATAGCCAGGAGATTCCGCCGGGCTCATAACCCGGAGATCGGTAGTTCAAATCTACCTCCCGCTATACTCCCCGACGTTTCCCATCGAACTTTCTACACCGAACTTTTTGCACGGGCGCCTGCGGCCGTCTGCTCGCGGGCCTTCGGCCCGCTCGTATGGTCCGAGGGACCTACGGTCCCTCGCTACCCGGCAAAAACTTCGATGAAAAAGACATTTCGGCCCTCCCTACGGTCGGGCCTTGGTCCCGCGCCTCGCTACGCTCGGCGCGGAGAACCGCGAGCGCGTAGCGCTCGCGGACACCATCATATATCTGTCAAGTATTCGATACGGTGTTCGGCGTAAGCAGCCTACGCAGCGAATTACTGAGACAGGTTTAGCAGAAATCAAGGTTAGTATCCGCCGAGTGGGGCCTTCGAAGAAGGCCCCCGAGGCGGTTCCCGGCGGCGAACGAAGTGAGCCGCCGTAGCGAGAGCCGACTAACGACGACCGAAGGGAGGCGGCTGGAGGCTCTCGCGCATATTTTCCCCACGTTTTTGCCGTCATCAGACCGCGACGCGGTCTGATTGCCCATCAGATTCCGCAGGAATCTGATGACCGCGGAGGCGGGTTCGGCGCTGCAGCGCGCCGAACCGCCGGAGCGTGCAAAAAGTGGTTGTTAGTCGTCGCCTTTCGCGTCGACGATGACGACGTCGCCGTCGACGACGTCGACGTTGATGAGCGTCTTCGCGGAGTAAGGGGATGCTTCGAGTTTGTTCTCGCCGCCGACCTTCTTGATGACGGCGACGACGTCGACGATGTCGGCGCCGATGTCTTCGAGGGCGTCGCAGATAGCCGAGAGCGTGCCGCCGGTCGAGAGCACGTCGTCGAGGACGAGGACGCTGTCGCCTTCGTCGACGTCGTTGATGAACATCTGGTTCTCGGAGTAGCCGGTCTCCTGGAAGAGCGGCGTCTCGCCTTCGAGGCCGTACTCGCGTTTGCGGATGACGACCAGTGGGATATCGGTCATCAGCGAGACGGCCGTCGAGATGTGAATCCCCATCGCGGCGGGGGTGACGATTTTGTCGACGTCCTCCAGTTGCGCCTTGCGGATGATTTTGATGACGATTTCGCGCAGAAGGCTGGGTTCGAGCATCGGGACGCCGTCGCTGATCGGATGGACGAAGTAGTGGTAGCCGTCCTTCTCGATAATCGGCGCGTCGAGGAGGGACTGCTGAAGCTGGTCCATGCTCGGGGTACTCGAAGGCCGGGGTAAAGCTTGACGGTAAGAGGCCGGAGTGTGGAGGCGTCTCAGACGAACGGGAGCGCCTGCGGGCCGACGAAGGCGAAATGCCAGAGCGCGCCGAGGACCACGAAGGCGGTCGCCGCGGCCGCCGCGAAGGCGAGTGCAACGGCCCCCAAACGGTCCTCGCGATAGCCGAACGCATCGGCGAGAATCCACGCCGCGAGCAGGCCAGCGGCGACGAGACTGACGAGTGCGTGGGTCTGGACGGCCTCGCCGCGCGTGGCCTCGGTCGCCCACAGATAGAGGACCAGTAGTTGGCCGCCAACGAGGAGGCTTCCGGCGTACGCGAAGGACAGCGGACGGAATCGCTCGTCAATGACTCGCCGGACGGCTGGCTGCCGGGCGAGCGCATAGATAGCAATCGGATACAGCGGAAGCAGGTATCGGACGGTGATCGCGGCGTGTATCGGGAGTCGTGGCAGATAGATGAGCGTCAGCGCGGTTCCGTAGACGACGGCGAAGGCATCGACGATGCCGAACCCAGTGAGTCCGCGATGGTCGACTACCGCCCGAACGCGGCCGACGAGGTCGGTCCGAGCGGCCACGACGGGTACGACGACGAGTGCGGCAGCCAGCGGCATGGCTTCGAGAAAGGCGAGTCGAATCGCCTCGCCGGCGTCCTGCTGTGCGATACCGGGGAGGTAGCCACCACGGATGAAGGTGTGGTAGAGTTCCCCCGTTTCGGAGAACACCATATCGATACCCCGCTGATAAAGACCGAGTAGGAGGTCACCAACGCCGAGTGCGGTATCGATGATTTCGGTGATTGCGTCAATAGTTTCGCCGCCACTGCCGCTATCGCCACTACTTCCCCCACCGCTGCTGCTACCGCCACTACTTCCCCCACCACTCCCACTATCGTTAGGGTCGCCACGCTCCGCGAGCGAACCGCTCCCGCCGGCGCTCAACACCCGCGGCGGTTCGAGCGGGTTACCGCTCACGAAGAGGTTCGTCACGAACATGGGAAGACTAGCGAGGACACAGGCGGTCGCGGCGGCCGCCAGCGACCGGATGCTTCGGCCGCCGGTCGGTACGTCGACAGCCAGGAGAGCCAACAGGAGAATAGCGCCTTCCGCAGCACTGACCCACGCTGCGATTCCAACGGGGACGTACGCGGCTGCGCGATACCGGGTATCGACGCCGTTGCCCTCTCGACTCCGGTAGAGGAAGTACATGACGGCGACCGCACAGCAGGCGACGAAGGCGTGTCGCTTCGGGAACTGGGCCCAGAAGCCGACGGGTGTGGCGAGCGTGACCCCGAGGCCGGCAACGAAGCCGACGCGGCGGTCGTAGGCCAGCGATAGCAGTCGATAGCAGACGACGCCGGTTCCGGCGGCGGCGAGCATCGTCAGCAGTTGCAGCGCGATGAGGTAGTGGTCGCTGGGGTCGATCGGGGTCGCGTCGATGACGATTGCAGCGAAGCCGACGAGTGCGAGTGCGCTTCCGGCGTACGCGGCGCGGTCGTGGATACCGCGTTCACGGCCGACGAGAACCGCGAGCGCGAGGACGACGAGCGCCCAGAGTCCCGCGAGGGCGACCCGGAGGTCGGCGACCGTTGCGAGTGCCTCGATAGCGAAGAGGAGCGGCAGGCTGAGGAATACCTGGCCGTAGTTGCGGCCGTAGAGTTGCCCGTCACGACTGCCCACACCGGGCGTATCGAGCCCGGGGCCATAGACGGCCTCGTCGAGATACAGATGACCGTCGGCAACGGCGACGAGGGCGTTTGCGACGGTGTAACTATCGTTTATCAGGACGCCGATTCGCCAGCAGGAAAGGTAGACGAGGAGTGCAGCGAGAAAGACGATTACCCCGAGGCGGTCGCCGAAAACGGCACGAAGGAGGCGGTCGCGGCGGTTCATTCCTCGACCTCGACGGTAACGGTCCGTTCGACCAGCGTACGACTGCCGTCGTCATCGAACGCTTTCACTGTAATCGTTCCCTCGTATCGGTCCTTATCGACCCGCTCGGTCTCGATGTTCGAGGGGTCGAAGGAAACCTCGTAGGAACCCGCCTCGTCGATGAACATCCCCACGCTTCGGGTGTGGTTCAGTTCGGGAACCTGAAGTTGATAGACGACCGTCGGCCGCCCCGAAACGTTGGTAGCGGTGATGTGCACCGCGTCGGCCCGGAGGTGATAGAGTTCGTCGTTGTGGCGGTTCGGCGACAGCGTCGCGCTTTCGGGGGCCGAATCCACCTCGACGGTTACGTGGCTGGGTTCGCCGTCGGGCACCGCCTCCTCGGTTAGCGAAACCCCGACGAGGGGGCCCGACACGAGCGTCACCGCCAGCACCACGAACACGGTGAACCCGACGGCGTGAGAGCCACTCATCGCAACAGCACAGCGGGGCCGTAAATATAAACCCAGCGAGGGATTCACCCGGTGACGTCAGGCGTCCGGGCCCGCCCAGCCGCCGAGCGTGGCGGTGTTCGTCCCGACGCCGTCCCATGCGATTCGGAGGTCGGTATCGGCAGGGACGGAATCGACCCGGCAGGTATCGCCCGCCGAGACTTTTCGGCCGCCCCAGTCGTCGGCAGTGCATTCGGCGTCGATGCCCGTGAGTCGAATCGCCCGGGCGTCGACGGTGTCGCCCCCGGCGTGGGTGATGACGAGCGTCTCCGCCGAATCGTCGTAGTCGAACTCGAAGTTCGTCGCCGGAACGGTCTGGGCCAATCCGCCGGCGACGCCGTAGATGCCGAGGCCGAGTACCAAGGAGAGAAGCATGACGAGACAGACGAGTTGGATGGCTCCGAGCAGTCGTGAGCGGCCCCGAGTATCCTGTCCGAGCATATCGTCCACCCCGGCGTTACCGCCGCGTATCCGGGTGGACGACACCCATTCAAAAAGCACTCAACGCGGTTTCGAGGCTCGTTTCGAGACTCGTAACGCGCGGCTACGCCAGTTCGTCGGCGAGTGCGTCAGCGATATGGCCGCCGATTTCGGCCTTCGTTCCCTCGTGTTCCTCGGTCGACCCGGCGCGAACGAGGAGCACGCGGGTCGTCTCGGCGCCCATCACGCTGGCGTCGTTGGCGACGACGAACGCGAGTCCCGCACGGGCAAGCGTCTCGCGGGCCTTCTCGACCATCGCCTCGTCGTTGCCACTGGTTTCGACCTTGAAGCCGACGATGGGGAGGTCCGGATACGCCTCGCGCACGGAATCGATGAGTTTCGGCGTCGGTTCGAGGTCAAGCGTGAGGTCCTGACCGGAGCGGATTTTCTCGGGGGCTGTCTCGACGGTATAGTCGCTAATCGCGGCGGCCGATACCAGCGTGTCGGCGCCGTCGGCGCCGTCGGCGACCGACAGCACGCCCTCCAGCATCTCCGCGGCGCTTTCGACGGCGACCACGTCCGCATAGGGAACTTCCGGGCCGTCGTGAACCAGCGTCACGTCCGCTCCCCGGACGTAGCAGGCCTTCGCGACCGCGCGGCCCGTCCGCCCCGAGGCGCGGTTCGAGATGACGCGTACGGGGTCGATGGACTCGCTGGTCGGCCCGCTGGTGATGACGACGTGTTCGTCGTCGAGCGGTCGAGCGCCCACCGCGCGGGCGACATCGAGGACGATAGCTTCCTCCTCGGCGATTTTGGCCTTCCCCTCTTCGAGGCGCGGGTCGACGAACTCGACGCCCCACTCTTCGAGCGTTTCGATGGCCTCCAGCACGCCCGGATGGTCGTACATCGGCGCGTGCATCGCCGGGGCGACGACGACCGGCATCCCCGCGCCGAGGGCCGTCGTCGCACAGGTCGTGACGGGCGTATCGTCGACGGCGCCCGCGACCTTGCCGATAGTATTGGCCGTCGATGGCGCCAACAGCAGGACGTCGGCCCACCCGTCGTAGCCGCATAGCTCGACGTGTTCGACCGAGCCCGTAATCTCCGTGACGACCGGGTTCTCAGTCGCGAATTCGAGGGCCCACGGATGGATGATTCCCTGCGCTGCCTCGGTCATCACCGCCCGGACCTCCGCGCCCTGTCGACGGAGTTCGTGGGCCAGTTCGACCGTCTTTACCGCCGCGATAGAGCCGGAGACCCCCAGCGCGACGTTGACGCCATCAAGCATCGGCGAGGGCTTCGGCGTGCTCCGATAAAAACCAACGGCTCTAGGAGGAGCCGGGCACGCGCACGAAAAGACACAGCGTTGTCTGGACCCTCTGCCACCATCCGGACACCGACTTGTACTCTACTGATAGGAAGATCGGCGGGTTATCCGGTTCTCTGCGGAGTTGGACGTCCAAAAATTATATATCCGATTCATGAGACGTGAACGCGTGGAGTTTCCCCGCGAACTTCAGCAGTTTCTGGACCTGTTTTTCAGGCCGAAGACTGCCATTATCAGCTATCGGCGGCAGGGGTTGGGGACTTCGCTTCGCAACTTTGCTGTCGTCGGACTGTTCGTTCTGGTCAACGTCGCGCTAATCGTACAACAGATAGGCGGATACGAGCATGGAATTCGGGCTTCCGTCAGGAGCACATACGGAGTCCTGACACAGTTCATTGTACTAATCACCGCCTTCTTACCCGGCTACGTTCTGGCCTTGGTCACGCTTTCGAAAACCGCAGGTCTAGGCCGGTCGGTCCAATCACTACTGTACGCTGGGGGAGGCTTTCTCATCTTGAATATTAGTGCGCAGGCGGCCATGCCACAGAAGTATACGCTGGTTCTGAACGGTATTCGAAACGGAGGGCTACGAGTACTGACCGGCGTCCGGGATCCGTACGCCTGGGAATACACGACGGGAGGGATCACCCAAGGCGTCGCTCCACTCGCACCACCAACAACCGATTTGGCCTCGTATAGCCAAGCCCCGCTTTTCGAAACGCTGGCCACGCCGGTTCCGGCGGCACTGTTCGTCGTGTGGATCGGCTCCTTCGGATACTTCCTCTACTTGCTGTACCTCGATGTGCGGATTAATCACGGAGGAAGCGTGGCTGAATCTCTCCTTGCGCTTTTAATCACCGTGTGGGGACACACGATCGTATTAACAAGCAATAATCCGCTCGAGACGTTTCTCAGAGTCGGGGCTGCGACCAACGTTCAAGCACCAATATTCCGGTTCCTTCGGTTGATACTAGGAGCATGACAGGAGACAGTACCTCGATACGTAGCAAAAATCGTGCACAGCGCCTTCGAGCCGATGGAGGACAACAGCCATCCGATGAGACCGGTAGCGAAAGCACTCATCCGACGATAAAGCCGACGGCCATCAAGCTCATACTCGTCGTGGTGGGAACCGCCGCAATCGCGGGGTATTTCTTCAACTCCGCACAGCGGTCGGACAACGCCGCCTGGGTCGCAATCGCGCTCGGCGCTCTGGTCTCGCTCAGATATCTCTGGCTTATGCTTATCCTCTACCGGACCAGATATATCGTCAACGCCGACAGCGTCGTACATCAATATCGGTTATTCGGGAAAGTAAAGCGCCGACAACTCCCGATACGGGAGCTTCGCGGGACGGAGATAACGACGAGTCGGATTCAGTCGTTGTTCGGCGTCGGAACAGTTCAGTTCCTTACGGGCGGCATGAACCAAAGTCTGGGGTTCATACGCTTTAGCTCAATACCGAACCCTGGAAAGATACAGGACTTAATCGAAAAGCGACAACAGCGCTAACGGGTAGCCATCGGCTGCTTACCCCAGAGGCGTTCGGTCGGCCATGGAAGCCGTCGGCGGCACATCGCGCTTGTGCGCACTCCCATCGACCAGTTCAGCCAACCGTTCGGCAGTATCCATATCGACGTCAGCCGTCTCAGCGGCTTCCTCAACCCCCTTATCACCATACACATACGCGCGAAGGAAAGGGTCGATATCCGCATACTTCGCCCCAATCTCGCCTTCGTCGGTTTGCCCGGCCCACAACTCCGCAGTCGGCGTCTTCTCGATGAATCTCTCGTCGACGCCGATGTGTCTCGCAAGGTCGTAGACCTCCGTCTTATAAAGGTCGCCGAGCGGGCGGACGTCAGCGGCGCCGTCGCCGAACTTCGTGAAGTAGCCGAGCAGGTACTCCGAGCGGTTGTCGGGGCCGACGACGAGGCCGTCGTGGACGTTGGCCTCCAGATAGAGGAAGACCATGCGGGTGCGCGCCCGGAGGTTCCCGAGCGAGAGGGTGTCGACGTCGTAGGGCATCCGGTCGGTGTAGTCGGCGACCAGCGAGGCGATGTTCGCCTCGCGCCACGTAACGTCGACCGTCTTACAGAGGTCCCGGGCGTCCTGCATGTTCTCGGGAGCGCTGGGGTGGTCCGGGAGGACGATGCCCGTCACGCTATCGGCGCCGACGGCGTCGACGGCGAGATGGAGCGCGACGGTCGAATCGAGGCCGCCGCTGATGCCGATGACGTAGCGGTCGAGGCCCGACGAGGACAGGCGTTCCCGGAGGAACGACACGGCGTGGTCGCGGGCGACACCGGGGTCGATGGCCATAGCGGGGCTTCCGCCGCTCGACCCGTAAGCGTGGGGGCTGTTCGCGGTTCCGGTTATCGGTTTAAAAGTCGCCACCAGCGGTACCGACGGCTCTGGTCCGGTAGCGAACGGCGAGAAGCGAATTGGATAGTCGGTCTATGCCAGTTCGTCGAGGTCGACGACGTTTTCGGCCTGCATCCAGGCAAGGGGGTTCTCCGCATCGTAGAATACCACGCCCTCCTCTGTCTCGTAGGACTCCGTCGTTTCGACGGCGTCGGCGACCACCGGTTCAGGGCGCTCGTCGGCGCCCGCACTGTCCTGCTCACTCGTCGCATCAGGGTCGGGCATGGTGGGTGTCACCAGTTAGCAGTATGACGGGTCTATGTAAAGCCCTTGTGGCAGTGTCATACCTTGACACGGGCGTTGAGTCGGGCGATGAATTTAAGTGAACGAACGGGAACATCGGGGTTTTTACCGAGGAGGGACAAACGACGCTATCTCATGAAACAGGGGACCCTCGGAGCGTTCGGTGGCGGCGGGAGCGACGGCGAGCGCCCCGACGAGGAAGCCGCCGCCGTCGCCGGCAGCGACGACGGCGATGCCACCGTCGTCGACGTCTCGGAGCACCGCTTTCCCGACGCGGACGGCCACGTCGAGTGTTCGGTCACGCAGGTCGACTACACCATCGAGGGCCGCGGCGACGACGAACACCCCGTCCTCCACGTCTTCGGCCGCGACGAGAACCGCGAAACCGTCCACATTCGCGTCTACGGCTTCAAGCCCTACTTCTATACGCCTATCTCGGAACTGGACCTCGCCGTTGACGCCGAAAAGCCGCTTACCGACGCCGATATCGTCGATTCCCGCCTCGACCACGACCGCCTGACCGGCGTCGAGACCTATGGCCACCTCGCCGAGGAAGGACAGGACATCGGCGCCCACGACGAACGCGAGGCCGTCGTCTACGAATCCATCCGTGGCGAGGAGTTGGTCAAGGTCTTCGGCCAGACGCCCCGAGACGTCGGTGAACTCCGGGACCGTTTCGAGCATTACGAGGCGGACATCCTCTTCCCGAACCGCCTGCTCATCGACAAGGACGTCACCAGCGGCGTTCGCGTCCCCGTCCGTGAGGACGACGACGGCAGCCTGAAAGTCCACCACACCGAACTCTCCGCGGTCGAGTTGGAGGCCGACACCCGCGTTCACACCCTCGACATCGAGGTCGACGACCGCCACGGCTTCCCCGAGGACGGCGAACAGACCATCATCTGTCTGACCAGCCACGACTCCTATCGCGACGAGTACGTCATCTGGCTCTACGAATCGCCGGAAGGCGTCCCCGGTCCGGAAGCCGTCGAGGGCTACGACCCCCTCGGCGACGGCGAGGTCGACGTCGACATCCGCGCCTTCAGCGAGGAGGCCGACATGCTCGTCGACTACCTCGATTACATCGACGAGACGGACCCCGACGTACTCACGGGCTGGAACTTCGACGACTTCGACGCGCCCTACCTCATCGACCGCATCGACCGCCTCCAGAGCCGCCACGACCGCCTCGAATCCGACCGCCTCTCGCGGGTCGACGAGGTCTGGGACTCCGGGTGGGGCGGCCCGAACATCAAGGGTCGCGTCGTCTTCGACCTCCTGTATGCCTACCAGCGCACCCAGTTCTCCGAACTCGATTCCTACCGACTGGACGCCGTCGGGGAGGAGGAGTTGGGCGTCGGCAAGGAACGCTATACCGGAGATATCGGCGACCTCTGGGAGGACGACCCCGAGCGCCTGCTCGAATACAACCTCCGTGACGTCGAGTTGTGCGTCGAGTTGGACCGCAAGCAGAACATCGTCGAGTTCTGGGAGGAGGTCGCCTCCTTCGTCGGCTGTAAACTCGAAGACGCGACCACGCCCGGCGACGCCGTCGACATGTACGTCCTCCACGAGATTCACGGCGAGTTCGCGCTGCCCTCGAAGGGCCAGCAGGAAAGCGAGGAGTACGAGGGCGGCGCCGTCTTCGACCCCATCACCGGCGTCAAGGAGATGGTGTCGGTGCTGGACCTCAAATCCCTCTATCCGATGTGCATGGTGACCATCAACGCCTCGCCGGAAACGAAGGTCGACCCCACGGAATACGACGGCGAGACATACGTCGCGCCCAACGGGACCCACTTCCGGAAGGAACCGGACGGCATGATCCGGGAGATGGTCGACGAACTCCTCACCGAGCGGGAGGAAAAGAAGGGCCTCCGCAACGAGCACGAACCCGGAACCGACGCCTACGACACCTACGACCGCCAGCAGGCCGCGGTGAAGGTCATCATGAACTCCCTGTACGGCGTGCTGGGCTGGGACCGCTTCCGCCTCTACGACAAGGAGATGGGCGCGGCCGTGACCGCCACCGGCCGGGACGTCATCGAGTTCACCGAATCGGCCGCCGCCGACCTCGACAAGGAGGTCATCTACGGGGACACCGACAGCATCATGCTGGAGTTGGAGCACGACATCTCCAAGGACGAAGCCATCGAGCAGTCCTTCGAGATAGAGGAGCACATCAACGACGCCTACGACGAGTTCGCGGCCGAACTGAACGCCGACGAGCACCGCTTCCAGATCGAGTTCGAGAAACTCTACCGGCGGTTCTTCCAGGCAGGCAAGAAGAAACGCTACGCCGGCCACATCATCTGGAAGGAGGGCAAGGACGTCGACGACCTCGACATCACGGGCTTCGAGTACAAGCGCTCTGACATCGCGCCGATTACGAAGGAAGTCCAAAAGCAGGTCCTCGAGATGATCGTCACCGGCGAGGACCCCGAAGACATCAAGGACTACGTCCACGGGGTCATCGAGCGCGTGCAGGCCGGCGACGTGAGCCTCGACGAAATCGGGATTCCGGGCGGCATCGGCAAGAAGCTCGACAACTACGACACCGACACCGCACAGGTCAGGGGTGCGAAGTACGCGAACCTCCTCCTGGGGACGAACTTCGCCAGCGGGTCGAAGCCGAAACGGCTCTACCTCAAGAAGGTCCACCCCGAGTTCTTCCGCGAAGTCGAATCCGAGATGGGATTAGACCCCTCCGAAGACCCGTTGTACGGCGAGTTCAAGCGGGACCCGGACGTCATCTGTTTCGAGTTCGACGACCAGGTGCCCGACGCCTTCGAGGTGGATTACGAGAAGATGCTGGAGAAGACGTTGAAGGGACCCATCGCGCGCGTGTTGGAGGCGCTGGATATCTCCTGGGAGGAGGTCAAAAGCGGTCAAGAACAGACCGGCCTCGGCTCGTATATGTAAACCGTTCAGGTAACTCGGCTGCCGTCTCCTGATTTTCGGCGAGCGCGCTTCTGAGGGACGCAGAACCCGATATCCGTATTTTTACCCACGCCGTGTCAACTTTTTCCAAGCGAAAATATTTTTCCGAATACTGAAGCCAAATCACCCTGAACCCGAAACCATTATGCCGCTCACGACCCCATCTCCTATGAGAACCAACTATGGCTACGCTTGAAATCAAAAACCTACACGCAGAGGTCGCCGAGGAGGGCGGCGAACAGATCCTCCGCGGTGTCGACCTCGAAGTCAGCTCGGGAGAGATTCACGCGCTGATGGGGCCGAACGGCTCCGGGAAGTCGACCACCGCGAAGGTCATCGCCGGCCACCCGGCCTACGAAGTCACCGACGGTGAAGTCCTCCTCCACATCGAGGAAGACGAGTTCGAGGGCGTCGACATCGACGACGACCAGTTGACCTGGGACCTCCTCGACCTGGAGCCCAACGAGCGCGCCGCGCTCGGTATCTTCCTGGGCTTCCAGTACCCCGCCGAGATCGAGGGCGTCACGATGGTCAACTTCCTCCGGACCGCGCTCAACGCCAAACTCGAAGAGCGCGAGGAACTCTTCGAGGACGAAGACGAGGAAGCAGCCGAAGACGAGGAAGACGACGAAGGCTTCGACACCTCGCCGATGGAAGGCAACGTCGAGGAAGGCGAAGTCGGCGTCGCGGAGTTCCAGGAAATCCTGCAGGAGAAGATGGAACTGCTCGACATGGACGAGAAGTTCGCCCACCGCTATCTCAACGCCGGCTTCTCCGGCGGCGAGAAAAAGCAGAACGAGGTCCTTCAGGCCGCCATCCTCGAACCGTCGATTGCCGTCCTCGACGAGATCGACTCCGGGCTGGACATCGACCGTCTGCAGGACGTCTCGAAGGGTATCAACGCCCTCCGCGACGAGCAGGGCACCGGTATCCTCCAGATTACCCACTACCAGCGGGTTCTCGACTACGTCGAACCCGACCACGTCCACGTGATGCTCGACGGCGAAATCGCCAAAAGCGGCGGTGCCGAACTCGCCGAGCAGCTCGAAGACAAGGGGTACGACTGGGTCCGTGAGGAAGTCTACGAGACCGCGTAAACGGTTCTCGTTACGCACAACCTCATAACCATACAGACGTAAACACCACCAACGACCATGAGTTCCGAAGACCTACAAGACACTGACACCGAGGCTCGATTCGAGTTCAAGAAGGAGGAGTCGTCCGCCTTCAAGACCGAGAAGGGCCTCACCGAAGAGACCATTCGGGTCATCTCCGACGACAAGGACGAACCCGAGTGGATGCTCGAACGGCGCCTTCGCGCACTCGAGCAGTTCCAACAGATGCCGATGCCGACCGACTGGCCCGGACAGCCGGACCTGAGCGAGGTCGACATCGACGAGATCGTTCCGTACATCCGTCCGGACATCGAGACCCGTGGCGGCGCCGAAAACTGGGAAGACCTCCCCGAGGAGATTCAGGACACCTTCGACAAACTGGGCATTCCGGAAGCCGAGAAGAACGCCCTCTCGGGCGTCGGCGCCCAGTACGAATCGGAGATCGTCTACCAGAACATGCAGGAGCAGTGGGAGGAGAAGGGCGTCATCTTCTGTGACATGGACAAGGCCGTCCAGGAACACGAAGAACTCGTCCGGGAGTACTTCATGACGAAGTGCGTCCCCCCGAGTGACAACAAGTTCGCTGCGCTTCACGGCGCCATCTGGTCCGGCGGCTCGTTCGTCTACATCCCCGAGGACACGACGGTCAACATGCCCGTTCAGGCCTACTTCCGGATGAACTCGGAAGGCATGGGCCAGTTCGAGCACACGCTCATCATCGCCGAGGAGAACTCCGAAGTTCACTACATCGAGGGCTGTTCGGCTCCGAAGTACTCGGCGTTCAACCTCCACTCCGGCGGCGTGGAAGTCTTCGTCAAGGAAGGCGCCCACGTTCAGTACTCGACCGTCCAGAACTGGTCGAAGAACACCTACAACCTGAACACCAAACGCGCCATCGTCGAGAAGGACGGGACGATGGAGTGGGTGTCCGGGTCCATGGGCTCGAAGGCCACGATGCTGTATCCGTGTACCATCCTCAAGGGCCCCGGTGCGACGGACAACCACATCACCATCGCCTTCGCTGGCGAGGGCCAGAACATCGACACCGGCGCGAAGGTCTACCACAACGCGCCGAACACGAAGTCGACCATCGAGTCCAAGTCCATCAGCAAGGACGGCGGCCGCACCAACTACCGCGGCCTCGTCCACATCGCCGACGGCGCCGAGAACTCCTCGACGGCCGTCGAGTGTGACGCGCTGATGTTCGACAACGAATCCACCTCGGACACCATGCCGTACATGGAAATCGAGGAGTCGAAGGTCGACGTCGCTCACGAGGCGACCGTCGGCAAAATCGGCGACGAGGACGTCTTCTACCTCCAGTCGCGCGGACTGGACGACGACGACGCCAAGCAGATGATCGTCGCCGGCTTCATCGAACCCATCACCGAGGAACTGCCTATCGAGTACGCGGTCGAACTTAACCGCCTCATCGAACTCGAAATGGAGGGTTCGCTCGGGTAATATGTCCACGCAGGTACACGCATCCATCGACGAAGCCACCGTTCGCCAGATCAGTGAGGAACTCGGCGAACCCGAGTGGCTGCTGGAGACGCGACTCGACGCCCTCGAGGCGCTCGACGAACTGGCCTTCCCGGACGTCATCCAGACACCCGGCCGCAAGTGGACGAACCTCGAGGACCTCGACTACGAGGAACTGGTCGACCCCCTCGACGCGACCGAGGAGAAAGACCAGGTCGGGCCCGAGGAAATCGACGTCCTCCCGTTCGCGGAGGCCGTCGAGGAGCACGGCGACCTGCTGGAGGAGTACTTCGGCAGCGTCGTCGACCCCGAGAAGAACTACCTGACGGCGCTTTCGACGGCGCTGTTCACGACCGGCACCGTCATCCACGTCCCCGAGGGCGTCGACGCCGAGGACGTGAAGATCCGGACGACGATGACCTCCCGGTCGCTGTTCAACTACACGCTCGTCGTCGCCGAGGAGTCCTCCTCGGTGACCATCCTCGAACGGCAGGAGACCGCCGAGGATGTCGACGGCGACCGCTACTACAGCGGCATCACGGAGGTCATCGCCGCCGAGAACAGCTACGTCCAGTACGGCGACCTGCAGGACCTCGACGAGACGACCTACACGTACTCGCTGCGTGAGGCCGACGTCGATACCTACGCCACCACCAGCTGGATCGAGTGCAACGTCGGCTCGAAGCTGACGAAGTCCTCCGTGGAGAGCCACCTCAACGGTGACTCCGCGGAGACGAAGATCGTCGGGGCCTTCTACGGCCACAACGACCAGCACTTCGACGTCAGCGCCCGCGTCTGGCACAACGCCGAGCACACGACGGCCGACCTCGTCACCCGTGGTGTCATCGACGACAAGGCCCGCTCGGTCTACGAGGGCGTCCAGGACGTCGGCCGGGAAGCATGGGACACCAACTCCTACCAGCGTGAGAACACGCTGATGCTCTCCGACGAGTCCGAGGCCGACGCCTCGCCGAAACTCATCATCAACAACCACGATACCGAGGCCTCCCACTCCGCGACGGTCGGGCAGGTCTCCGAGGAGGACATGTTCTACATGACTTCCCGAGCCCTCCCCGAGCGCACCGCGCGGAACATGCTCGTGGAAGGCTTCTACGTCCCCGTCTTCGAGGAAATCGAAGTCGAGGAACTCCGCGAGGACCTGAAGGGTCGCATTCACGACCGTCTGCAAGCACGAGAGTAATCGAGTGCCTTGCATGGCCCGCGAGTAAGCGTGCCGTTTCCTTTCTTTCGCGCCGTCGCCCACCGCTTAGTCGCCAGCCTCGGGGCCGTCGCCCCGGAGGATGAAGGGTCCGATAGAGAGCGTCCGACCGGTAATCGTCGCGATACGAAGCACGTACGACAGCAATACCGCAAACGGGGAAATCACGACAGCAGCGGCCGCGCTGACGAGCAGGACGCCAGTATTGATGCCGAGTAGCGTACCGGTGAAGGCGCCGACGTCGACATAGAAAACGACGCCGAGAGCCACTACGAGCGCAGGGACGGCCGCATAGAGGACGGTTCGGGAGAGTTCGATGAGTTCCGCCTGGAAGTAGAGGGTCTTGAAGTGTTCGCGAGCGGGCGCGAACACGCGGAGCGCCTCGGCGAGGCTCTCCAGCGATTCGCGGGTCGCCTCGGGGAGGTCATCACGGTCGAGGGCCCGACGGGTGACGTGGAGTTTCCACGAGTAGTTGAAATCCAGCGCGGCACGGACGACTTCGAACTCGCCGAACGAGGCTCCATCAAGCCGATCGGAGACTAGTTCGGCGTTCCGAACCGTCCCGCCCAGCATCGATTCGAGGTCCTCGTCGAGCGGACCGGACTCGTCGACCGCCGTCGCACGGTCGGCGATTTCCTCGACGATTTCCTGCAGGAACGCGGAGGGTTCGGCGGACGGCGTCTCGCCGAGCAGGTCGCGGATGTCATCGCGGAAGGTCATCGCGCCGTCCATCCGTTCGCGCTGGTCGCCGACGGCGCCGAGTTCCTGTGACAGGACCAACTGGTTCAGCGTGAGTACGAGCGTGACGCCGGTCACCGTCGCGCCGATGAGGGCCTGAAAGGCGGTATCGACCGAGTCGGTCTCCCGGAGCACGACGACGGCGTCGGGAACGACAAGCGAGAGTCCCGCAGTAGCGACGAAAACGAGCGTGACGATACCGGTCGTGATGAGTCGCCGGTCAGCATCCAACAGGAGATAGAGCACGGCCGTGCTCCGACCGGAGCGTTCCCGCAGCCGGTCGGCTGGCTCGTCTGACATACGACCCTCTTCGCCGGCAGCGGCAAAAAACGGCGGGGCAAGGGAACCCCTTAAGTCGCCCCGGTGCCGAACCGTGAGTATGCCCGACGCACGATTCGACGATTGCGGGGTGAGTCGATGAGCCTCACCTATCCGGTCGCGTCGGACCACCAACTCGCGCGACTCCTCCAGATCGGGATGGTCCTCGAAGAGGTCGTCGAGGCCCGCGCACACAAACACTACGAGACGCTCGACGAGGACGAACTCGGCGAGGAAATCGTAGAACTGCTCGACCACGCCGCCGAGGAGTCCGAAGAACACCGCAAGCGCCTCGAAGCCCTCGTCGACGAACTCGACGCCGACCCCGTCGCCTACGAGGAAATCGAGACGCTCGTGGCCGCCCGCTACGAGTCCGATACGGACTTCGACGGCGTCCTCTACGACCAGTTGTGCAACGAGGAGACGGCCTACAAGTTCTACGACGACCTCATCGAAGCCGTCGAACAGTCGGATATCGAGTTCAGTATCGACCGCGACGAACTGCTTGCCGTCCTCCGTGACATTCGCGAGGAGGAAAAGGAGGGCGTCGAAGAAGTGACAGACCTCATGGAGGAGCGAGCATGAACACGCAGGACCAGTACCTGAAGGCCATATACCTCATCCAAGAGCAGGAAGACGGCCCAGCATCGACCGGGGACATCGCCGACCTCCTCGAAGTAAGTCCCGCGAGCGCAAACGAGATGATCGGCAAACTCGAAGAACGCGACCTCGCGGACCACGAGAAATACAAGGGCGTCTCCCTGACCGACGACGGCATCGTCAAGGCCCGCGATGCGCTCCAGACCTACTGCATCATCGAACGCTTCCTCTGGGAGGTCCTCGAAGTCGAGGAGTTCCGCACCGAAGCCAAACAACTCGAAAGCGTCATCGACGAAACCGTCGCCGAACGCCTCGACACAATCATCGACCGACAGGACTGCTGTCCCGACTGTTTCGATGCGGAAGCCGACGCCTGCGAGTTGCTCGACGTCGAACTGGAATCCGAAGCGGCGGATTAGTTTTACTTTCACTTTGGACGGATATGGTTTAATCTCTATTAGGTAGTTAGCCCGTCTATGGGGCATTCCTGTCCAACCTGTGAAAAGAAACTGGCTACCGAACAAGGAAAGCGACAGCACCACGCCAAGGTCCATGACGAATCGTTACCGAACCGAGAATGCAAGGGATGTGGAGTAGAGTTCTACGACGAGAAAGCCCGGCTGGTATATTGCGATGATTGCGAGCCGAACGCAGGCAAGAATAACGGCAACTGGAAGGGTGCAAAGGAGACCACGTCCTGTAACGCATGTGGTGACGAGTTCGAATATTACCCGTCGGATAAGGAGGGCCACTTCTGTTCGGATTGTGTCAAGGCGGATGGAACGTTCGAAGGAACTCGATTCTGGCGTCGGGCCGAGCGAATCGAGCGGGCCTGTGACTATTGTAGTGACGTCCGTGAGGTCTTGAAATCAGATATCGCTCGTGGTGAAAAACGATTCTGCAGTCGGCGTTGCCTCTCTCGGTGGATGTCCGAAAACTGGCGTGGCGAAAATCACCATCAATGGAAAGGGGGTAGCGCGGATTATACGGGGAAGTGGCGCTCTGTTCGCCGGAAGGCTTTGGAGCGTGACGACTACGAATGTCAGAGATGCGGGCAAACAATGGAGGAGATGGGTCGAGAACCGGACGTCCACCACCTCATCCCCGTTCGATGTTTCGATGACGCTCAAGACGCGCATCAGCTTCTGAATCTCGTTTCCCTCTGCCGACAATGTCATGCAGTGGTTGAACAGAACGCCAACGTGAGTGGTGACTAAAAAAGTAAGCCTATTGTGCACCCGGCGAAAATGTCGTAGTGAAGTCCCGTGGTGTAGTGGCCAATCATATGGGCCTTTGGATGGAATCCTGATTCATGTCAGATTCCAGAGGATAGCCCATGACGGCAGTTCGAATCTGCCCGGGACTACTAAATTTACTGACACTTTCTAACTCTCGATAGTTCACACCAACCGCACCACCAAACTATAAATCGTCGGCAAATTCATTTCTCGGTAGATAGACCCATGCAACCCGACCCGAACAATCCGGAGGCAGACTGGCCGCTGGCGGCGGGCGAACCGGGCCGCGAGGTGTGGTATTCGCTGGTGAGTCCGCGGGACGCGTCGGTCGCCTTCTGGTATCGCTACACGCTGTTGTCAACCGAAAGCGGCCGACAGGAGGGTCGGGTGTGGGCGGCGCTGACCGACCGCGAAAATCCCGAAAACTCGACGTTCGTCTCCGAGGCCTTCGCTTTCGAGGACGTCTGGCCCGAGGGCGACCCCTTCGAGTTGACCATCGGCGACAGCGTCCTCACCACCTCGTCGGCCAAGGGTGAAATCGACGACGTCTCGTGGGACCTCGAATACGAGCCGGATACCTACGCGTTCACGCCGCTTCGGAGCGAGACGCTGACCGATATTCTCTCGAAGACCATCGGGACGGGCAAACACTGGAGTCGCAACGAATCGGTGTTCATGGACGGCGAAATCACGGTCGGCGACCGGACCATCGAACTCGACGACGCGCCGGGCCATCAGGGCCATACCGTCTCCTCGACGAGTCCGCCGGAAGACTGGACGTGGGTGCAATGCAACGATTTCGAGGACGAGGAATCAGCCGTCCTCGAAGCCCTCCGGCTGGACGACAAGCTATCGCTGTGTTTCCGGGTAGACGGCGAGGTTTACTCCCTCAACCGTCTCAAACACGTCCTCCCGGTGAGTCCGTGGGCGAACGAGGTCGACCACGACGAGGTCGGCCACTGGCGCTTCCGCGGGGAGGGCGAGGGAATCAAGCTACAGGTCACGGTCGAATCGCCCGAGAACCACTGGCAGCAGGTGTCGTATATGACTCCCGACGATAGCCTCCGGTACAACGCCCACTGTTCGCTGTCGGACGTGACCGTTACCTATCAGAAGGACGGCAAACCGGCCCGGACTATCACGAGCAACGCGGCCCGTGCGGAGTGGGTGAGCGAGGAGCCGCCGCTTGAGGGCGAGTATCAGCCGGATTGGGACTGAGACAGGGCTACGCTTAGTGGTATTTTAGTTCGAAAAGCATCCGCGAGCGCCCACAGGGCGCGAGCGGTTCCGCCGCGCCGACCGCAGGGAGGCGCGGGACCAAGGCCTGACCGGAGGTCCCGCGAACGGAGTGAGCGGGAGCGTTGGAAGACGAGCGGTGCGTGGTTCGGAGCGACCGCAGGGAGCGAGAACCACGAGAAGCGAACGGCGAAGCCGTGAGCGAAGCGAGTCTTCCTGAGGGAAGGCCGCCGTGTCTTTTTCATGAACGTTTTTGCCGGCGCCCGCAGGGCGCCGTGCAAAAAGTTTCTACATGTACGCAGCGTCCCACCGCGTCGGCTTCAACTGGTTGCCACACTCGTCACACTGGAGCCCGCCCATGGAGTCCATGGAGGTGACGAGGTTCTCGCAGGCGCCGCAGTAGTAGCCGTATTTGGTCTCGCGGCCCTCGTCGGTGTAGACGGTGTAGAAGGCCCCATCGGAGCCTCTATCGCTGTCGTTACGGTCGATGTAGAGTTCCCGGTCGTCGACGACGATGGGCTGGAGCCCGATGGAGTCCTTGTCGACGTAGATGTTTTCGACGTAGGCGGTGCCGTCGATCTCGACGGTGCCTTCGCCGACCTTGGTGAGGCCCCGCTTCTCCCAGAACCGGTTGCCCTCGGAGTTCATCGCCAACACGAGCCCGCGGATGGTCTCGGCGCCTTTGTCTTCGAGGCGTTCCCGAGTTTCCTCGTAGAGTTGGTGGCCAATTCCCTCTCCACGGTACATCGCGCCGACGTGGAGCCAGTGGATGTCACCGCGGTCGTCGACGAGGGCGCTCTCCGAGAAGGCGACAGGGTCGCCGTCCTTCTCGGCAATGAGGAGCATGACCTCGTCGTCTTCGAGTTTCTCCGCGAAGCTATCGACGCCGTACCACTGTTGGATGGCGGTTTCGATAGTAGAGGGACTCAACGAATAGGACGCTTCCATCGAGCGGAGTGCAATCGACCGAATCGTCGGGCCGTCGTCTTCCGTCGCTTCACGAACCTTCATGTGAGACAGTTACACTCCGGGGTGTCATAAAACCGAACGCTGGCCGCAAATCATGGACGAACGTTTACCGATGCCGGGAATCGACCGCCGCCTCGAAAGGATGGGGGAAGCGAGGGTGGTCGCGATATAAAAACTCAGTCGTGCAGGTATCGCTCGGGCACGTACTCCTCAAGCGGTTCGGGAACGCGACTGAAGACGGTCGGCGCGAGCTCCGCCAGATAGCGGCGCAGGAGGACGTAACTCGTCGCGATAGTGAGGGCGACGGCGACGACGGCCACGAAGGCGCCGTCGAGGACTACCAACAGCGGCAGGCCGACAGCCAGCGATATGGCGAGGTCACCACGGGACCCGTCGTAGGCGACGAACCGACGGGGGGTGAGCCATGTGCCGCTGGCGTGGTCGTAGACGGCCTTCTCTGAGGTGCCCTCCCAGGGGCGGAGTTCGAGACCGCCGCCGTAGATGTCCATCCGGCAGTGAACTGCTGCTGCCAGCAGGAGGAAGACGACAGCGAGCGTCAGCGGCGTCGTCCAGACGACCGCGGCGACGACTGCCGGCACGGCGGCCAGCGGGTAGAACGTCGGGTAGTGCAGCGTCTTCCGGTGGCCGGCGTACATATCGAGGTCGGGGAGGATACCCCCCACGAGCGCGCCCAGAAGCGCTGCTGGGGCAAGTTCGGGCGCGTACAGCGCCAGCGGGGCGGCAAGCGCAAGCCCCACTAACGCATGTGTCGGCAGCATCATACACACACTGAGAGGTGAGTTGCGGCTATAAGGGCGTCGGTGAGTATTTAAACCCGCGTGCATCGGTAACACGATTACTTATAAACGAAGACCACCGGGAACCGCCGAAATCGGTTTATGCGCCCACCGCAACGCTAAAAAGTCGAACCAACCTTTCTTGAACTAAGATGACCGACGCATACGACTCTTTCGCCGTGGGGGTGGATACATGGGTGTCGAGATAAGGGAAGCACCCGTCTCCGACGACGAGTTCGAGGAGATGAAGCAGTTCGTCCACGATTATCTCGCCGCCAGCGTCGAAGGCGAAGACGAGGGCGGACGGATGCGGTGGTACCCGTGGCACTCCGCGGAGTACCGCTACAACCACATCCTCAACGTGGCCGAACTGGCGACAGAGATCGCCGAGCAGGAAGGCGCTAACGTCGACGTCACACGGGTTGCGGCCCTCTTCCACGATATCGCAAAGCTCGAAGCCGACCAGGACGTCCACGCGGAGGCCGGCGCTCGCGTCGCTCGCGAGTACCTCTACACGCGGACGGACTACCCCGAATCGTTCGTCGAACAGGTCTGTAACGCCGTCGAGGACCACTCCTACGAGGGCGACCTCGAAGAGATGCCCCTCGAAACCCAGTGTCTCATGGAAGCCGACCTGCTCGACAAGGTGGGTGCCAACGGCACGACCCTCATGCTGCTTCGGATGGGCTACGAGGCCCGAACGCACATGGACGCAAACGAGATGGTCGGCCGCGTGCTCGAACGCGGCGAGGACGCCATCGAGCGCATTCGCTCGGACACCGCCGAGAGCATGGCCCACCAGCGCATCAAGCGCGTCCGGTGGTTCAAGGAGTGGCTCGAAGGCGAAATCGCGGGCGTCGACCCCGAAGCCGACGGGGAGCCGGACATCGACCCCGACATCTAACGCTCACAGCGAGGTGAGCGTTCCCGCCGCATCCACGAGGAAGAAGACGCCGAACCCCGCGAGCACCAGCGCGCTCCCGTAGGCGACCGCCGGCGCGAGCGCGTCGACCCGCTTGCCGGCCGCCACCAGCGCCGCCGGAAAGCCCGTTATCCAGACGACGATACCGCCGAACAGTCCGACCAACAGAGCCGGATGTCCCGTCTGGACAACGACCAGTCCCGCCAGCGCCTCGTTCGCATACGAGAGGACGTCGACCTGGCCGGGCGCAAGCAGGCCCACGCCGACGGTCAGCCAGAAGAGAATCTGATAGGGGTTCGTCAGCGCCAGCACGAACGCCTTCCGGAAGCCCTTGCTCTCGTCGTCAAGGTCCGAGGCACGGAAGGTCTGGTGGGCGTCGGTGGCCGCGCCGTAGGCGAAATACAGCATCAGCACGCCTCCGATGCCGACCATGAGTCCGTGCAGCACCGGTAGGCGTTCGATGGCGGCGACGACGCCGACGAACGCCAACACGAAGAAGGCCAAATCGGCAGTCATCGCTCCGAGGCCGGCTTTGAATCCCGCGTCCCAGCCCCGCAGCACCGACTCCTCGGCGATGATGGCGTTCATCGGCCCCGGAGGCGCTGCCAGCGCCAACCCGAAGACGATGCCGGCCAGAAACGTCGACACGAGCGTCATTGCTCCTCAATTTTCGATGGGTGGTCAAAAACATGGCGTGGTGAGAAGTCGTGACATGATTTCAACTAGGAACGACGAGACAACTACTGGGCGTAGCTTGGGAAGCAGGGACCAAAGTGAGTGTCCGCCGAGCGGGGCGCTTGAAAAGCGCCCCCGAGGCGGTTCCGCGGCGACGAGACGGCGAAGCCGTCGAGTCGCCGTAGCGCCGACTGACTAACGCCGCGCGACCGCAGGGAGCGCGGCGGCTGGAAGGAGGCGCGCATATTTTCCCCATGTTTTTGCCGCGAGGCGCGGCGTAGCCGCGCCGAGCGTGCAAAAAGTGGGCGTCGAGTGGGATTTTACATACCGCGGCTCATCAACCGACTCCGCACCACGTCGGCGTCCTTGTTGCCGGTGCCGGTGTTGACGATGACGATAGTGTCATCGTCGTCGAAGGCGCCCGCGTCGTTGAGGTCCCACGCGCCGGCGGCGGCGACGCCGGCGGCGATGCTGATTTCGAGACCCTCGTGTTGGGCGACCGTGGTAGCGCTGTCGAGAGCGTCTTGGTCATCGACGGCGACCCCGTCGCCGCCGCTTGCACGGACGGCCTCGGCGGCGGGCAGGCCGCCCTCGGGGTCGGGGATTTCGAGGCTGCCGACGACGGTGTCGGGGACCTCCCACGGTTCGGGGTCCCCGCCGGAGTCGATGGCCTCGACGACGGGCGCACAGCCGTCGGATTGGGCGGCGTAGACCCGCGGCGTGTCGTCGGCCAGTCCGAGGTCGGCGAACTCGCGGGCGGCCTTCCAGAGACCGGCGGCGACGGCGCCGTGACCGACCGGCGCGACGATGGCGTCGGGGGCTTCCCAGTCCAGTTGCTCGACGGTCTCGTAGTAGAGCGGCTTGACGCCCTCGTGGCGATACGGCGAGTCGAAGGCGCCGGCGGGGAACCAGTCCTCGCGGTCGGCAGCAGGCATCTCCTCTCGTTCGCTCTCGTAGGCCTCGCGTGCGTCGCCGTAGCGGCCCTCGACGACGCGCATGTCGCCGCCGTGGACGTTTATCATCGCCTTGTTGACGAAGTTAGTGCGGCTGGGGACGAAGACGCGGGAGAGCAGGCCCGCGCGGGCGGCGTAGGCGGCCGCGGACTGGCCGCCATTGCCCGTCGTCGGAAGGGCGAGCGTATCAGCATCGGAGCGGGCGGCGGCCTCGGCGACGAGCGCTTGCCCGCGGTCGGTGACGGTGCCCGTCGGGTTGTGCGCCTCGTTTTTGATGAGGACGCGACCGACACCGAGTTCGTCGGCCAGACGCGGCGCCTCGACGAGCGGGGTTGCGCCCTCGCCGATGCCCTCGGGGACGAACGGCAGCAGTTCGCCGTGTTTCCAGCCGCCGTCGCGGTCGCCCAGTTCCTCGCGCGTGAGGTCGACCGCGTCGTAGTCGTAGGTCGCATCCAGCGTGCCGTCGCAGTCGGGACAGCGCGTGGCGCCCTCGTCGGTGACCGTCTGCCCGCAGTCCGTACAATCGAAGCCCTCGAAACTCGTCATTGGTGGAGTTTCGGACGCCCCCGGCAAAGCCCTGTCCTTCGCGGGTCGTGAGGTGTGGTTCCGATACGCCGGTTGGGTTGCCGGGGGAGCGGTCGCTTACGCGAACTCGGCCAAAAACAGGAGTACGCTGGGTGCGACCAGCAGGACGATACCGACGAGCATCAGCAGCCCCGGGAGCCAGAGCAGGCCCATCTCAGTGAGAAGCCAGAGGCCGAGTCCCGCCAGAAGCGCGACGAGGCCGACGAGACGCAGGACCCATGCGATGGCCTCCTCCATCCCTGAGTCGGCAACGATGTCGACGACTTCGAGTAGTTCGTCCATCGTATCAGCCGATTCGTTCACAAAGTAACTTATATCGTTTGACACTATCCGGGAGAATCGCGACAGGCCACTCGCCACGAGCGAATCGACGAAAACGGGTATGGGCCTGCCGCCCGAACCCCGTTCTATGCACGTCGTCGTAGCCGGTGGCGGCCTCGCCGGACTGGTCGCCGCACGCCATCTGGCCGAGGCGGGCGCTGAAGTCGAACTCTTCGAGGAAAACGCCCGTGTCGGCGGCCGCGTCCGCTCACGTGAGGTCGACGGATTCACCCTCGACAGGGGTTTTCAGGTGCTCTTTACAGCGTACCCGGCCGCGCGCCGCGAGTTGGACTTTGACGACCTCGATTTGCGGACGTTCGCCCCCGGCGCGACCATCGCCAGGCCGAACCACCGCTCGACGCTGGCCGACCCGTTGGGCGACCCGAGCGCGGCGCTTCCGACGCTGCTGAATCGCGACGTCCGGACGAGTGACAAGCTTCGGCTGTTCCGCCTCCAGCGCGAACTGAAGGGCCAGTCGTTCGAGAACCTGCTCGACGGCGAGGGGAAGACGGTGCGTGAATACCTCGCCGACCGCGGCTTCTCGCCGGCCTTCATCGAGCACTTCGCCGAGCCGTTTTACGGTGGTATCACCCTCGACCGCGAGTTGGGGACCGACAGCGGCGTCTTCGAATATACGTTCAAGGCACTCTCGGAGGGCAGGACGGTCGTACCCGCCGCGGGGATGGGCGCGATTCCCGCCCAGTTGCGCGACCGGGCCGAGGCCGCGGGCGCGACGGTCAAGACCGGAAAGGCCGTCACGACCATCGAGCGCGGCGAGAAACTGAAAGTCGAAGCGGGCAACGAGATGGTATTTCCCGACGCCGTCATCGTCGCGACCGACCCGAAATCAGTGGCGGAGTTGACAGGCGTGGAGACGCCGACCGATGCCAAATGTTGTGTCACGGTCCACTGTTCACTGCCGGACCACCAGACGCTGGATACGGGCTCTCGGATTCTGCTGAACACGGCAGACGACCGTCCCAACACCATCGCGCCGATGTCCGCGGCGGCGCCCGAGTACGCACCCGAGGACAAGCAATTACTCAGCGCGACCTTCCTCGGCCAGCAGGACGCGGGCGACGAGGAACTGGCCACGGAGGTCCAAGAGGCGCTGGATGCGTGGTATCCCGAGAACCACTTCGGTGAGTTCGAACTGGTGGATATCGACCGCATCGAGTTCGCGCAGTTCGCCCAACCGCCGGGCTTTCGGGAGTCGCTACCTGCGGTCGATACGCCCGGTGGGTCGGTCTACCTTGCGGGCGATTACACCCGCTGGTCGTCGATTCAGGGTGCTCTGGAGAGCGGCAAGCGGGCCGCGGATGCCGTGCTGAACAGTTAGTCGAGAATCTCTTTGATGCGTCGCGGTTCGCCGGACAGCGAGGGGTCGTCTTCGACCATCTGGAGGACTTCGTGGTCGGTGACGTCGGGGTAGTCCTTGCGGACGGCCTCCTCGATGAGGTCCTTTTCCAGTCGGAACTCGGTGCCTTCGTAGATGACTTCCACACCCTGTTCATCGAACGAGAGAACGGTCATACAGCGGTTTGGAGAGTCCTCGGTATAAGTAGCACGTTGGCTCGCGAGAAGTGCGACGGAGCGTTCCCCTCCCCGTCGCGTGGGGTGCGCCCAAAGGCGCATCGACGGCCCCGTGTGCGTGTAGTCGCTCGAATGACAAATGTCTGCCGGCCGTCTGACGCCCGAGGAGGTTTTAATAGGAGCGCCACGCAGGTGTACACCGTGCTTGGGTCGGACCCCCTCGAGGAACTCGCGGTCCCGGACGGTACCCACGTCCAGGAACACGACCTGGTTACCGACGGGGACGTCCTCGTCGGCGGCCAGAGCGTCGTCGAGTTGGGCGTCCGCGGCGGCAACGTCGTCGCCGGCGAGCGCGTCCGCTTCGGCGGCGACATCGAGGCCGACGGCGACTGCCGCCTCGACATGTGGTGTGATGTCGAGGGCAACGTCCTGGTCGGTCAGGACGCCTACCTCGGCGAGCGGGTCCACATCACCGGCCAACTCATCGTTTCCGGGGACCTCGATATCGGCGACGACGTCGACATCGAGCAGGGCTTCGAGGCCAACGGCTGGATCGTCATCCGCAACCCCATGCCGACCATCGTCTTCCTGTTCGTCTACCTCTCGCATCTCCTCCGTATCGGCGAGGAGGAGGCCGCGGAGGACGTCGCCGAGGAGTTCCTCGCCTCCGACAACGACGCCGACCCCGTTCTCATCCCCCGTGGTGCCCGCATCGACGACGACGCGTGGCGCGTCTCAGAACCCGCGACCATCGGCGACGACTGCCGGATGCACGGCAACATCCGGGCGACCGAAATCGATGTCGGCAGCGAAACCGAAATCTTCGGCAGCCTCCGCGCCAAGGACGACATCAGCGTCGGGCCGAATACCGTCATCCACGGCGACGTGACGACGAAAGGAGGCAACGTGACCGTCGCCCCCGGCGCCCACGTCCGCGGCGATATCTCCTGTGAGGACTGCACCCTCTCGGAGGCCGCCGAGGTCGACGGCGCCATCCGCGCCCGCGGGGAGACGACCTTCACCAACGCGCCCGCGGATTTCGAAGCCGTCGAACCGGACTCCGACGCCGACGTGGAGGAGGCCGACGACGAGACGGCCACGGAACACGAACCCGAGGAGACGGCCGAACCGGAACCTGCCGTCGTCCTGCTCGGTGAGGGCGAACTCCCCGAACCGGAACCGGAGGCCGCCTTCGTCCGCCTCGGCGACGGCGAACTCGACGCCGACGCCGAACCCGCCGTCCGCCCCATCGAGGAAGCCGACTTCGAGTGGGACGTCGACGACGGCACCGACCCCGCCACGAACGGCGACGACGACCTCTCGGGCATCATCGCCGAGGCCGAAAAGCAGTAATGCCTTGATAGGGCGTCTCACGCCGGCGATTGATACATACCATAGCGCCGACAGCATCCGATAATGAACGCGATTTTCTTCGACCTCGACGGGACCCTGCTCCACACCCCGGATTTCGCGACCCTCCTGACCGAGACGTTCAACGAGGTACGCGGTGAGGCCCGCGACGAGTGGCTGGAGGAGTACAGCGAGTCGTTCTTCGACGCGTTCTGGAACTGCGAACCGAACCCGTACCGACGAGGATTCGACGCCTTCGGCGACGATGCCGAGGCGCTCGCGGAGACCCTCCAGCGGCGGGAAATCGAGAGCTGTTACCCGACCGAGGGCCTCGAAGGCGACCTCGACCGACTGGCCGAGGAGTACCGCCTCGGCGTGCTGACCAACGGCGTCCCCGAGGTCCAGCGCGCGAAACTCGACGCCAGCGGCCTCACCGGTGTCTTCGAGACGGTCGTCTCCTCCTACGAGGTCGGCGCCCACAAACCCGACGCCGAACCGTTTCGAACCGCCGAAAAGCGCCTGCCTGCCGACGGGTACGCGATGGTCGGCGACAGCGACCACGACGTGGAGGGTGCCGACGGCGTCGGATGGGCGGCCCACCGCTACGACGGCGGCGGGTTCGGCGACCTGCCCGAGGCTCTCGACTGGTAGTCGCGCAACCGAAAGGCAATTCGGCGCCCTCGCCCCAGAGTCGGTATGCTCTCGGTCGCGCTCGCCGGCAAGCCCAACGCCGGCAAATCGACGTTCTACAAGGCCGCCACGATGGCGGAGGTGGACGTGGGCAACTACCCCTTCACGACAATCGACCCGAACCGCGGGGTCAGCCACGTCCGCACCCGATGCCCCTGCCTCGACCGCGACGAGCGGTGCGGCAACGAGAACTGCCACGACGGCAAGCGCTACGTCCCCATCGAACTGCTGGACGTGGCCGGCCTCGTCCCCGGCGCCCACGAGGGGAAGGGCCTCGGCAACCAGTTCCTCGACGCGCTGTCGAACGCCGACGTCATCCTCAACGTCGTCGACGCCTCGGGCGGTACGAACGCGGAGGGCGAACCCGTCGAGGTCGGCAGTTACGACCCCGTTCAGGACATCGAGTTCATTCAGGAGGAGATGGACCTGTGGCTGGCGTCCATCATCGAAGGCAACTGGGAGGCCGTCGAGCGGCAGTCCCGCTCGCCGGAGTTCGACTTCGAGGAGGTCCTCACCGAGATGCTCACCGGCGTCGGCGCGACCGAATACGACGTGATGGCCGTCCTCCGGGAAATCGACTACACCTCCGACCCCTTCGAGTGGAGCGACGAGGACAAGGAGGAACTCGCCCGCCTCGTCCGCGAGCGCACCAAGCCAATCGTCGTCGTCGCCAACAAGGCAGATATCGCGCCCGAGGAGAACATCGAGCGCCTCGAAGAGGCCGCAGGCCACGTCATCCCCTGTACCGCCGAAGGCGAACTCGCCCTCCGCCAGGCCGTCGAGGCCGGCGTTGTCGACTACGACCCCGGCGACGAGGACTTCGAGATTACGGGCGATATCTCCGACTCGCAGGAGGAGGGCCTCAATCGCATCCGCGACGTGATGACCGAATGGGGCGGCACGGGCCTCCAGCAGTCGCTCAACGAAGCCATCTACGACCTGCTGGACCGCATCACGGTCTATCCCGTGCAGGACGGCTCGAAGTGGACCGACGGACAGGGCAACGTCCTGCCGGACGCCTTCCTGCTGCGCGAGGACGCCACGCCGAAGGACCTCGCCTTCGCCGTCCACTCCGATATCGGCGAGGGGTACCTCCACGCCGTCGACGCCCGCGAGAACCGCCGCATCGGCGAGGACCACGAACTCGACGAGGGCGACGTCATCAAAATCGTCTCGACGGCGAGCTAAGGATTACTCAGCCGTTTCCGAGACCGCTTGTGGGAGTCGAAGATCCGGGCTACGTCGACGGAGACGATTCGTCGCTCCCACTGTGTCGCCGGTATAAATCGAGTAGTATGTCGGAGAGGGCTGCGATGCCGGTGACCACGGCGCCGACGACGGCCGCGATAGCGAAGACGAAGAGCGCTGTCGCGTAGGTCATGCTCTCGGTGACCCCCGGGACGACCACGGGAATGCCGTACACCATCACGATGGCTATCAGGAGATACAGGACCACGACGGCGCCGCTGCGAACCCCCGCGCCCCGGTCAGCCAGCGGCCCGACGCGGAACCGCCCGGTTCCGGCCGGCAACGCGTAGCCGATTTGAGCGACGACCAGACCGGAAACGCCCGAAATCAGGGCGAAGATGTATGCCAGGCCCTCGACGAACCCGTCGCTTTCGGGCGGCGAAGGGGACGTCGAAGCGACGGCGTCGAGGCCGGCCGCGAACAGCCCAACCCCAACCAACAGCAGGAGGGCGCGAACTACCCAGAAGTATCGACGGAGGGACATACGTCTATCCGCGGACGGCGGCGGATTATTCTTCCGGCGAACATCTTCGAGGCACGGTCGGCCGCCGAGGGGGTCACCCAATCCACACCGCCGCGACCAGCACCGCGAGAAAGAGATACGAACCTCGAATCAGGAGTTTCGTCGCGAGGCCGTCGTCCTCGCCGGCCCGCCACGCGAAGGCGGCGACGGCGGCGAAGACGGCGGGGGCAAAGACGCTCGCTGGCGGGAAGGTCTCGAGGAAAGCGAGCGCGACGACCGCGGCCATCCCGGCGCCCATCAATCCGTAAGCAAAGCGGCGGGCCGTTTCACGACCCAACACGACCGCCACCGTTCGCTTGCCAATCGAGCGGTCGTACTCGTAGTCCGTCGCGTCGTCGATGGTCTTGATGCCCGCGAGGACGACGAAGAAGATGGCTGCGAAGGCGGCGACGGTCGCCGACAGCGCCTCGGCCTGCACGTAGTAACCACCGAGGAGGGCGAAGGCGATACCCGCGGGGTAGCCCGCCGTCGCACCGACGGGATTGAGGTCCAGTTGTGGCGCGTGCAGATAGCCGATAATCCAACCCGGCAGTGTGAGGAGGGCCGCCCACACGTTCACGAGCAGGCCGATAGCCACCATACAGGCAAAAAAGAGGGCCGTCGCACCCGCCAAGGCGGCCCGACAGCCGAGGGCGGTCAGCGGGTGGTCGTCGTCCTCGCCGCGCTGGTGGAAATCGACGTATCCGTCCTTGATGTGAGCGGTGTACAGCCCCGCGAAGGCGGCGACGAGATGGAGAGCGAGCAAGAGCACGTCGAGTCGGTCGGCCAACACTGCGCCGAAGGCCGACGCTGCGAGCGGCGGCAGCATGAACACCGGATGCACCTGCGATGCGAGTGCGCCCACGTCCGCCCGCAGCCCCGTGCCGTGGCGTGCGATTGCCATGTGTTATCAATGGCCGGGAGAACTATTATTCTACGGGCGACGGTCAATCGACGTTAGCCCTCAGCAGAAGTGCGATTCCCGTGACTGAGACGGATACTCCGAGGAGGATTAACCCGAGATATCCGATGGCTATCGACCCGATGTCCTGAATGGCGGAATGGTACTCGTCGGTCACATGCAGGAACAGTAACACGGTTCCTGTGAGACTAATCACGAGTCCGACCGCGTTCGTTACCAGCCCTAACTTCGCCATGCTATCACCCCACTCGCTTCGCTCGCCAAATAAAGGTGGGTACACGTTCCCGATTACATCGTGTCTCGCAGCTAGTATTTGCGCGACATAAACCGAGCCACGTCCGCTGTGCGGTGTCGTTCGCCCTGCTGACTGAATTCGCCGTGAGAACGCGCCCGCTCGTCCGTCGAGCCGTAACCCGACGTCGCTCGGAAGCGCCATGGCCTTTATTAACACGGGCTAGCGCCCACTACTATGCGAAAGCCCTCCATCCGAACAGTACTTCGTGACGAGAACCAGCGGTTACGGTGGCCGTTCCGCCTCGTCTGGAACGACACTGACCGACGGCCGCAACTCCTTATCCGCCTCACGCTGGCGTTCGCGTTGTTCATCGCGCTGGCAGGGGCAGGAAACCAGTTCCGGCCGACGCTTCTCTCCGGTGATACCCCGCTCGTCCGGACCATCAACATGCTCGGGCGACAACTCCCGAATGCGGTCGGCCTCGCTCTGGCAACCGTCATCGCTGCTCTCGTGATCGACCGGCGGCGTCTCACCGATTTCGGGTTACGAATCGACCAGGGCTGGTGGCATGGCATCGTCGGGGGGACCATACTCGGCGCGGGCATCACCCTTCTCTCGATTGTCATCGGGCTCCGTATGGGCTACTACGAGTTCGCAGGCACCGTACGGACCCATCGCCCCCTTGTTTGGCCCTTCCTCGCGGCCGGCGGCGCCGTGTTCCAACTGATATTCGTCGTCCCGGAGGAACTGTTCGTCCGCGGATATCTCATCACCAACGTAACCGAGGACCTCGATAGCGTTCAGCGGATTCCGCGATGGGTGGCTGTCGGTATCGGCATACTCGCGTCCTCAGGCGTGTTCTACCTGACACATGCCGCCGGAAAAGGGACGACCTACGGGGGGATGGCCGGTGGGATATCCATCTTGCTCGGCCTCGCGTACGTGTTCAGCGGTGATCTGTCCGTCCCCATCGGCATCCACTTCGGCTTCAACTTCGCCGGTGTATTGGCCGGCACGAACGTTCAACCGGCTAGCCTTCTCCGGCTAACGAGTAGCACGACCATCCAGGAGTCAATTGCGCTTCCTGTCGAGGCAGTTTTCGTCCGACTGGTCGGCGCCGTACTCGGAATCGGTCTGCTGGTCGCTTGGTACCACGCCGTACGTGGCCCACTCCGAGTCGCTCCAACCCTCCACTGTCCGACCCTCCGCTGGAAACCGACAGACGACACGCTGGATGAGTGAGTTGAAGACGGGCATCCAAAACGGTCGGTCGCCCGAGGACACAGCGGTTACCGCGAGAGGAGTAGATAACTGGCGAAAGCTCGCCCGACCGTATCGACTCGTTACTGGACGGCCTCGGTCGCCTCGCGCATGATTTCGAGTGCTTCCTTCAGCGTCTCGACGTCGGTCGCATAGGAGATGCGGGCGTGGCCCTCGCCGTTCTCGCCGAAGACCTCGCCGGGGACGACGACGACGCCGCGGTCGATGACCTCGTCGACCCAGCCGTCGGGCACGCGGGGCATCGCGTAGAAGGCCCCCTGCGGCGTCGGCACGTCCAGACCCATGTCCTGCAAGCCCTCCAGCAGGATGTCGCGGCGTTCCTCGAAGGCTTCCCGCATCTCCTTGGTGTGGTCCTGCGGTCCGTTCAGCGCGGCTTCGGCGGCGTATTGGGCCGGCGCGGAGGCGCAGGCCTGTGCGTACTGGTGGACTCTGAGCATCCGCTCGATACGCTCGTGGGAGCCGGTCACCCAGCCGAGGCGCCAGCCGGTCATCGAGTAGGCCTTCGAGCAGGCGTTGACGACGACGACGCTGTCCGTCTGGGCGAAATCCATCGGCGAGTAGTGCTCGCCGTCGAAGACGAACGGCTCGTAGACCTCATCGGAGATACACAGCACGTCGTACTCGTCGGCGATGCGGGCGAACTCCCGCATGTCTTCCTCGCTCTGGACGGCGCCCGTCGGGTTGGCGGGACTGTTGACGACGAAGGCGGCGGTGTCGTCGGTGATGGCCTCCTCGACGGCTTCCGGCGCCATCGTCAGGTCCTCGCGCAATTCGACAGGGTTGGGTTCGCCGCCGGCGAGGTGGGTCAGCGCCTCGTAGGAGACGAAGCCGGGGTCCGGATAGATGACCTCCTCGCCCGCATCGACGTGGGCCTCGATGGCGATATGGAGGGCTTCGCTGCCGCCCGCGGTGGCGATGACATCGTTGGGGTCGACGGAGAAGGCGTTGTCCCGGTCGTGTTTCGCCGCGATTGCCTCCCGGAGTTCCAGCGTGCCCTTGTTCGACGTGTAGGCGTCCGTGTCGCCGGCCTCGATGGCCTCGATGGCTGCCTGCCGAGCGTGCTCCGGCGTCGGGAAGTCGGGTTGGCCCAACCCGAGGTTGATGGCGTCCTCGCCGGCCGCCTCGAACACCTCGCGGATGCCGCTGATGGAAACCTGCTCGACGCGCGATGAGAACTGTGGCATAGCCAATCGGCGGGCCGCCGTCGCCATAATTCTGCCGTGTCCGGCCGAAACCACGCTATCGTCTGACACAGATAGCGGCTTATGTTTCCTCCATCAGTGACACCCACAGACCTGGTTGTAAACGTAAACCGCGGGATATGGGCCGTATCCGGCCGTAAACCCCACAGAGAACCGTTGTACCTCCGGGCCGAACTTACCGCCAACTGGCTTGGAATAAGGCCACACCGACTAACGACGGTAATGACGGAATTCACTCCCTCTCGACGCGCGTATCTCGGCGGTATCGGTGCCGCAGCGACCGCTGGCCTCGCCGGCTGTCTCGGCGGCGGCAACGGCGGTGGCAGCCTCGACGAACTAACCGTCGCGCACATGCCCATCTTCCCCGACCTGCAGTACTACGTGATGGAAGGCGAGGGCTACTTCGACGAAATCGACGCCAGCATCGACGGCCGGGAGTTCACCGACGGCCCCGCCATCATTCAGGCCTACGGCGGCGGCGACATCGACATCGCGATGTTCGGCATCGTCCCCGCGATGATCGTCATCGACCGCGGCCTGCCCGCGAAGGTGACCGCGACCAACATCAAGGAGCCGATGGGCATCATGGTCCACGAGGACCTGCAGGCGATGTGGGACGAACACGGCGCCGACGCCTTCGGCGTCTGGGAAGAGGAGAAAGGCGAGAAGTTCCAGTTCGGCACCTTCCCGCAGGGCTCGGTGCCCGACGTGCTCCTCCGGTACTGGCTCTCCGATAAAGTCGGCGTCGACCCCGAGTCGGCCGTCGAAATCACCGAAATCGGCGGCGCGAACGCCGTCTTCCAGGCCATCGTCAACGACGAAATCAACGGCACCTCCATCATGGAACCGGTGCCGACCCGCGTGTCGAGTACCGACTCGCCGGTGAGCATGTTCCGAACCGCCGCCGAAATCATGCCCGGGCAGCCCGCCGCCGTCACGCTCATGAGCGACGAGGTCCGCGACTCCGACCTCGCGACCCAGTTCCTCGAACAGCACGTCCGGGCGACCGACTTCATCAACGAGAACCCCGACACGACGGCCGACATCGTCGAAAGCGGCATCGGCATGGACCGCGACCTCGCCCGACAGGCCCTCGACAGCCCGCTCTCGAACTTCGTGACTGACCCCGCCGAAATCGAGAACGGGACGGAAATCTTCGCCGAGTTCGCCTACGACAACGGCCAGATCGACCAGCAACTGACGCTCGACGACATCTTCGATTACAGCGTCTACGAGAACCTCTAAGGAGCAAGGAAGATGGCAACCGAAACCGACGTTGGGCTCGACGACGAACCCGTCGAGTCCTTCATAGAGGACCTGGACCCCCAGCGGGCGCTTCTCGGTATCGCCGGCATCACCGGCTTCGTCGCGCTGTGGTGGGTGGCGTCGCTGTTCCAACCCGCCTACATCCTGCCGTCGCCGCTGGCGGTCGCCGAAACGTTCTACGCGGAGGCCGCAAGCGGCGAGATGCTGACGGCCATTCAGCAAAGCATCCTCCATTGGATTCCGGGCGTCGTCGCGGGCACGGTCCTCGGCATCGCCGCCGGCGTCGGCCTGGCGTGGAGCCCCATCGCCGACGACGTCTCCGCGCCGCTGGTCCGCCTGCTCCGGCCCGTCCCGCCGCTGGCGCTCATCGGCTTCGCCATCGCGTGGTTCGGCATCAACCACGCCGGCGCCGCCTTCATCATCGCCGTCGGCGGCTTCTGGATCAACTTCTATGCCGCCTACGGCGGCGTCGAGGGCGTCTCCGACGACCTGCTGGACGTCGCCCGGAGCCTCGGCGTCGATGGCGACCTCGAACTCCTGCGGTCGGTCGTCGTGCCCGCTGCGTCCCCCGAAATCCTGACCGGTGCCCGGACCGGCATCGGCCGCTGTTGGATGCTCGTTGTCGCCTCCGAAATATTCGGCGTCCCCGGCATCGGCCGGCGCATCCTCCGGGCCTCGAACAACCTGCAGGTCGACGCAGTCATCGCCTACATCCTCGTGTTGAGCCTCATGTTCCTGCTGGTCGACGTGGCCTTCCGGGCCGTCCAACGGAGGGTGCTCGTATGGCGCTGAACGACCCCTCGCTGGACGCCCGCGTCCGGGTCGATGGCGTCTCCAAGCAGTACTCCGGCCAGAACGGGCCGGTGCAGGCCCTGAAGAACGTCTCCTTCGACGTCGAGGACGGCGAGTTCGTCTGTATCGTCGGCCCCTCCGGGTGTGGGAAGACGACCCTGTTCCGCATCATCGCGGGACTGGAATCGGCCACCGATGGCGAGGTGTATCTGAGCGGCGAGCGGGTCGACGAACCCACACCGAACATGGGCGTCGTCTTCCAGGAGTACCACCTCTTCCCGTGGCGGACCGTTCGCGGCAACGTCGCCTTCGGCCTCGAAAAACAGGGAACACCGAAGGCCGAGCGCCGCGAGCGCGTCGCCCACCTCGTCGACCTCGTCGGCCTCGAAGGCTTCTCCGAGAGCTACCCGAAGGAACTCTCCGGCGGCATGAAACAACGGGTCGCCATCGCCCGCGCGCTGGCGGCCGACCCCGAACTCCTGCTCATGGACGAACCGTTCGGCGCCGTCGACGCCCAGACCCGCGAGATGCTCCAGAACGAACTGCTCGACATCTGGCAGGAGACGGAGAAAACGGTGCTTTTCGTCACCCACGATGTCGAGGAGGCGGTCAAACTCGCCGACCGCATCGTCGTGATGGCCAAAGAGCCGGGGCGCATCCTCGAAACCGTCGAGGTCGACCTGCCGCGGCCGCGCACTCGTTCGGACGCCGAGTTCGGCGAATACTACGAGCGCGTTCTCGACCTCATCCGGAGTTAGGGCCTGATATAGGCGTAGCCGTCGTTCTGTTTTCGCGTCAGTTCGGCCATCGCCGAGGAGACGATGCGGACCCCATCGAGGAGGTCCGCTACCGCGTAGTCGGTCCCTTCCAGCGTGTTCTGACAGACGCAGAGTTCGACGCCGGCATCGAGCAACTGCCGAGCCTGCTCGGCGGCTGGCGCGTCGGTCAGGACGTGCTCGATGCCGCCGCCGTTGACGACGACCGCGACCGTCGAATCGACGGTAGTGTCGGCGAGCAGATTGGCGGCGTTCCGGAAGACGCGCTTGCCGTAGGACTCATCGCCCTCCGGCAGATGGAAGACGGTCTTTTCAGTCATCCTCGTGGGTCTCCCGCAGGTCCTCGATGTGCCGTTTCAGGCGCCGCAGCGTCGCGTCCGCGTCGGCGTACCCCTGGTCGTACTCGTCGTATGCGGTGTCGGCCTTCTGTAGGAACGCGTCAACGGCATCGTCGGTGTCAGTCATAGCGGGAAAATCGACCGGAGCCCTGATAAGGCCAGCGAGGACCCCGGCCGCGGCGTCCGTCAGTCCCGAATCGCCTCGCGCTGGTCGGGGATGATGTCGAACTCGGCTTCGATATCCCCGAGCACGAGCAGGGCGTAGTAACGGAGATAGGCCACGATTGGCACCTGCACGAGCGCCCAGACGACCAACATGACGACGGCGAAAATCACGGCGAGGACGGCTATCAGGGCCGTTCCGGCCGACGAAAACGAGAGGGCCAGGTAGACGAGCACGCCGACGATAGCGAAGGGGATGAGGAGAACGATGGCGGCGATTCCGACGGCCATCGAGGCGATGAGGCCGACCACGAACGTGAGGACGGCCCCGATGAGCGCGAAGGCCCCGTACTGCTTCCACTCGCGCTTGATGGAGGGCCAGAGTCGACGCCAGCCGGCCAGCACGCCCGAGTCGTTCTGTATCATCAGCGGGACGACGAAGAGGGTCGTAAAGCTGTAGACGGCACCGACGACGACGCCGACGACGAGCAGGACCGGAAGGCCGAGCAGGAAGACGCCGGCCGAAATCTCGGGGAGCTGGACGGACATCAGGAGGGGTGCGAAGAACAGCGCCACCCAGCCCAAAAACAGGGCGAGTACGGGCAGACCGATGAGAACCCGGAAGCCGAACAGCCGGAGCCCCTGTCGCCATCGGTCGCTCCAGTATCGGCGGAGTCGGACCTCGTCGGTGCGAATCGATTCGACGAAGACGAACTCCATGATGGCGCCGATGATACCGAACACCAGCGCGAAGGCGACGGCGACCGCTGCGACGACGGCGAGAATCGTGACGAAGTCGGCCGGAAGCGTGGCGGGGAGTTCGCCGCCACCGTTGGGGTCGGGCGTACTACCGGAGCCGCCGAACTGTCCCGACGGGGCGTTCAGGCCGCCGCCGATAAACAGGGCGACGACGGCGAGTTTCAACCAGCGACGCAACTCGAACGGAAAGAGGAACTCGCGCGTCGCGTCTATCGCATCACCGACGTTCTGGGCGGCATGGAGGGCCATATCGTCGCGTTCGACGAGCGGCCTGATAAAACATCAGCGTAAAAGTAGCCATGATGACAGGGCGCTTCGGCGGGTTTTAAAAGTGGGGTCGGCCTACGAGTGCCGGCTGAGACGGACGGCTTAGTGCTGGAACGCGCGATTGCCGGTGAAGGCCATCGCGATGTCGTGTTCGTTGCAGGCCTCGATGACGTCCTCGTCGTTGACGGAGCCGCCGGGCTGGATGACGGCCTCGATGCCGGCCTCGGCGGCCTCCTCGATGCCGTCCGGGAACGGGAAGAAGGCGTCAGAGGCCATGACAGCCCCCTCGGCATCCTTGCCTTCGGCGTGCTCGTCGGCCTTCATCGCGGCGAGGCGGACGGCATCGACCCGGGAGACCTGTCCCATGCCGACGCCGACCGTCTCGGTGCCCTTCGCGAAGAGGATGGCGTTGGATTTGACGTGTTTGATAGTCTGCCAGGCGAAGAGCATCGTCTCGACCTGCTCGTCGGTGGGTTCGCGGTCGGTGACGAACTCCAGGTCGTCGGCGGTGAGTTTCTGGAGGTCCCGCTCCTGGACGAGGCGGCCGCCGACGAGGTCCTTCTCGACGAGCGTCTCGGTGATTTCGTCGAGGTCGCCCACGTCGAGGACCCGGAGGTTGTCCTTCTCGAAGAGGACGTCGAGGGCGGCCTCGGTGTATCCGGGCGCGACGACGACTTCCTTGAACGAATCGGTAATCTGCTCGGCAGTGGCGGCGTCGCACTCCCGATTGAGGGCGACGATGCCGCCGAAGGCGCTCATCGGGTCCGTCGACAGCGCGTTCTCGTAGGCGGTCGCGAGGTCGTCGGCCGTCGCACAGCCGGCGGGATTGGTGTGCTTGATAACGGCGGCGGCGGGTTCGTCGAACTCCTTGATGAGGCTCAAGGCGCCGTCGGCGTCGTTGTAGTTGTTGTACGACAGCGCTTTCGCGCCCTCGTTGAGTTGGTCGGCGGCGACGACGCTGGCCTCCTCGGCGGAGCCATCGACGTAGACAGCGGCGTCCTGATGGGGGTTCTCCCCGTAGCGGAGTTCGCGGCCGCGGTCCTCGCCGACGAAGCGGCGGGCGGGGAACTGGCCGCCGTCGTCGCCCTCGACGGCAACGTCGCCGTCCTCGATGGTGACTGCGTCCTCGGCGAACCACTTGACTGCGCGCGGGTAGGCGGTGAACTCCGCCTCGTGGAGCACGCGCTCTTTCAAATCAGCGGCGTCGTCGCCGTCGTAGACGGGGACCGGCTCCTGCGTGACGATGGGGCCGCCATCGACGGTCTCGTCGACGATGTGGACGGTACAGCCGGTGACGGAGACGCCGGCCTCCAGTACCTGCTCGTGGGCGTCCATGCCCGGGAAGGAGGGAAGCAGGGACGGATGGACGTTGAGCGTCGTCGGCGCCTGGTCGAGGAACTCCTCTGTCAGGATGCGCATGTAGCCGTCCAGACAGACGAGGTCGACGTCGTAGCCTTCGAGGCGCTGGAGGATTCGCCGTTCGTGTTCCGCCCGTGATTCCTCGTCGGACTTCTCGACGACTTCGGTCGGGATGCCGCGCTCGGCAGCGTCTTCCAACACGGGTGCGCCCTCCTCGTTGGAGAGGATGACGGAAAACTCCGCGCCGCCCGGTGCGGCGTCCGCGAGATGCAGCAGGTTCCGGCCGCGGTTCGAGGCCATACCGGCGAGTTTCATATCGAAGAGGCGCCCCGCCGCGGGCAAAGTAGTTGCGGTTGTAGGCTGTATCCTATGCACATTCATGCTTAAATATGGTTTTAAAACCGATACTTCTCGTTCTAGTATGCACGTACGTGCTTAAACAAGCAGTCTTAACGTACCCTACTCGTACCACGCCCTCGACAAACAATGTTAACACCAAGCGGGCCAAGCGTCGCCACATGACAGATGAGAGCATGGCGGACCTCATCGAGAAGGTCCGGCAGGCGAAACGCGCCGTCGAGGACGCAGGCCGGCCCGAGGCCGTCGAGAAACAGCACGCACAGGACAAACTCACCGCCCGCGAGCGGGTCGACTACCTCTGTGAGGACTTCGACGAAATCGGGCAACTCGCCGCACCCGCGCCGACGACGCCCGAAACCGCCGACTGGGAACGGGAGGACGCCCCGGCAGACGGCGTGATTGCTGGCGTGGGGGACGTCGACGGACGACCGGTCGCCGTCGCCGCCACCGACTTCACCGTCAAGGGTGGCTCCATCGGCCACACGGGCGGCGCCAAGATGCGGCGCGTCATGGAGTTGGCCCTCGAACGCGGCTTTCCCCTAATCCTCCTGCACGACGGCGGCGGCCACCGGATTCAGGAGGGTCTCGACGCCCGCCCGACCGCGCAGGGCGACGGCGGCATCTTCCGCACGCAGACGAAACTCTCGGGGTGGGTGCCCATCGTCTCGGCGATGATGGGCCCCGGCTTCGCCGCGCCGACCAATTTCTCGGCGATGGCCGATTTCGTGCCGATGGTCGACGGCTCCACGCTCGGCGTCGCTGGCCCGTCACTCGTGAAAGCCGCGTTGGGCGTCGACCTCTCGAAGGAGGAGTTAGGTGGCGTCGACGTCCAGACCGCCGAGACGGGCATGGCCGACCGCGCCTTCCCGGACGACGAGGCCTGTCTCGACGGCATCCGCGAGTTCCTCTCGTATCTGCCGCGGAACGCCCGCCGCGAGCCTCCCGCGGTCGACGCGGCGCCGCCCTCCGAAGCCACCCGGACGGACCTCGAAGACGTGATGCCCGCCGACCCGAAGAAGGGCTACGACATCGGGGCCATCATCGAGGGCGTCACCGACGAGGACAGTTTCTTCGAACTCAAACCCGACTTCGCCCGCAACATCGTCACCGGCTTCGCCCGCATCGACGGCAACCCCGTCGGCGTCATCGCGAACAACCCCCGAGCGATGGCGGGGACCATCGACGCCGACGCCTCGATTGCCTCCGCCCGGTTCGCCTCCCTCTGCGACGCTTTCGACCTCCCCATCCTCACGCTGGAGGACGTCCCCGGCATCCTCCCCGGCCCCGACTCCGAGACGGACGGCGTCGCCCGCGCGGCCGGCAAACTCCCCTACGAACTCAACCGGGCGACGGTGCCCATCCTCAACGTCGTCCTCCGGCGCGGCTACGGCTTCGGCCACGTTGCCATGGGCGGCGGCGAATCGGTCCAGAACGTCCTCACCGCCGTTTGGCCGACCGCCGAGGTGGCCGCGATGGGTATCGAGGGTGCCGTCGACGTGGTCCATGGCCGGGAGATCGAGGCCGCCGAGGACCCCGAGGCCAAGCGCGCGGAACTGGTCGAGTTCTACAAGGACCGCACCGACGCCATCCGCGCCGTCGAGGGCGTCGGCATGGACGCCGTCATCGAACCCGCCGACACCTACGGCTGGATTCGCCGCGCGCTGGACCGCTACGACGAACCGCGCGAGGAGGACTGGCCGCCGAAGAAACACAGTATCAACCCGTGGTGACAACACACGTTCGTGCATAGAACTGCCAACTAATCCCCGAGTATCGACACCCTTTTTCAACACCTCGCCCCACCATCGCGTATGACCGACCGGGGCCCACTCTTCGCCGTCTCGCCGCTGGACGGCCGCTATGCCCGCTATACGGAACCGCTGACCGACTACGCCAGCGAGGCCGCCCTCATGCGCGCTCGCGTCGAAGTCGAGGTCGAGTACCTCATCGCCCTCGCCGATCTCGATGCGACGCCGCTGGAGTTGGCCGACGACATCCGGGCCGACCTCCGCGCCCTCTACGAGGAGTTCGACGCCGAGGACGCCGACGTCATCAAACGGCTCGAAACCGAGGGCTACGACGGCTATTCGGCGACGAACCACGACGTCAAGGCCGTCGAGTATTTCATCCGCATGCACCTGCCCGACGAGGACGAGCAGGGCCCGTGGGTCCACTTCGGCCTCACCAGCGAGGACGCCAACAACCTCGCCCATCGCCTGCTAGTCAAGCCCGCCGTCGAGGAGGTACTGGCCCCTGAAATCCGTGAGATTCGGGACACGCTGGCTGCTGAAGCCCGCGAGTACCGCGACCTGCCGATGCTCGCGCGTACTCACGGCCAACCCGCGACGCCGACCACCTACGGCAAGGAACTGGCCGTTTACGCCTCACGACTCGGCACGGCGCTGGCCCGTCTTGAGGCCGCCGCCGAGGAGATTTCGGGCAAACTCGCGGGCGCCTCCGGCACCTACGCCGCCCACCACGCCGCCTACCCCGAGGTCGACTGGCGAGCCTTCTCCGAGGAGTTCGTCGAGTCGCTCGGCCTCGAACACACCGCCCTCTCGACGCAGGTCAACCCCTGTGACGACCTCGCGGCGGTCTTCGACGCCCTCCGTGGCGTCAACAACGTCCTCCGGGACCTCGACCTCGACATGTGGCTCTACGTCTCCGACCGCTATCTCGGCCAGGAGACTGTCGAAGGGGAGACGGGCTCGTCGACGATGCCCCACAAGGTCAACCCCATCGACTTCGAGAACAGCGAGGGGAACCTGACGAAGGCCAACTCCGACCTCACGTTCCTCGGCGACTACATCACCACTTCGCGCCTCCAGCGAGACCTCTCGGATTCGACCGTCAAGCGCAACATCGGCGCCGCCTTCGCCCATTGTCTCATCGCCTACGGCAAGACCCAAAACGGCCTCGCGAAGGTCGCGCCCAACGAGGATGTCATGCGCGAGGAACTGGAGGCCAACCCGGAAGTCATCGGCGAGGCCGTCCAGACCATCCTCCGCCGCGAGGGTGACACCGAGGCCTACGAGCGCATCAAGGACCTCACCCGCGGTCAGCGCGCGACGCTGGCCGACTTCCGCGAGTTGTTCGACGAACTCGACGTCGACGACTCCGTTCGGGAAGAACTGCGCGCTCTGACCCCCGCGACCTACACCGGCCTCGGCGACGAACTGGTCGACGAACTCGACTGACTCCTATTCGCGGTCGATATGCAGCGAGACGCGACCGACCGCAACCGTCTTCTCCTCGCCCCCGAACTCCGTCGTCACCTCGACTTCGACGACGGCCATCGACGTCCCGGAGCGAACGACCGTCGCCTCGGCCGTCAAATCACCCGAGGCAGGACGAACGTAGCTCACGTTCAGTTCGGTCGACGCGTGCGGCGTCTCGGCGGGCTCGTCCAGCGTCGTCCGAAGCGCGGCACCGCCCCCGTGGTCGATAAGCGTCGCGACGACGCCGCCCTGCATGACCCCGCTACCGGGGTTCGCGAGCGACTCGTCGAACGGCAACGAGAGGCGGACATATCCCTCCTCCTGTGCCTCGATGGCGATACCGAGGTCCTGCAGGTGGTCGTGGTCGGTCAGAAATCGGCGGTTCACGTCGGTCATGGGGTGCGTTGCACCGACTGGCTTAAAATCGCTGGTGAAGGGGCGGTATCTGGTGCCCGGCGCTTCGGTGACGAACTTGACTGAGGCAGCGGCGCGAGTATTATTATCGTCGCTCCGGAACGTCCGTCGATGACCGACCGACGCGAGGAGTTCGATGCCCATCCCGAGGCCGAGAAACTGGACGCCGCGGACGCTTTCTCGCTGCTGGGCGATTCGCTTCGACTCGACATCATCCGAGTGCTCTGGGAGGCCGGCCGCGGGAACGCCGTTCCCTTTTCGGACCTGTACGACCGGGTCGACGTCTCGGATACGGGCAAGTTCAACTACCACCGCCAGCAACTCGTCCCGCACTACGTTCGGAAATCGGAGGACGGCTACCGACTGACGCAGGCCGGCGAGCGCGTCGCTCGCGCGGTTAACGCCGGCATCTACACGGAGAACACCGAGATGGAGGACTTCGACGTCCGAGGGTCCTGCTACGACTGCGGCGCCGCCGACCTCCGCGGTGAGTACGTCGGTGGCCGGTTCCGCATCGACTGCCGCGACTGCGATAATCGGGTCCTGAACGTCGGCGTCCCGCCGAGTGCTGCCCGCGGACGGGACCCGGCGGAGTTCGTCGATACCTACGAAGTGTGGGCCCGAACCCGGACCGAACAGGCAAAGCGCGGCGTCTGTCCGGTCTGTACCGGGCCGATGGAGCCGGGACTCAGCGAACCGATTCGGGACACCCTCGATATCGACCTGCAGGCGGTCTTCGACTGTACCGTCTGCGACCGGCGGACCGTCTCCTACTTCGGCATGCTGGCACTGTGGCACGAGGACGTCGAGGCGTTCCTCCGCGAGCGCGACCCGTCGCTCCTCGAGCGGCCGTACTGGGCGGTCGAACAGGCGATGACCGACCGCCACGCCACCCTCGTCTCCGAGGAACCGTTCCGGTACCGGGTCACGTTCCGTGCCGACGGCGACGTCTGTGCGGTCGCGTTCGACGATACCCTCGACGTGGTTGAGCTATCGGTCGAAGCCGCGGCAGACGAGTGACACCGCAAACCTGTCGAATTTTCTTGAGAAACAAAGTTCTGAAACATTTCATACAAAAATTATGTTCTCAGAAAAACCATCTATATAGCGGCTGTTCTTCCTATCAGTGTCAGAGAACAGCCGAACGGTCCGCCTCTACTACGCCTACCGGGCGACCACCGCGAACGGGTTCTGGATACCGTACGCCTACGTATACCTGCTGGAGTTGGGCTTCGGCGAGGCGACGTTCGGGTTCGCGAACGCGGCGTTCCTGTTCACGATGGTCGCCGCCGAGATTCCGGCGGGCTACGTCGGCGACCGACTCGGCCGACGGGTCAGTCTCGGCGCCGGCAACCTGCTTGCGACGGTCGTGTTCGGCCTCCACGCCTCCGTCGGAAGCACACCGCAGGTCGTCGCCCTGTTCGCGGTGTGGGGCGTCGGCTACGCGTTCCACTCCGCGGCCGGCGAAGCGTGGCTCTACGACCTGCTGGACGGACGCGACGATGGGACCGACGAGTTCGCCCGCGTGAGCGGCCGCAGCGAGACGGCCTCGCTACTGGCCTCCGCCGGCGGTGCGCTGGCGGCCACGCCGCTGTACTGGGTCGACCCCGCGTTGCCGTTCCTGGCAAACGCACTGCTGAGCGCGGTCGGAATCGCGGTGCTCGCCGCGCTGCCGGCGACTCGCGGTGACGAGGAAACGACCTTCTCGGTCCGACGAGCGGTTCGGATGCTCCGGGTGCAGGCGGGCCGGCCGGAGGTCCGGTGGCTGGTCGTCTACACGGCGCTGTTCAATCTGCTGCTGTCGATGACCCGCTGGCTCGAACAGCCGGCGCTGAAGGCTGCCGGGGTGCCGCTGGCCGGATTCGGCGCGCTCTACGCGTCGTTCCAACTGGTCTCGGCGGCCGGCACGTGGACGACCGGGTGGCTGCAGGACTCGCTCGGCGCGAAGCGGTTCTTCCTGCTTCTCGCACCCCTCGTCGGCGTCGCGTACGGTCTCGTCGCGGTCGTGCCGGCCTTCGTGGTCCCCGTGGTCTACCTTCGACGGGTGCTGGCCCGAGTCGTCGGCCCGCTCCGGGACCAGTATCTCAACGACCGTTTCGATGGGTTTAGTCGCGCGACGATGCTGTCGGGCGTCTCGATGACCCTGACGCTCGCAAGCGGCGTGAGTGCGGCCGTCTTCGGCCCTGTCGCGGAGGCGATGGGGCCGCTTTCGTTCCTGCCCCGCGCGGGAATCGTCGTCGCTTCGCTCGCGGCGCTGCTGTGGGTCGGGACGAACCCGGTTCGCCTGCGGTCGGAAAGCGGCGCTGTTGCCGGAAGTAGAGCCGACGACTGACTGAAAAGGCGGACCCGTTGACAGTAGGTATCGCTACTTCTCGGAAGAACGCGTTCCCGGCGCCTCGTCTTCGAGTCGCGTCAGGTCCTCGAAGGTCTCCCGACGGCGCGTCACGCGCGCCTCGTCCCCCTCGATGGCGACCTCCGCGGGTCGGGGCTGGGAGTGGAACTGACTGGTGAGGTTGATACCGTACGCGCCGACGTTACCGATAGCCAGCAGGTCCTCGGCCTCGGGCCGCGGAATCGGCCGGTCGGTACAGAAGACGTCCGCGCTGGTACAGAGCGGGCCGCCGACGCTCGATTCGACGGCCTCGCGGTCGCCGCCCGTGACGTTGCGGATGTGATGATACGAATCGAACATCGCCGGCCGAATCATGTCGGTCAGGCCCGCGTCGACGCCGACGACGCGCGTCTCGGGCGTCTGCTTGATGGTGTTCACCCGCGTGAGGAGGGCGCCGGCGTCGGCGACGAGGTAGCGACCTGGCTCCAGCGCGATGGTCGCGTCGACGTCGGCGGTGACCTCCCGAACCATCTCGGCGGCCCCCTCAATGTCGAGCGCCGGTTCGTCGGGGCGGTAGGGCACGCCGAAACCACCACCGAGGTCGAGGAATTCGAGGTCGCCCACTCGCTCGGCGAGGTCCGCGACCTTCCCGAGGGCGCGTCGGTGGTCGTCGAGGTCCTCCGAGAGGACGCCGCTGCCGACGTGGGCGTGCAGGCCGACGAAATCGAACCGCTCGCGGGCCTCCTCGGCGACTCGTGGTACCTCGTCGTACGGTAAGCCGAACTTCGCGTCCTTGCCCGTCGCGACCTTCTCGTGGTGGCCCGTCCCGATGCCCGGATTGACTCGGAGGGAAAGGCGGCCGTCGAAGCCGCGGGCTTCGAGGCGGTCCAGCGTCATCTCGGCGCCCGCCGTGATAGTTAGCTCAGGGGTGTCCTCCCACAGGTCGACCGCGTAATCGAGGTCGGCGTCCGGCGGATTGACCGCCGTATACTGGAGGTCCTCGGGCGCGACGCCGGCTTTCAGCGCGCGGTCGAGTTCCCCGGCGGCCGCACACTCGACGTCCGCGCCGGCGTCGTAGAGCGTGCGGACGACCTCCCGGCCCGTGTTCGCCTTCGCCGCGTACATCACGTGGGCGAAATCGAAGGCCGCGTCGAACCGCGCGAAGTTCTCCCGCAGGCGGTCGTGGTCCATCACGTACAGCGGCGTGCCGTGCTCCTCGGCCAGCCGTTCCAGCCGCTCGCCGTCCCACTCGGCGAGGCGCTTGACGGCAGGCGAATCGGCGTCACTCATTGGCACTATTCGGGGGACCGTCGATAACAAGAGTTCCGCTTCTAGGACTGTTTGGTGTTCGTTTATAAGCCGAGCTTGGCGGCCTCTTGACCGCAAACAACCGGAAAGCCCTCGGCGCGCTGGCGGTCGCTACGCAGGATACCCTCGCTTCGCTCGGGTAGTGCCTGCGTAGCGACTATATGAACGCCAGGCGGCCTCACGGGTCGCTTCGCTCTCCGTTCGGCCATACCGAGACGCTCACTTCGTTCGCGTCTCGCGCGCCTCGCCCTTTCAGTTCACCAGGACCGCGCCTGCCCTTCCCCGGGTCGCGCGACGGCCTTCGGCCGCCCGCGCTCCCGGCCAATTGAACCTTTAAATATGGTGCGCGCTGCCCGACCGCCGCGAACGCGTTCGTGAGCGGCGGTCGGACAACACCGTGCGAGGGACGACCGAGCGAAGCGAGGGAGTCGGCTGGGGAGGCGTGTGGTTGCGGTCCTCGGCGGAATCGAAGGGCGAGGCCGGCTGGCGCTTGCGTGGTCGTCTCAGCGACCCCTATTCGACGCAACTACGTCCGTCGAATATGTCGCTGAGCGACCGCCAGCCGGCCGAGGGCTTCGCACGCGGGGCAGTCGGACCAGTTCCCAAGCTCGATTTATAAAGAAACGCCACCATCAGCTAGCAACACTCACGCGGACCGAAACGTTTCAGCCATCGGAACGCGGAAGAACGGATATGAGCGACCAAAACCGGAACAAGACCGAACCCGTCGGCACGATGCTCGGGGCGAGCCTCGGTCCCATTGGTGCCGCTGTCGGCGCCGTCGTTGACGAGGACCGCTTCGCGTTCAAGTTCTCGGTCGGAACGGGCGCCGACGATGATGGCATGAACGACGCGACGACTATCGAAATCGAAGACAAGGAAGCCGACGCTGAGGACGAAACCGAAGACACCGACTCCGAGACAGAAGCCGACGAAGAGGCCGAAGAAACCGCCGACTGAGGTTTAGTTATCGCGCAGGGCGTCCTCGCGCTGGGTCGCCTCCAGGGTCTCCTCTTCGACGTCAGTCGCGACGACGGCGGGCTTGTAGGCGCCGCCCTCGAAGAGGTCGTGGTCGCCGACGCTGGATTCCACGAACCGGGTGAAGGCCCGCCGCTCGGGCGGCAGTTCGCCGTAGAGGACTTCCTCCTCGACGAGGTCGTAGACCGGGATGCGCGGGGTCAGGAGCGTGTTCTCGCCGACGATGCTGTTCTCGCCGACGACGAAGCCGGAGGTGACCCGACAGCCGGCGCCAAGGGAGACGCCGTCCTCGACGATGACCGGCGCGGCCTCGACGGGTTCGAGGACGCCACCGATGAGCGTGTTCGCGCCGAGTTTGACGTCGTCGCCAATCTGGGCGGCCGACCCGACCGTGTCACAGGAGTCGACGAGCGTGCCGTCGCCGATATGGGCGCCGATGTTGACGAACGCCGGGGACATGAGAATCGCGTCGCTGCCGACGTAGGCGCCGCGGCGGATGACCGTCCCGTCGGGCGTGTTCCGGGTCCCCCGTTCGGGGAGGTCCTCGGTCTCGCGGAGCGGCAGGACGTCGTGGTAGTCGACGCCGCCGTAGTTGTGGCTCTGGATGTCGCGGAGCGTGAAGTTCAGTAGGATGCCCTGCTTGACCCACTCGTTGGCCTGCCACTCGCCGTCGCGTTTCTCGGCGGCGCGAACCTCGCCGGCTTCGAGGGCCTGCAGGAACTCTTCGAGGACCGCGAGTTCCTCGGAGCCCACGTCTTCGGCCGTCAGTCCGTCTTCCTTGCGCTGCTGCAGTTCGGCGATGTCGTTTTCGAGCGCACTCATTAGTTGTGTGCTCGGAAACGCGGGACTTGGCTCTGTTGGAACGGGCGCGTGCTGGCGGGAGGAGTAGAAAAGAGAAGCCTACAGCGCGTCGGCGAAGTCGTACCAGCCGGGCTCCTTGTCGGCCAGCCATTCGGCGGCGTCGACGGCGCCGGCGGCGAAGACCCGCCGGGATTCCGCTCGGTGGGTCAACGTTAGCACTTCGTCGTTGCCAGCGAGCATGACCTCGTGTTCGCCGCGGACGTTGCCGGCCCGACGGACGTGGACGCCCACCTCGCTCTCCTCGCGCAGATGCTCGCCCTCGCGGCCGTGAGTTCGGTCGAGTTCCTCGTCGCGGGCTTGGTCGATGACATCCAAGACGGTGTTCGCGGTGCCGCTCGGCGCGTCGCGCTTGCCGTTGTGGTGGGTTTCGGTGAGTTCGATGTCGTACTCCGGCAGCGCCTCGACGCCGGCCTCGACGACCCGCATGAGCGCCTGCACGCCCTTCGCGAAGTTCGAGGCCTTGAGGACGGCCGTCGACTCGCTAGCTTCGCGGAGGGCGTCGATGCCCTGCTCGTTGAAGCCCGTCGTGCCGACGACGTAGGGGACGCCGGCCTCGGCGACCAGTTCGGCGTACTCCCGCGTGGCGCTCGGGACGGTGAAATCGATGACCGCATCCGCGTCTTCGAGCAGGTCGGGCAGGGCATCGCTGGTGTGGACGCGCACGTCCTCGATGGTATCCTCCGAGCGGGCGATACCGTCGACGTCGTGGCCGCGGCCGCTGGCCTCGGCGACGATTTCGCTGCCGGTCCGGCCCGTCGCGCCGATGACGACCAGTTTCATCGTTCCAGGTCGTCGAGGACCTCACGGAGCCGTTCGCGGTTCTCGGGCTGGAGCGGACTCAGCGGCGAGCGCATCGTCGAGGAGTGGATGTCCCGAATCTCCATGGCCTCCTTGATGGGGATGGGGTTGGTCTCGATGAACAGCGTCCGGAAGAGGTCGCCGAGTTCGTACTGGAGGTCACGGGCACGGTCGAAGTCGTTTTCGAGGGCCGCACCGACCAGCGCGACGGTCCGTTCGGGTTCGACGTTCGCGGAGACGGAGATACACCCGGAACCGCCCTGTGCGATGATGGGCAGGGTCAGTGCGTCGTCACCGGACAGCACCGCGAAGTTCTCCTCGCGGGTGCGCTCGATGACCTCGTTGGTTCGGTTGAGGTCGCCGCTTGCGGCCTTGTAGCCGACGATGTTCTCGTGTTCGGACAGCGAGACGGCCGTCTCGACGGCGATGTTGCGGCCCGTTCGACCCGGAACGTTGTAGATGATTTGCGGCAGGTCGACGGCGTCCGCGATTTGCCGGAAGTGATGCTCCATCCCGTCGGGTTCGGGGATGTTGTAGTACGGCGAGATGAGCAGCAGGCCGTCGGCGCCGGCGTCGGCGGCCCGCTCGGAGAGTTCCAGCGCCTCGCGAGTGTTGTTCGAGCCCGAGCCCGCGATAACGGGCACGTCGTCGACGGCATCGATGACCGTTTCGACGACGTCGATGTGTTCGTCGTGGGTCATCGTCGCCGATTCGCCGGTGGTGCCGACGGGCACGAGGCCGTCGACGCCCGCGGCTTCGAGTCGCTGGGCGTGGTCGCGGAGGGTTTCGTGGTCGATGCTCTCGTCGTCGTGGAACGGCGTCGTCATCGCGGGGAAGACGCCGGTGAACGTGTCGTGTGTCATTGGTGGTGTCTGGGAGTCGGTAGTCGAAGGCGGTGCGTCCGGAGGCGACCTCCGACGGGGGTGCCACGCCCGCCGGAGACCTGACTACGGACGTTTGCCTTTTTTCGAGAAAGCGACCGAACCGGCGTGCTCGCGGGTAGTCGCTGCCGACCCACCGACGAGCACGTGGCTTCGCATACGCGTCAACGCGGCGCGAACCAACTTAGGTATTGTGAGTTTTCCGTGCCCCCTGCTAGCACTAGGGCCGGAAGCCATATCCCCAAAAACCCCTAACCGGCGGACGTATGAGACACCTAGGACTCAAAGCCCGGATGGCATTCGTCGGGAGCGTGCTCTTCGGCTTCTACGCGCTCGTCGCCATCATCGCCGTGCAGGTCTACGGCGTCGGCCTGCCCATCGTCTTCCTGGGCACCATCGCCTTCGCCGGCTTCCAGTACAAGTTCGGCAAGTGGGCCGCGATACGGAGTTCCGGCGCCGAGGACATGGACGAGGACCGCTACGCCGAAGTCCATCGCTCGGTCGAGCGCATCGCCGACGAGATGGACCTCGACAAGCCGCGCCTGATGGTCGCCGATATGGGCGTCCCCAACGCCTTCGCCGTCGGCCGCCGTGGCGCCGGCGTCGTCGTGGTCTCGACGGAACTCATGGCTACCCTGAGCCACGACGAACTCGAAGCCGTCCTCGCCCACGAACTCGCCCACATCGACAACCGCGACGTCATCACGATGGTGATGGGCCAGTCTATCGCCTCCATGCTCGGCTTGGCGGCTTACTTCGCCATCGCCTTCTCCCGGGAGGGCGGCATCGGCAACATCATCATCGGCTACATGGCCTCCATGCTCGTCCAGTCGGTGACGATGGTGTTCGTGCTGGCCATCTCCCGCTATCGGGAGTACGTCGCCGACTCCGACGCGGCCCGCCACGTCGGCGGCGACGCGATGGCCAGTGCCCTCCAGAAGATTAGCGCCGCCGGCAAGGGTCGCGATGCGGACCTCGATTCGGACGTCGCCGCGCTGTGTATCTTCGGCGGCGACCGCGGCGGCCTCGAAAAACTGTTCGCAACCCACCCGCCCATCGAGAAGCGTATCGAGGCGGTTCGGAGCGTCGAAAAAGAGTTCTACTGAACCGAAATCCTTTCTATACGGCACTGTTGAAACCCTCAGCACCTGATAGGAATAGCGTGCTGAATATAGAGGCTGCATGCAGCAGCATGACTCCGTTTATTCTACCAGTATTTGATTGAATCAGCTGCAAGTACGAGTGTGCTTATTGAGCATCAGTCCATCATAACGTGCTGGCAGTTTGCTTCCATTCGAATACTCGGTGTTCCATCCGGGCTCTGTTCAACCCACACTTCAACACCTGTCCAATTCCCGCTCTCGCAGGGGAGTTGCGGGTAATCGGTTCCCGGCCAGTCGTGTTCATATCGAGTCCCATCGACGGTCACGATGACAGTTTCTGGATCGGTTGATTCTGGAAACGTTGCGTCTTCATCGGCTTCGTTGCTATCGGAGAGCCGATACTCATTTTCGAAGAGTACACTGCCATCCTCGGCTTCGACCGTGACAGTCACGTCATACATTTTGTCACGATCGCCAAGATATACTGATACTGTGTGGGCAGGCCGTTCCAAAGAACCAACAGCGGTACAACCACTGGCACCCACGAGGGCCGCACTCGAACTGGCGATAAACGTCCGCCGATTTATGGAGGGCATATCATTTATAACTACGGTCAAACTCACTAAAATCCCCGGGATATCCACATATACCGCCTGTATCAACCAATTTGGGACATTTCCAGATTGACGATGCAAAATCACCCGTGAGAACGCGCTTGCGCACTTACCGGAGCATCCTGCAATCGAGGGTGAGCCCTGCATCCAAAGTATTTTATAATATCTTGGGTATCAACCACTATCATGGTGGGGATTAGCACACAACGGTGGAACTTGCTTGAAGAGAGAAGCACGACGCTATTCCGTATTGGTGGATTGATGTTTATCATCGCCGCAGCATTCGATGTGGCCAATATACTAGTGGGGCTTGAAGACCTGAGGTCTGGAGTTGGCCAAGCATTCATCGCCGCCGGATGGATTGCCGCCCTCACCGGGCTACTTGGGTTGTATCCGAACCTTGCCGACCAGAACCGCTGGCTGGCCGGTGCTGGCGGCGTCTTCGCCGTAATCGGCGTGGTGGGCTTCGTCGGTAATGGCGCGACGGCGCTCGTCGCGTTCGTCAGAGATGTCCCACCAACAGAAGCCTTCCCCATGTTCGTCCTCGTAGGCACAATCGTCGGCGTGTTAATCGGGGCCATCCTAGGGTTTGTCTCATTCAGTATCGTCAGCCTTCGGAGCGATGTCCATTCGCGGGCCCTCAGCATACTCCTGCTGATGCCGGCACTGTTTATCATCACGAATTTTTTCGTCCTGTCAGCGCTAGGCGTACCCAATCCACGTCCGTCAGAAGTCACCATCTTCATCCTCAGCGGGCTGGCTCTGACCATGCTGGCCATCGCCTACGTTCTCCGAACCGAGGCTGCTCCGTCCGACACCACAGAGCCAGCGCCAGAGTCCACTGTTGAGTGATGAAGACGCGCTCTGTATCTCGCACACTATCTCGGTCATCAGCTAATTCTGATGGAAGTATCCCGGTCAATTCGTAATCCTACTTACGGGCTGTTACACCACATATAGTGTCGAGTGAATACGAATTCAACAGAACCGCTGAAACAGCCATCACAGTTCGACTGCGAAGGTATTAGGGTGACACTCACTATAAATCGCTGAGACAATATGGCCAATACTTTTTATAATTGTTAAATACAATGGAGGGCATGGGTATTGTTAGCAAGAAAATATGGGGATCGCTCGAACAAAGTAGTGCGTGGCTATTTTTTCTTTCTAGTGGACTTTTCTTCTTTAACGCAATCTACGAGTTATTCCAGCGGCTCACGCCGTATCTGGGGGATACTGGATTGCAGAACTTCGTTATTTACATTTCTGGCTTGGTGGTTGCTGTCGTCGGAGTCTTAGGGTTTTATCGTCGATTAACGAATCAGGCTCCTCGATTGGCGGGTATCAGCCTCACCCTCGTTGCTGTCGGTACTGGTTCTCTCCTCACCCTCATCATCTGGGCAGTCATGATGACAATCCTCAACCAGCCGTTACCACCGGGAATGCTCATCCCGATAACTGTTGGAATTACGCTTCTCGGGTTACTCCTATTCGGTGTTACCATCCTTTGGACGAGAACTCTGTCCCGCACTGTCGGTGGTCTTTTGCTGGGATTTGTCGGTATATGGATTCTGGGAATCGCAACTATATCTCCACTTATAAGCGGAACTGAATGGCTCCCGGTCGTTCTCCTCGTGGCAACTGGCGTCTTTCCGCTTACTATCGGTTATTTGCTCCCCACTGACGGCATCCCGACCGACCACGCGGAGCCAACGCCCGATCCAACTACGAAGTAATGGTACGTTCATGGGATGAGGAACCGGTTTATGCCGTCTCTGATAGAAACGTCCTCTACACCGACCGAATCTGGTCTGAGATAGTTCCAGCGTTGCGAGGCGGAACCAGCCGTGAGACGTGTTTGGGTATTGGCCGACTCAACAATTAGGTCTCTCCTATTAAACATAATTATTGTTAAGAAATTTTTATACGTATTATCGCTGTATCTCCCCTCCTATGTCAATCATTAGCAAGCAATATTGGAAAGCGCTTGAGGCGTGGAGTCCGACGCTGTTTTTCGTTGGCTTCGTCCTTGAACTCATCTTTGCACTCAACCATGGGGCCGCGTATCTGGTAGAAAGTGTCACCTTTTTTGACTGGATATACCCGACTGTCATCGTTGGTCGCTTGGCCGTCCTCCTCGGATTAGCCGGCCTCTCCGTTGGCTTGATAGAACTCCATCCCCGGATAGGAAAACTGAGCCGTGTCCTTCTCAGCGGGGCGATGGTTTTTGCTGTGGGGTTGATAGCCACATCGATACTGCAAAATCTCGGTGTTACCACACCACTTATCGCGGTTTTCGGGGCCGGTACAGTTGTATTTACTCTCCTTTCGTTCATCCTCTTCGGCATCGCAGGACTCCGAACCGATGCATTCCCCACGGTTGTTGGTGGTCTGATGCTGGTCGCCTCTGTTGCAATCCTGTTCGTGTTACTCGGTTCAGGGACGTTCTCCACGAACATACGGGGGGCGGTCGGTGAAAGCGTGAACGCCATCGCTTTCCTTGCGGTCTGGTACGTCCTTCGCTCACGGTCAACGGCAACGACAACAACGGAACAAGTGACAGACACACCGATAGAGTGACTCAACGCGTCCCAAAACCAGACCACTCCTGCACCAATAAAATTGGCAGGATGACATTGCTAACACACCCTCTGTATCTCGGACATAATCTCTGACACCACGTCGATAGGTTTGCATCCTATGTCGGTATGTGGGTCATCTATATCGACCGAATCGAATTGGTCAAAGCTGCTTGCGAGATACGCGCCCTGTATACAGTACGAAGCCTATTACCTATCATTTGTTGAGGATTTCAAAAGAGCCTTCTGTACGACCCTACCGCTTCGACGCCTCACCCGTAGTGTTCTTCGAGGTACTCGACGATATCGTCGCTCTCGTAGATTTGGGCGCCGCGCTGATTGTCGACGAGGAACGGCACCTGGTCCTTGCCGCCGAGAGCCACCATCTCCTCGAGGACCTGCTGGTTCCGGACGTCGTTTTCGGCGGTCCGCGGGTTGTGGTTGACATAGGAGACGCCCAACTCCATCAGTTTCTCGCGTACTTTCTGGCAGTACGGGCAGTCTTCGGCCTGATAAAGTTCGAGCATACGTCCGGATATTCGTCGAGAGTCCGGTTAATGATTATGCCGAAGGCGGTGGGCGAATCGGCAGTCTGTCTCGGTGCCCGGTCACATCCCGTCGGTCGTATCGTCCGACTCACGTGAGGCCATGATGAGACCGCTGATGAGCATCAACACCGCGAGGGCGACCATGCCCGCATCCCACCCCATTCCGGTCGTCATCGAACTGCTGGCCATGCCGCCGCTCATACCGCCGTTCATGCCCATCTCGCTTCCATCGTTCATCATGCCCGTGCCGAGAAACGCCTGATTGAGGAGCATCACGATGGAATAGGCAATCATGAGCGGGCCGCTGGCACCGGCGAGTCGCTCGGCGTACTCGGTCAGGAGAACGGCGCCGTGGACGATGACGACAACACCGAGAACGCCCATGAGCCAACCGCTCGTCACCATTCGCGAGGCCATCGACGCGCTCCACAGCGAGTACAGGCCCGAGACGAACGCGATGGCCGCCCCGTACAGCCGTGTATTCGAGACCATACCGACTCCACACGCGCCGTCGTAAGAAACCCACCGCGGCCGGGCGAGGCGCGAACAGTATCGTCCTTCGACACGCTAAAGCGGCCGCCCACAATCCCTCTAATATGGAGTACCACGAGGCGGCGAACTTCCTGTTCGACCTCCGCCGATACTCGCCGCGGACGGGCGTCGAGTCCACGCGGCGCCTCCTCGATTATCTGGACGCACCGGACGACGGCCTTCGTGTCGTCCAGATTGCCGGGTCGAACGGGAAGGGGAGTACGGCCCGTATGGTCGAGCGCATCCTTCGCGAGGCCGGATACGACGTCGGCCTCTACACCTCGCCGCACCTCGACGACATTCGCGAACGTGTCCGCATCGACGGTCGCAAAGTGCCGAAGGCGGCCGTTACCGAGTTCGTCGAGGAGGTCGAACCCTACGTCACCGATGAGGCCGCAGAGGGCCAGTCGCCCACCTTCTTCGAGACGACGACGGCGCTTGCCGTCTGGGCCTTCGCCCGCGCGGACGTCGATATCGCCGTTCTGGAGGTCGGTATCGGCGGCAAACACGACGCCACCAGCGCCGTCGACGCCGAGGCCGCCGCCGTCACCAGCGTCACCCTCGAACACGCCGACATCCTCGGCGATACGGTCGAGGAAATCGCCCGCGACAAGGCCGCCGTCGTACCCGAAGACAAGCCCCTCGTCACCGCGACGACCGGCGGCGTGCTGGCCGCCGTCAAGGACGTCGCCGGCGACGTGGTTCGCGTCGGTGAGGACGACGATGCCGACGTTCGCGTCACCGACCGCGGCCGGGAGGACATCGAACAGGCCGTGGATTTGTCGGCCGCGGATTGGTCGGCCAGAACCCACCTCGCCTTGCTCGGGTCCTATCAGGCCCGCAACGCCGGCGTGGCGGCAGCACTGGCCCGACAACTGGGAAGCGTTGCCGTCGAGGACATCGAACGCGGCCTCCGGAACGCCTCCTGGCCCGGCCGCTTCGAGGTGATGGAACAGGCGCCGCTCGTCGTTCTCGACGGCGCGCACAACCCCGGCAGTTGCGAGGGCGTCAGCGAGACTCTCGGCACGTTCGACTACGACGACCTGCACCTCGTCTTCGGCGCGATGTGCGACAAGGACCACGCGGGGATGGCCGACGCGCTCCCGACGGCCGACCACGTTTACACCTGCCGACCGGACTTCGAGCGTGCGGAGTCCATCGATGCCCTCGCAGCGGTCTTCGAGGACGACGCCGAAACGGTCGACGCCGTTGGCTCCGTTACCCACGCGGTCGAAACCGCCGTGGAAAACGCCGGCGAGGACGACGCCGTCCTCGTCTGTGGCTCGCTGTTCGTCGTCGCCGAGGCCCGCCGCCGCTGGACCCGCGAGTACGTCCCCAAGCGCGTGCCCGACATCGACACCGCCGCCGACGTGCTGGAAGGTGCGAACGTCACCGAGGGCGGTGTCTACCGCATGCGCGGCAAGGGCGTCCACCGCGTCCTTGCCACCCGTGTTCGCCCGAAACAGGCCGCCTACCTCAAGCAGGAACTGCTCTCTTTGGGCGGGGAGTGTGCCACCTCCGGCGTCGACGCACAGGACCGAGAACTGGTCGACGTCGTCCTGATGGGCACCCTCTCGCAGTTCAAGCGCCTGAGCGAGAAACTCCAGGGCCAACCCGACGGCCTTCCCGCCGTCGGGACCGAAATCCGCGAGGCGCTGGGCATCCAGTATCGACCCGAAACGGGCGACTACCCCTGGGCGGACGGCACCGCCATCATGGGCATCCTCAACGTCACGCCCGACTCGTTCCACGACGGCGGCCGCTACGACACCCTCGACGACGCCGTCGAGCGGGCCGAACGGATGGTCGAAAACGGCGCCGACATCATCGACGTCGGCGGGGAATCCACCCGCCCCGGCGCCGACCCCGTGCCCATCGAGGAGGAAATCGACCGCGTCGTCCCGGTCGTCGAAGCACTCGCCGAGACCGACGCTCTCGTTTCCGTCGATACCCGAAAGGCCGACGTCGCCCGCGCCGCCCTCGATGCCGGCGCCGACATCCTCAACGACGTTTCGGGCCTCGAAGACCCCGAGATGCGCCTCGTGGCGGCCGACTACGACGTGCCCGTCGTCGTGATGCACTCCATCGAGACGCCCGTCGACCCCGGCGCCGACGTGGAGTACGACGACGTCGTCGCCGACACCATCGACTCGCTGACCGAGCGCGTCCTGCTGGCCGAGAAGGCGGGTCTCGACCGCTCGCAAATCATCGTCGACCCCGGCCTCGGCTTCGGGAAGTCCGCCGCCGAGAACTTCGAGTTGCTGGGTCGCGTCGACGAGTTCCGCGCGCTCGGCTGTCCGATTCTGGTCGGTCACTCCCACAAATCGATGTTCGGACTGGTCGACGACGGCGGCCCTGACGAGCGACTCGCCTCGACTGTCGCCGGCAGCGCCATCGCCGCCGAGCGCGGCGCGGATATCGTCCGCGTCCACGACGTCGCGGAGAACGCCGCTGCGGTCCGGACCGCCGAGGCCGCTGCCGACCCCGAACGGTTCGCCAAGAAATGAGACCGCGACCGGTCGAGAGGGGCAGTCCGCTCAGGCGTCGAACTCGGCGTCCGTAATCTCGAAGCGGGCGCCGCCTGCGGAACTCTCGGTTACGTTGACCCCCCAACCGTGCGCCTCGGCGATGTTCCTGACGATGGTGAGGCCGTAGCCGTTGCCGTCGTCATCGGTCGTATACCCCTTCTCGAAGACCTCGGTTCGCTCGTCCGGGTCGATACCGACGCCGTCGTCGGCGACGTAGATGGTGTCGTCGTCGACACCGACGCGGACGGTGACCCCGTCGCCGTCGCGTTTGGCGTCGCCACCCGTGGGCGGCTCCGATGCCGGGGGGTCTGATCCGTGTTCCACGGCGTCCGTCCGAGATGACGAGGACGGGCTTGCCGAACCGCATTCGATAGCGTCCTCCTGAGTCCGCGAAGGAGGGCTTGTCGAACCATGCTCGACAGCGTCCTCGCGAGTGGACGAGCGAGGGCTCGTGGAACCATGTTCCACGGCGTTGCGAAAGAGGTTCTCGAAGAGCTGTCTCAGCCGCTCTCTGTCGGCGACGACGTCGACGTCGTCCTCACACGCCAGCGTCGCGTCGGCGGTCGCGGTCGTACTCCAGGCTTCCTTGGCCGCCGAGACGAGCGAGACGGCCTGCTCGTTTTCGACGGCCTGACCGGACCGAGCGAGGGTGAGGAGTTCGTCGGTGAGTTCCTGCATGCGGTCGTGGGCCTCCTCGACGCGGTCCAGCCGCGAGTGGTCGCCGGTTTCCCGGGCCAGTTCGGTGTTGCCGCTGGCGACGGTCAGCATGTTGTTGAGGTCGTGGCTGACGACCGAGGCGAACTCGTCGAGCCGTTCGTTCTGCCGTTCGAGGCGGCGCTCGTAGTCGTGCTGGTCGGTGATATCGACGTTTATCGCGACGAAGTGGGTTATCTCGCCGTCGTCCTCGACGGGTGCGATGGTCTGGTCGACGACGTATCGCTCGCCGGATTTCCGGCGATTGATGAGTTCGTTCCGCCAGACGTCGCCGGCGAGAATCGTCTCCCACAGTTCCTCGTAGAACGCCTCGTCGTGCTCGCCCGATTTCAGAATGCGCGGCGTCTTGCCGACCGCCTCCGCGGCGGTATACCCCGTCACCTCCTCGAAGGCGGGGTTGACGTACTGGATGACGCCGTTCCGGTCGGTGAAATACACCGAGTGGCCCGAAGCTTCGACCGCCTTTTCGAAGAGCCGCCGGCCGAGGTTGGCAAACAGTGTCGAGTCCCGGCCCATGTGATAGGAACGTGTTCGGCCTCCGCCCTTTTAAGCGGGTCGACCGACTCACGGCCGGAAACCCGCCGGCCGACGGCGGAGCGTCAGTCCGTCGTCGCCTCGGCTTCGGGACCGGTCTCGTCGGCCGCTGCCCGCCCATAAATCTCGTCGAGTTCGTCCTCGAAGGTGCCGCGGATGTTCCGCCGTTTTTTCTTCATCGACGGGGTAAGCAGGTCATTGTCGGGCGTCCACTCGGTCGCGACGAGTCGGAACGCCTTGATCTGCTCGTGTTTCGCGAGACGGTCGTTGACGCGGTCGATTTCCTCGTCGATCCACGCGCGGACCTCGTCGGTCTCGATGGCGTCCTCGGGGGTCTCGGGGAGGTCGAGGCCCTCCTCGTCGGCCCACTCCCACAGTTCCTCGAAGTTCGGCGCCACGATGGCGGCGACGAACTTCTCGTCGTCGCCGACGACCATTATCTGGTCGATACGGGCCGAGGTGGCGAACTCGTCTTCGATGGGTTCGGGCGCGACGTTCTTGCCCGTATCCAGCACGATGAGGTTCTTGAGGCGGTCGACGAAGGTGACGTAGCCGTCCTCGTCGCGGGCGACGATGTCTCCGGTCCGGAAATACCCGTCGTCGGTGAACGCCGCCTCGGTCTTGTCGGGCTTGTTCCAGTAGCCCTCGAAGACGTTCGGCCCCTTCGCGAGCAACTCGCCCACCTCGCCGTCGGCGCTTTCCTTCGTCTCCTCGCTGACGACGTTGGGGTCCAGTTCGAGGTCGACGTCGCATAGCGCGACGCCCATCGTCCCGATGCGGATGTCCTCCGGCGGGTTCACCGTCAGCGCCGGCGCGGTTTCCGTCAGGCCGTATCCCTCCAGAATCGTCAGCCCCATCGCCCGATAGAGCTTCGCGAGGTCCGCCGACAGCGAGCCGCCACCGGAGACGAACAGTTCGATGTTGCCGCCCAGCGCATCCCGGACCTGCGAGAAGACGAGTTTGTCGGCGAGTTTCAGTTTCGTCTCCAGCAGGAACCCGGGGTCGTCGGCGTCGTCGTACGTCTGAGCGGTGTCGACAGCCCACTCGAAGATGCGCTTTTTGACCGGCGATTCGGAGGCCTGCTCGCGCATCTGGGCGTAGATGCGCTCGTAGACCCGCGGCACCGACGCGGCGGCCTCGGGTTGGACCTGCTGGAGGTCGTCGCCGACGGTGTCGGCGCTTTCGGCGTAGGCGACGGTCATCCCGATAGCGAGTTCGTGGAAGTGGTTGATGCGCTCGAAGGCATGCGCCAGCGGTAGGAACGCAAGCGCCGTCATGCCGCCCTCCATGGCCGGGACGTCCTCGCCCTTGTCCGGTCGCGGGCCGATGCGCTTGCGCAACTGATTGAACGAGGTCCGCCAGTTCTTGTGGCTCAACTGGACGCCCTTCGGGTCGCCGGTCGTCCCCGAGGTGTAGACGAGCGAACAGAGGTCCGTCCACTCCCGGTTGTCGAGCCACGACTGGAACGCCGCTTCGTCGAAGGTTTCCGCGCCGATGTCGTGGACGTCCGCCAGCGTGTGGACGTCATCGCGGTTGGTGTACTCGTCGCTGACGTCGTCGAGCGTGACGATGAACTCGAGGTCGAGGTCGGCTTCGACTTCAAGCAGCGTCTCCAGTAGGCCCTCGGTGCCGACGACACACCCCATCGCGTCGTTGTCGTCGAGAAGGTACTCGACCTGCGGCGCGGACGATTCGGTGTAGACGGTCGTGACGACGCCCTCGGCGGCCTGGACGGCGAAGTCGGACTGAATCCATTCCATCCGCGTGTCGGCGTAGATACCGACCCGGTCGTCCGGTCCGACGCCGAGGTCGCGGAACCCCGCCGTCAGGTTGCGGACGATGTCGCCGAACTCCGCGTACGTGATGGCGCCGTATTCGCCTGCCGGCGGTTCCGGGGCAATCTCAGGCGTCAGCGACCGGTCGTAGATGCCCCCCTTGTACAACTGTGCGTCCCGCTCGGCGTTGCGGTCGACCGAGCCGAAGATTAACTCCGGGATGGTCGTCTCCCCGATTACCTCGTCCGTGTACTCCCGTTCGGCCTGACGCCAACTCATGCGTGGTAAATATTGCCACCCACACATCAAACTAGGCGTCAGAACGCCTCCAAACAGAATTGTCAATCGGTTCGCAGGAAGCTACTCCGCGCCGCAGTCCCGAAAGAGGTCGAGATAATCGTCGACGACGGCCCCGTGGTCGAACTCCTCGAAGTCGCTATCGATGTCGCGGAACGCTAGCTCCCAGGAGTCGGCGATGGCCTCGTCGAGGGCCTCCATGTCGGTGACGCGAATCCCGCGTTCCCGTCGCTCGACGAGTTCGTGGGCGCTGGAATCCTCCTGATACTCGACGACGCCGACACAGCCGGCGGCCAGCGCCCAGAGCAGTTCGTCGGCGAAGGTCTCGTGTCTCGACGTCTGGACGAACGTGTGGGCGCCGCGATAGACGGCGACGCGGTCCTCGCGGTCGAGGTCGCCGACGAACTCGACGCGGTCGCCGATACCGAGGTCACGAGCCTGTCTCTCGTAGTCGGCCCGCTGTGGGCCGTCGCCGACGACTGTCGCCGTCCAGCCGTCCTCGCCGCGGAGTTCCGCCAGCGCCAGCAGGAGGCTTTCGAGATTGGCCGCCTCGTCGAGGCGCCGGGCGTAGACCACCTCGCGGCGCTCGTCGGGGTCGGTCGATTCCACGAGCGAGAAGTCGATGCCGTTCGGCACGACGACGGTCCCCTCGCCGGAGGCACCGCGTTCCCGCACCCGCGTGCGCTGGAGTTCCGAGGGCGCCACCACGCGGGTCGGCAGGCGAGCAGCCGCGCCGCCCCACCGGGAATCAGCCGCGCCGGGTTCGTCGCCGTACCAGTCACAGACAAGCGGTGCGCGGGCAGCGAGGGCGCCGATTCGGGCGGAGACGACGGCGCCCGGCGGGTCCGGCGACACGAGGACGACGTCGGGGCGGTGGCGGGCCAGCAGGCCCGTAATCCGAGTATAAAAGAGGGCGGGCCGGTCGTGAACCACTGCCTCGTAGGTGACGCCGTCGAGTTGGATTCGGCGGGTGTCCTCGCCCCACCAGCCGACACAGTAGACGGTCACGTCGTGGCCGCGGTCGGCGAAGGCGACCGCGAGCCGTTTGAGGCGGGCGGCACCGTCACGGTCGGACTGGGGCGGCGGGGACCTGAAGACGACCGCGACTCGCATGGAACCGACGACGAGGGCGGGTGGCAAAAAGGGATTGGAATCGGGGGCGGGGCCGATTCCCCACCACAGAGGGGGTCACCGGGGAAGCAAGCGCGTCAGGTCGCTGGCGTACCTGTCGGCCAACTCGCGGACCACGAGTCGGTCCCGCGGGTCGACGCCGAGGACGTAGAGACACCCCACGTACGCGAGAACGCCGACGACGCCACCGACGGCGACGGCGGCCAGTCCCGGCACGGCGAGTCGAACCGCCCACATGACCACGAGGGCGACGGCGCCCGCCGCAAGCGGGGTGAGGAACGTCCGGTCGAAGGGCCACAGCCCCTCGAACCGGCGCAACAGGAAGACCTGAATGCCGTTCTGGATAGCGATGGCAAGCGAGGTGCCGAGGGCGGCGCCTTCGAGGCCGAGTTCGAGGATGAACGCGTACGTCAGGCCGACGTTGAGGGCCGCGAGGAACCAGTCGAGGGCCATCCGCGCGTACTGGTGGTCGGTCATCATCAGGAGCCACCCTGTCGCGCCGACAGCGCTCCCGACGAACACGCCGGCGAGATAGACGACCAGGGCCACGTAGCCCTGCGTGTAGGTCGGGCCGAAGACGCCGAGCAACTCCCGGCCGTAGACGACGAGGACGGCCAGTATCGGGACGACCGTCGTGACTATCAGCCGCGTCACCGACGAGTAGACGGCGTTGAGCGTCCCCGTCTCCCCGTCCGCATAGAGTTCGGAGGCGACCGGCGGCAGCAGTTGGTTGAACGACAACAGCGGAATCCACGCGATGGCAATCAACACCAGAACGGCGTTGTAGACCCCGGCTGCAACGGCCGAAAGCAGCGCGCCAACCAGCAGCACGTCGATGCGGCTCTGGAACACCTTACCGAGGCTGCTCATCGCGACCGGCGCCGCGTGGTTGTAGAACCGACGGGCCTCGCTTCGCACGCCGCGCAACGACGGGGTGATGCCGGTCACCCGCGAGGAAAGCGGGACGGCGGCGACTGCGAGCAGTCCCGTAGCGACGACGATTCCGCCGGCCACCCCGACGACGTTACTGCCCACCCACAGTGCCGCGACTCCGCCGACGAGGCGGGCGGCGGGCCGGAGCAGTCTGTTGAACGTCACCTCACCGCGTGCCGAGCCGACCGCACGGAAGACGGCGGCGGCGACCGCCACGACGCCGAGCAGGACGACGAGGAAGCCGAACGCCCGCATCGTCGCCGGGAACGACGGCTGTGAGACGGTGAGGTCGTTGATTCGCGGCGCGGCGACCCAGATGCCGGCAGCTATCAGGGCACCGAAGGTCAGGGTCGTGGCGTAGGCCAGTCCCGCGACGACCGAGCGACGGCCCGGGTCCTCCCCGTAGGCCGGGATGTACCGCTGGAGGGCGGGGACGCTGCCGAACGTGACGAGTTGGACGAGCAGTTGTGCGATGCGCCACGCCAGCGCGTACACGCCGTAGGCGGTGGGACCGAGCCCACGCGCGAGGATGACCTCCACGGCCGTCGTCAGGACCCGCTGGCCGGAGACGCCACCGGAAGTGACGACGGCGCCGTGCGCGATAGTCAACAGCGCCTCGCGCTCGTCGTCGGGGACCGACTCCTCTCGATTTCGACGCACTCGGGTCGTAGTCCGCGGGTGTGCGCCTAAAGCGGTTGGATTTCCCTCGGCCACGAGGGGCGAACCGATATTACCCGCCGCCCCCACGGCACGGACGTGTACGACATCGAGCGCTATCTCAACATCCGAAGCGCCTTCGGGGCATCCTTCGCCCCCGACGGCACCCTCTCCTTTCGGATGGACGCGACCGGCACGCCGCAGGTCTGGACGCTGACCGAACCCGGCGAGTGGCCCGAGCAGCGGACCTTCTTCGATGAACGGGTCACCTTCGCCTCGTGGTCGCCCGAACGGCAGGAACTGGCCTTCGGAATGGACGAGGGCGGCAACGAACGCCAGCAGTTGTTCCGCCTCGATGCGGACGGGCAGGTCACGAACTGGACGGACACCGACGCGAAACACCGGTGGGGCGGCTGGAGTCACGACGGCGACCGCTTCGCCTTCGCCTCGAACCGTCGCGATGAGTCGGTCTTCGACGTCTACGTGCAGGACCGAGGAGCGACGGGCGACGCCGCTGAGATGATTTATAAGGGAGACGGCTGGCTCTCGGTCGCCGGCTGGTCGCCGAGCGACGACCGCCTGCTCGTCCACGAGGCCCACACGAGTTTCGACCACGACGTCCACGTCCTCAATATCGAGTCGGGCGAGATGACCCATCTCACCGACCACAGCGACGAGGAAATCCGCTATTCAAGCCTCTCGTGGGCGCCGGAGGGCGACGCACTCTACTGTTGTACGGACCTCGATGCCGACACGCTGTATCTGGCTCGACTTGACGTCGAAACGGGCGAACTGGAGACCGTCGAGACGGGCGGCGGTGAGCGCGAGGGAGCGCGAACGTCGTCGGACCCGTCCGACGGAAAGTGGAACCTCGACGGCATCGCCCTGGACGACGAGACGGGCCGCCTGGTCTACTCCCGGAACGTCGACGGCTACACCGACCTGACCGTCGGCGAACTCGCCGGCCCGACCGATATCGAGGAGTATCCCGACCCCGACATTCCGGACGGCGTCTCCGGTGGGGTCGCCTTCGACGCCGACGCCGACCGGTTCGCCATCACCGTCACCGCGGATACGGTCAACACCAACGTCTACGTCGTCGATATCGAGACGGGCGAGGCGGAGCGGTGGACCCATGCGTCGACGGCGGGCATCCCCGAAGAATCGTTCCTTGAGGCCGAGTTGGGCCACTACGAGAGCTTCGACGGCCGCGAGATTCCGGGCTTTCTCTCGCTTCCGCACGAAGTGCCGGAAGGTGGGGCACCCACCATCGTCGATATCCACGGCGGCCCGGAAAGCCAGCGGCGGCCCTCCTTCTCGCCGACCAAGCAGTACTTCCTCGCGCACGGCTACGCCGTCTTCGAGCCGAACGTTCGGGGGTCGACCGGCTACGGCCGGGAGTACACCCACCTCGACGACGTCGAAAAGCGGATGGACAGCGTCGCGGACATCGAGGCCGCGGCCGACTGGCTGGCCGACCGCTCCGAGGTCGACGCCGACCGACTAATCGCCAAGGGCGGCTCCTACGGCGGGTTCATGGTGCTCGCGGCGCTGACCGAATACCCCGACCTGTGGGCCGCCGGCATCGACGTCGTCGGCATCGCCAACTTCGTCACGTTCCTCGAAAACACCGGGTCGTGGCGCCGCCACCTCCGGGAGGCCGAATACGGCTCGCTGGCCGAGGACCGTGAACTGTTGGAGGAGATGTCGCCCATCAACAACATCGAGGCCATCGAGGCGCCGCTGTTCGTCCTCCACGGCGCGAACGACCCCCGCGTCCCCGTCGGCGAGGCCGAACAGATCGCCGAGGAAGCCGCCGAACAGGGCGTGCCCGTCCGAAAACTCGTCTTCGAGGACGAGGGGCACGGCCTCACGAAACTCGAAAACCGTATCGAGGCCAACGAGGCCATCGTCGAGTTCCTGAACGAACACGTCTGAAGCGGGTTCCGGGGTGTGGGATTTAGGCACAAGATATTTTGTGTGCCACTCCCTAGCACGAAGTAACGGAGGTGGTGACGGAGTCTACCGCCACACCCCGCCCACGACCAGCATAGTATCGGACCACGATTAGGTCGAGACCCCTCTTCGCTCTCCCACCCACACGGGTGGTCCTTTTCGTCGCATTAAAAATAGGAGCTCGACCGCCGTCAAAAGTATCGCTCGGCGATGTGGTCGGCGGTCCGCAAGGCGTTCGCCTGCCCCGAGTTGGTCGGGTTCGGCCCGCCGACGCCGTTGGCCAGCGCCGAGTGGTCGGCCACGAAGAGGCGGTCGACGTTCTTGGCCTCGCCGCCCGCATCGAGGACCTTGCCGATACGCATCGACGACTGCATGTGGAGCAACAGCGGCGGCCACTCCGCGCGGTGGACGTGGGAGGCGCCGGCTTCCCGGTGGATGTCCGCCGCGATGCGTGCGAGTTCGTCCCGTTTCTCGTCGTCGTCGGGATGCGGTTCCCACTTGACGTCGGGGACCGGACCGTGCTCGTCGCTGAAGGTGTTATCGAGCGTGACGCCGTTGTCCTGTCGCGGCAGGTCGTCGGTGAGGACGAGAATCGCCTTCGTCTGCCGGTAGTTGGACATCTTGCGCTTCAGTTCCTCGCCGACGATGTAGCCGCGGGTGTCCCACGGTTCGCCGGCGTCGACCTCCGCGTCGAAGGAGTAGCCGGCCTCCGAGAAGAGATAATCCGCGAAGGAGACGAGGCCGGGCGACATGCCGATGTCCTCCAGCCCACCGACGCCGGGCTTGTCGAACCGGACCGCGGAGTTTTGGCCGACGTAGGGGTCCATATGCTGGCGGTCGGGGTTGATGTCGGCGACGGCCTCGTCGTCGTAGACGCCGACGACCCAGTCGAACCAGTGGGTGGTCAGGCCCTTGCCGACCCAGCCGTCGTCCGGCAGGTCGGAGTTGAGCCACAGGCGCGGCGATTCGATACAGCCGCCGGCGAGGACGACCACGTCCGACTCGATGGTCTCGCTGCTGCCGGACCACGTATCGCGGACCTCGACGCCGGTGGCTTCGAGGTTGCCGGTCGCCGGCCCCTCGACGGCGTTGATGTTCGTGACGTAGGTGTTCGGCCGGATGGCGACGTTGCCCGCCCCGTCGTTGGTGTTGGTATCCAGCGCGCGGGGGACGTAACTGATGTTGCTGGATTTACGCGCCTTCTCGCGGACGGGCGCATCCACGGGGGTCGACGACCCCTGGAAGTGGTCGCCGACGAGGGTGTCGCCACGGTAGCCGTCGTCGTAACTGAAGCTCCCCTCGTAGTCCGAATCGAGGTACTCCGGCGGTTCGGCGATGGCGTTCGGCTGTGGCCGCCAGCCGGTTTCGGTGACGTTGAGGTCCTCCAGCAGGTCGTAGCCGGCACCCTTCGCGCCCTCGATGAACACCTCCTCGCGGGCCGTCATCGGCGCCTGCTGTGTCGAGGTAATCTCCTCGTTGAGCCGATAGTACGGGAGCATGTCCTCGTAGTCGATGGGCCAGTGGGGCTGCTCGTCGAAGGCCATCGGATAGCCGCGCGGGTGGTTCGCGAAGTAGTGCAGCGAGGTGCCGCCGACGCCCGCGACCTGCCAGATGAAGGCGTTCTGATGGAGGTTGCGGAACCACGGCGCCCGCGAACTGTTGGCGGGGCCGACGCGGAGATAGCCCGCCGTGGGGTCGTTGGCGCCGGCTTCCTGATGGGAAATCTGGTCGTCGAGGAGTTTGCCGTCGAGGTCGTCGGGGTCCGTGCTGACGGTGCCGCCCTTGTCGACGTGGGGTTCGGGCCACTCCTCGTTGCCGAAGAAGGGACCGCCCTCGATGAGGAGTACGTCGACGCCGTGTTTCTCCGCGAGCCGCCACGCCGCGGCGGGCCCGTCGGCGCCCGCGCCGATGATGGTGACGTCGGGGTTCTTCATAGGATATCACCGTCCAGGCCGTCGGGCACCGGGTCAGGTAACTCGACCGGCGGGCCCTCGTCGCCCTCGTCGTCCTCGGTCTCCCATTCGTCGGTGAAGCCGCCGTCGACGGCGTGGCGCCAGTCCGCGGCGTAGCCGTCCGAGGGACCGGGGTACTCGGTCTGTGTGCGACTCTGGACCTCGCTTTCGTCGACCTGCATCTCCCGCTCGCTCGGCGTGTTCGTCTTCGTCTCGCCGTAGCCGGACCACTCGGTGTAGTAGCCGAAGCCGTGGAGGCCGTTGGCGGCCATGACGACGTATTTCAGCAGGCCGACCGCTGGCAGGAACGACGAGAGCAGGCCGTCGAGGCGGTCGATGACGCCGCCGTCGACGATGGTCCAGAGACACCGGAGGCGGTCCTTCCGGGAGAGCCGAACGAACGTGCCGCCGCCCGCGAACTGCTCGTTCGGCGACGGCTGGTCCTCGTTTTGCCCGCGGGCGAGGAAATCCGCCGCCGCGAGGTCGAAGGCAAACGGGAAGGCGTTCGCGTAGGGGTAGTTCTGGACGACGCGGTGATAGGTATCGCCGTCCGAGATTATCGTGCGGTCGAATGATACGGGCCCTTCATCCACCGACTCGAGGTCCTCAAACGACACCTGATACCGGTCGGTCGCGCCGAAATCGAGGTGCTCGTCGAGGGCGTCGGTGTCGATAGCCAGCGTATCGAGGCCGATATCGACCGGCAGCGCATCGAGTACGGAGTCCACCGCGCGCATATCGAGGTCGACCTCGAACCGCGAGCGCGGCGTCTGTCCCACGCTGGAGACCAACCCTGACTGGGTGACCGTCTCCGAGCGAATCTCGTGGAAATGGTTGAAATCCCAGATGAGGAACTTCTCGAGTTCGACCGCGAGTCCGCCCGGGACGTGCTCCGGCCCGAGTTCGTCCTCCAACTGCGGCGTCCGCGGGATAATCGCGTCGACGATGGACCGATAGGTATCCACCGTGTGCGGGTCGCTTTCCAGCGTGCTTTCGAGGATGTCCTGTGCCTCCGCAGCCGTCGTGTTCGACATCGACAACGCGGCGAGGCCCCCGACCCCTTTCATCATGCCACGTCGTGTCATCGATGATGGATTTCGTTCGTTCATGTACCGCTGAGCACAACCTGCGGCGGACGAAAGGTTCGTGACTCGTTAACAATACTGCGGAGCATCCGAGGCGGCTTCAAAAGGGAGCGTCACAGGGGCTGAAAACGCGGTGAACGAACGGTTCGGCCGATTACCGGGACCGGCCTCTATCGCGCGTTCTCGATTTCGTCGAGGGCGCCGGGGTTCTCGATGGAGGACATATCGCCCAGTTCCTCGCCGGTGTAGGTGGCCTCGATGGCCCGACGGATGATTTTGCCCGACTGCGTTTTGGGGAACTCGTCGACGAACAGCAGTTCACGGGGTTTGAACGGCTTGCCGTGTTCCTCGCCGACCTTCTCGCGCAACTCCTCGCGCAGTTCGTCGGTTTCCTCGTATCCGGATTCCAGCACGACGTAAGTGACGACGGCCGTCCCCGTCGTATCGTCGGGAACGCCGACGGCGGCGGCCTGATTGACCGCCTCGTGTTCGATGAGTGCGCCCTCGATTTCGGCCGGTCCCACTTTGCGGCCGGCGACGTTCAGGGCGTCGTCGGCGCGGCCGTGGAGGTACCAGAAGCCGTCCTCGTCCTTCTGGGCCCAGTCGCCGTGGTCCCACATCGGCGGGTCCTCGAAGGACGACCAGTACTCGTGGAGATAGCGGTCGTCGCCCTGCCACAGCGATTTGGTCATCGACGGACAGGAGTCGCGGGCGACCAGATAGCCGCGTTCGTTGTCCTCCTTGATAGACTCGCCCGTCTCGTCGACGATGTCGATGTCCATCCCGAGGCCGGGGCCACCGAGCGTACACGGCTTCAGCGACTGGATGGGCATCGGCATCAGGAAACAGCCCATGATTTCGGTGCCGCCGGAGATGTTGATAATGGGCGTGTCGCCGCCACCGACCTCCTCGTAGAACCACATCCAGGATTCGGGGTCCCACGGTTCGCCCGTCGATCCCAAAAGGCGGAGACTGGAGAGGTCGTGGCCCTCGACCCATTCGTCGCCCTGCTTGCGGAGCGCGCGGATGGCGGTCGGCGAGATGCCGAACTGGGTGATGTCGTGGCGGTCGATCATCTCCCAGAAGCGGTCCGGATTGGGGTGGTCCGGCGCGCCCTCGTACATCACCATCGTCCCGCCGAAGGTGTGGGTGCCAATGAGCGTCCACGGCCCCATCATCCAACCGATGTCCGACACCCAGAAAAAGCGGTCCGACGGCTTGAGGTCGAAGCCGAAATACACCTCCTTGGCCGCCTGCAGTTGCCCGCCGGCGTGGGTGTGGACGATGCCTTTCGGCTTGCCCGTTGTCCCCGACGAGTACAGCAGCATCGACTCGTCCGAGGAGTCCAGTTCCGTCGTCTCGTAGTCGTCGGCCTGCTCGGCGACGGTGTCGGCCCAGTAGGCGTCCCGACCCTCAGTCAACGGCGGGTCAGAGTCCTCGAAGCGCCGGTAGACGACCACGTCGGTCACGTCGTGGTCGGCTTCTTGGATGGCGTCGTCGGCGGTGTCCTTCAGCGTCACCTCCGACCCGCGCCGATAGAATCCGTCCGCGGTAAAGAGGACGTCCGCTTCGGGGTCCTCGATGCGGGTCGCCGTCGCCTCGACGCCGAACCCGGAGAAGATGGGGACAGCGATGGCGCCGACCTTGAAACAGCCGTAGAGAATCGAGATGACCTCCGGCACCATCGGCATGTAGAGGGCGACCGTATCGCCCTGTTCGACGCCGACCGATTCGAGGTAGTTGGCGACCTGATTCGACGTGCGGGCGAGTTCGTGATAGGTGAAGTTCCGGACCTCGCCGTCCTCGCCTTCCCACAGGCAGGCGACCTTGTTTCGGGTCCCCGAATCGCGCGCAGCGTGGCGGTCGACGGTGTTGTGAGCGATGTTGAGTTCGCCGCCGGGATACCAGTCGGTGAACTGCGGGCCGTCGCTGTCGTCTCGGACCTCGTCGTAGTCATCGTACCACTCGATGCCGAGGTAGTCGGGCAATTCGTCCCAGAACCAGTCGACGCCGGAGGCCTCGACGCCGTCGATATCCGTAGTCGTCCGCTCGATTAATTCCTCGTAGTCGTCGATACCGTACGCCTCCATGAACGCCTTGACGTTCGTGGATTCGACGAATTCCTCGTCGGGTTCGTAAACCACCTCGTCGAACTCCTCGAGAGACTCCATGGTGTCATGTGTTCGCACCCGCCGGCAAGTAGTTTTCTTACGTTCGCAAACAGGAAATGTGTTTAGCGTTTTTACACGTCGGGGGAACCGTTTTGCGTTCCCCACTCGTAGGCCGGGATATGTACGTCCGGGACGCACGCAATCGTGACGAGGCCTGGCTGTTGGACCACATCGAGTCGATGGGCCTGGACGAGACGTCCTTTCGGTCGCGGGATTACGTCATCGCCGTCGACGAGGAGTCGAACGCCCGCGCCGGGTTCGGCCGGATACGCGTCCACAAGGACGACGACAACGAGGTTTGCGAACTCACCAGTATCGGCGTCCTCGACGGCTGGCGCGGACAGGGCGTCGGCGCCCACGTCATCGAACGCCTCGTCGACAGCGCCGAAGCGGAGGGGTTCGACCACGTCTACTCGCTGACGAGCGAACACGAGTACCTCGCGCAGTTCGGCTTCGAGGGCGTCTCGGCGGATGACCTCCCCGAACAACTGCAGGACCGCCTCGAAGCCAAACGCGAGTCGCTGGACCCCGAGGCCGTCCCCATGCGCATCGACACCGACAGTTTCGAGATGCCCGACCGGTTCCGCGAGCGGTTCAAGGCAGCCGCGGAAGCCGAGCCAGCCGAAGAAACCGAACCCGAGGAATCCCCAGAGGACTTCGGTATCGACTCCGAGGAAGCGACCTATAAGTACGACACCGGGAGCTAGGGCTCGGTTCCGGCGCCAAAAAGAGAGGCTTGGTGGCCCCGTTCAGGTCGGGGCTTGGTTGCACGTCTCGTTCGTCGTCTCACCGTCGTCGACGTCGAAGCTGCCGCCGCTTTCCTCGACTTTGTACCCTTTCTCACCGTAGCAGGGAGAGGACTGACACCGGACGTGGTCGCTTCCGTCGGTATCGAACGTAATATCGCTTGGCCCATCGCCTGCGGCAAAGTCGTCGGCGACGCGACCGGTACCGAACCTGCTACCGTCGGCCGACATGAGGGCCGTTCCCTGCGTCGCGCTGCCGACGTCGAACAGGTACCATTCTTGGCCGCCGAACAGGACGACTTCCTCGACGGGGTCGTTCGATTCCCACTCGATTTCGACGGGTTCGCCGTTATCCTTCGTGTTTTTCACGTCAACGCGTTCGATATCGGGGACGGTATCATCGCCCGTACAGAACGCGACGAAACTGATGGCTTTGAGGTCCTCGAAGTCCTCCTTTTCATCAGGTTCGTCCCCGTCTCCCTCATCCTCGCCGTCGCCGTCGTCGCCATTACCCGGTCCCTCGGTGCCGCACTCGTCTCCCGCGAACGCGTTGATTGTCAACGTCGCGTTCCGGAAGATATCGGTGCCGGCGTCGAAACCGAACGCACGGACGACGAAGCCGACACAGAGGCACTCGCCGGGAACGAGGGAGAACCCCGATTCCCGAGGATTGGATTCGGAGACGTCGATGACGGCGCTACGGTCGTCGCCCTCGTAGAAGACGACGGCGTCGTCGCCCGCCTCGAAGTCGTATTCGTTCGGGACCGGCCCGGGAACCGGCGGGACGTCGATCTGGAAATCGACACAGACCGGATGGCCACTCTGGTTGCAGATTTCGAAGACGCTGTCGAACCAGTAAATCGATTCTACGTTTACGCCGTCGCCGTCGAAGGCGTCGTTAGCGTCGCTTATCTGGAGTGCGAACTGTCCGTTCTCCTCGACGACGTAGACCCCGTTCGAGGTTGGTTGGCCCTGCGGGCCCGTACACGGCCCCAGTCCGACTAGCGCATCCGAATCGGGGACGACATCGATGCTGGTGTCCCGTCGGACGTTGGCCGCGCTGAACGCACCCGAACCGACGAGGGTACTCGCACCTACGGACGCGCTTCCGAGGCCGACGAGTATGGTTCTTCGTTTCATAGTTGTGTTGTCGGTGCTTTGACGACCACCAGCGGACTCACGCTGGAGGGCCGAAGGACCGACTAAAGCGGCTGCTGTCGGCCCGTTTCAGTTGTCGATGTTGTTCCCGGACGGCGGGTTCTCGCCAGCGTTGACGACCAGCGATCCTTCCCAGTCGGGCGTGTCTGTCGAGTCGACGTCGCCGACGTTGATAATCAGCGAGACGTAGAGGCACTCACCGGGGGCAAGTTCCGTGCTCACACGGCCTGCATTATCCGTCATATCCATCGCGAAGGCGGCACCCCACGTGTCGTCGGCGCTACCGACGAGCACGGCCGCCGCGTCTTCGCTGTCAACATCGGGTGAATCGGTTGGTGCCGAATCCGCATCGTAGGTGAGTTCGAACTCGTAGGTCTCGTCGCTCTCGTTGCAGAGCGCGAACGCCGGGTCGTCCTCGATTTCGTTGTCCGAAGGGCCGGGCGCAGCGCTGCCGTAGAGGGCGTCGTCGGAACTGACACCAGCGATGCCCTGATTGTCAAGGCCGTCTTCGGCGTCGTCTTGACCGAGCGCCCCGACTTGGTAAGTGGAGTTGGCGTTCACGCCGTTGCCGCTCTGGTTATCCGCTTTGAAGCTGATGTAGAGTTGGCCATCCTCGTAGCCGACCCGACTTTTCGAGACGGTTGAGTTGTTACCGGCGACGTCTTGATGCCAGCCGGGAAGCAACTGGATGAGTGCAGCGTCGTCGGCACTGACCGCCACGTTTGCCTCACGATTTCGAATCTGTGCAGAACTGAATGCACCCGAGCCGACGAGCGCGCTGGTTCCGACTGCTGTACTGCCTGCCGCGATCAGGAATTTTCGTCGATCCATATTTCGTTCACCTTGTTCCGCGCCCACCCGCCCACACGGACACCACAACGCCGACCGCGCCATCGGGGAGCGCTTGGAAACACCATACACCCATACCTACGTTGGTATTAGCTAGCAGACTATTCGCAACCGTTCAATGCCGTTCCGAAACGGCTGAATTCAGTCGAGAAAGCAGTCGTTGAATCGGCGCTCGGACCTATAATCGCACGAAGACCCTGCTCACTCCTACGGTAATGTCTGGTTTCACCGGACGACTACGGGCCATCTCACTCAATAGGCAGTATCGGCAGCTCGGTCGACGGGGGCTGGCTCGACATCCGCTCGACACACGGGGCCGAAAAAGAGGGTCGCGTCAGGACGACGGTGCTGTGTACGATTCGGTCGCCGTCGAAACGCCTTCGGGGTCATCGACGTGCACCAGCACGTCGCGCATCGACCCGTCGGTATCGGGATTGCAGGTGGTGTACGTGATCGAGTAGGTCCCGGAGATTATCTCACCAATGTCCTCGAAGATACTGGCGATGTCGTCTGTACCCGCATCGTATGCGTAATCTTCCCAATCAGGATCCGATCGGTCTTCGTCTAGATCCGGGACCGAATCTTGGGGATCTCGGCCAGTCGGAACTTCACCGACGATATACTCGAACGCGCTCAAGGATGCCCCCGTCCCGTATGCTATTCCGTAGATGGTCGTACCCTCGTTCTTCGCGTTGTTCGCCGGGATTTCACCACCGCTGGTGTCACCGTTACCCAACACAACCATGTATCTCGGGACATCACGACCGTTATTGTCAAGTTCGGTCTGCGCTCTGTCGATACCGGATCCGACGTCGGTTCCACCAACGGCAGTAAGCGTTCCGATGGCCGTTTTGACGCTTCCGTGATCGGATGTCAAACCAGTTACCAACGTCGCGGAACTTTCGAACTCAACCAGACCGACGTTGACGCCCGGACCTAAGGTATCGACGAGTGTCTTTGCCCCGTCCTTGGCGTTCTGGAACTTTCCGGACTCGAACGTCATCGACGAGGACGTATCCAGGACAATCATCACATCCGCTTCAGCGCTTTCGTCTTCGCCTGCGAACGCCACCGTCGAGTCTTGTCCGAAGTTGTCGCCGCCGAACGTTTCACACACCTCGAAATCGTTCGCAGTCAAGTCACCGTCTCCACCATCATCCGTCTCGACCCGCGCCGTCGCGGTAATCTCAGGGAAGTTCCCAGCATCGAGGTTCTCGATTGTCAGGAAGTCCTCGGTGCCGTCGCTCTCCGAGACCTGACAGGGTTGACACTCCGGCCCACTCTGACCGGGCTCATCTTCCACATCAGGACACTCGGCATTCGCACGAATCGAAATCTCGTCGTCGAGATTCTCAAGCAGCGTGTCGACGTCCGCCGACGTGAGTCCGAGCGTGTTCGTGTAAATACCGACACACGTACACTCACCCGAGCCGAGTTCGTGGGCGTTCGCGGCGCCGAGAATCGACTCGTCGGGATTGTCCCCGAGGTAGAAATCCACTCGTGGGTTTCCGTCGCTGGTCTCGGGCCAGCCCTCGTGTTCGACCACCCACAGGCAGATGCTGTGGTCGCTCTGGTTGCAGACCTGGAAGGTGTCGTGGAACCAGTAGCGCGAATCGCCGTTGACGCCATCCCCTTCGTTCGGTTCCTCGGAGATGTCGATATACAGCTGGCCGTTTTCGTTGACTCCCGAATACATCGCGTTATCCGAGCCGGGACAGCTATCCAGTCCAACGAGGGCGCCGGGGTCCTCGACAACGTCGATCGAGACGGTGCGTTCGGCCCGCATCGCCGAGAACGCGCCCGAACCGACCAGTGCGCCGGTACCGAGAGAGGCACCCCCCACGCCGAGTAGGAATTTGCGTCGTTCCATGGTATAGCCTCGTTCGCGTGCGCACGCTCCGTGGAGCACGCTCATGGGATGGTCGTGGAGGACCCACGTTGGTATTTGCCGCCCCACCGAATCCCACCGGAGCGTTTCTCCCTCGAACCGAGCCGTTGAGAACGGGTATGCGACCGTTATCAGCGCAAACCCGGTGTTGTGGCAGCGCAGTTCGACCGGAAATCGAACCTCACTATGAGTAATCGGACGTTACTCGCCGTCATAGTGTGTTTTAGATAGGGAGGAGGAACCGGCTATATCCGCCCCTTTATTATAATCTCGTGAACGGACGAAACTGATTTATCCGGAGTTGTGAGAGATTACCTACCTGGGTGGGGATTGAATGTATGAAACGAGGCAGTCAGTTTGGGGAGGTACTCCCGATAAACGAGGGTCACCAGCCCTGGGACAGTTTCGAACGCAGCGGTCTCGAACGCGAGGCGGTCTTCGAGGTGCTCTGTAACGCTCGGCGGCGGTGTATCGTCCACTATCTGAAGAAGTGTGAAGGACGCAGGGTCGAACTCCGAGAGATAGTCGACTACGTCGCCGCCTGGGAGGATGATACGTCGATCGACAGGCTCGATAGCGACAGACGCAAGAGCGTCTATTCGGCGATTCGACAAACGCACCTGCCGAAGCTCGAAGACGCGGGACTTATCGAATACGACCACCTCCGCGGGGACGTAGAGCTAACGGATGCCCTCCGAGAAGCGCAGTTGTATCTGGAGTACGTCCCGGGCGGCGACATCCCGTGGAGCGAGTATTATCTCGGGCTGTCGGCGGTCGGCGCCGCGCTCGTCGTCGCGACGTGGCTCAACGTCTACCCCTTCGGGGGGCTATCCGGGCTCGGACTCGCCGCCATCCTCGCTGGCCTGTTCGGTCTCTCGGCAGCGATACACACGCGTCAGGCCGCAGTCAAGCGCCTCGGAACCGGGAAATACGAACTGGAGGAGTGATGACACGCCGAATCGCACTCCGGCGAGTAGTGACTCTCCTGATAGTTACTGGGGCGGCCACCCTCGTCGTCGCCAGCGGCGGGTTTAGCGCGAACGACGCCGACCGCAACGCGACCGTGACGGTCGTCGACGATTCCGAGGCACTTCTGGGCGTCCAGGTCCACGGCGTCGAGGTGACACCGGCCGACGGGGTCGACCGGGTCGAGACGAACACCGATATCGCCACGAGCGAGTCGGGTACCAGCGCAGTCGTCGTGTTCGTCTACGAGGGCGTGCCGATAGCGACGGTTACGAACCGGTTCCCGGCCGAGTTATCCGTCACGTCCGAAGTCACGACTGCGGATAGGTATCCGGCCATCGAACTCGCCGGGACGGCCGATACGCTCGATATCGGCCAGCAGAGAAACGTGACCGTCGACGTGAAGTGCCCAGTCGTGCTGTCCCGGACCGGCGATGGGAACGTAACCGCCGCGATACGCGCTCCATCGGAGACGACGGCTACAGTCGCGCTCGGCGTGGAATCGCCTGAACCGGACACCACCGGAGAATTATCGCGTGAGACGACAGTCGAGTGTTCTCCCGGCGGTGACGGTATCGATACAGCAGCGCTACCTGTCGACCCGCCCGGACTCCAACATCCGGCGGCCGACGCGAGCGAAAACGTGACCGGTACGACAGAAAACCGAGCGATTTGAGAGGGCCCCAAGCAGCATCGTGCAGTCCGGAGAATCGACTCACTGACCGTTCCTCGCTCAGCGACCCGTTCGCGAGACGATAGCGGCCCTCGGTTCTGAACCCGCTAATCCGGCATCGGCATCAATCTCGTGGATGCGACGAGGTTATGCTTCGGAGGAGGATGGCTCGTCTTCCCGCTGAGAATCGGTCTCGGCGTCGACTCCGTCGTTCGACTGTGTCCGGTCCTCCGGTCCCCCGACGCTCCCGTCGGTGGATTCCCCCGATACGTCGACCGGCGGGTCGGGGCTGTACTCGTATCGGAGCGCGTCGTCGATGACGTGGTAGGTGTCGTCCGCGGGGTCGTGGACGACCCGGCGGTCGCTATCGATAGCCGTGTCGACGAGGTCCGCCAGCGAGTCGACAGCCACCGCATCCCGGTACCGAACCGTCTCGGGGACGCGGCCGGTCGAAATCCATTCCTCGAACTCCTCGCGTTCGGCCTCGGCGGCCAGCGCGGCGCGTTCGGCTTCGCTGACGGCGAGCATCTCCTGGTCGCGCGCGATGCCGAGGGCAACCAGACCGAGCAGCGACAACACCAGCACTGCGGGGCCACCGAGGCTCCGAAGCGGCCCGTATTCCCGCTCGACGGTTACCGTTCCCGTGTGGGGGTGCCGTTCGGTCTCGCCCCTCGGCCCTTCGACGCTATACGTATCTGAACCGGGGTCTATCGACAGCACGTAGCCCGTCTCGTGGCTGGCATCGGCACCGCCGGCCGCCCCCGCCGCGGTGACGTTCGTGACGACCCGGACCTGTGTCGCTCCGGGCGAGGCGCCGAGGTCCTCCTCGATAGACTGGATTCGGGCACGCACCTCGGAGACGTTCAGCGAGAACGTCGTCGTGGCCGTCCCGTCGGGTCCGATGGTGGTTGACGTCTCTTCGAGAGTGTCTGTCACCTCCCAGAAAGTTTCGCCCTCCTCGCCGACCGACCGGAGCACGAGCGTCGTCTCGGCTTCGACGTCGAGTTCGCCGCCGCCCGCGAAGCCGTAGCGGAACGTTCCGTTGAGTTTCGGCGCGATGCTCGTGTAGTAGACGCTCCGGTTTTCGAGCGGGTAGCCGATCGGGTACACCTGGTTTGCCTCGGTGACCGTCGCCTGATGGTCGTAGCCGGCCGTCGACTCCCAGGCGCCGACCTCCTGTGTCCGCGTTTCGGTTCCAGGGTCGAGGTGTGCTGTGTAGGCAGCCGCGCCACCCATCGCTCCGAAGACGAGCAGCGCCACGACTGCGACGACGAAATATTCATCGAGCGACGCCCTCACACGAACCCCCCACAGTCCCATTATCAGGCTGATTGTGGCAGGGGAATAAAAGGATTTCCACCGCTTACAGCCACGAACCGCGCGAACGCTCCCGCGTCCGGATTGGCGAGGCACCGACCACCAGCAGCCCCACGACGAGGAAGGCCCCGCCCATGACTCCGCTGGTCGCGATCGTCGGCAGCCACGGATGGACGCCGTAGAGCCACGCGACGAGACCGAAGGGAAGCACCGCGAAATACCGGTGTTCCGTGACGTACTGGGGATAATAGCCCGTGTCCGGCGGCGCCTGAAGCGTCACCGTGACGTTCTCCTGTTCACCCCGGTTCATCCGCATCGACCGCGGTTCGACGTCGACGTTGCTGCTGGCCGGCGAATAGAAGGCATAAACTGGCAACTGCCCGCCGTTGAGCGCGGGATACGTCAGGTCGCTCTCCTCGCCGGTCGGTACCGTCGTCGGGTTCTCCGAATCGAAGGAGGCACTGACCATGCCGTATTCCTGCGTGTCCGACATCGCCGCCATCGTCCCGCCCGACACGAGCGCGATGAATATCGCCATGGCAAGGACCAACCGGCGTGGGTTATAGACCCCTTCCCGATTCCGGCTTCGCTTGACGGCTCGTTTCCGTCGCTCGTCGTCGAAGAGCGCTCCGAACAGAAGCACCGCGAGCCCAATCCCCGAGAGCAACAGCGCCAACCCTTGCGTCCCGAGGAACGCCCGGGTGCCGAATACCTGCGCCAACCGGAACTGCAGACCTTCGACGACCCCTCGCATCGTCTCGGCCACCGTCCCGAGTTCCGGGATGACGACGACGTCGCCGTTTACCTGCAAGGCGACGGCCACGATTTGGCCGTCCGTTACCGGTGGCTCCTGCCCGTCCTGGTCGGTGAACGGGTTGGCGTCGCCGCGTGTGATGTACCCCGATTCGGTTTCGCCGACGACGCGGTGGGTCGTCAGCCCGCCGCCGTGGAGGTTCTGGGCCTCGAAGACGATGACGTCGCCCTCGTCGATTTCGCCGGCGACCGGCGATGGAACCGCGATGAAGCCGTCGCCGGGTTCCATCGTCGGCTCCATGCTCCCCGTTTCGACGAAGGACAGCAGTATCGGCTGGCCGAGGGCGGCGCCCGCAATGAGGGATATAAGTACCACTATTAGAAGAATCTCCACCCCCCAGGTGGCGTAGCGTCGAAGCGACACGTATTGTGAGTCTCAGCGGTTATTAACAAAAACGTTTCACCGGAGGATACAACTCTGACGGTTTCTCTTGGTGCTATCCGAATTCAATAGAACCTCTTTGAAATGTTCAGGACTGTGGCTGGGGAGGCTGATATCCTTCACTAATCGTAGTGCTACTCTCTTTTTCGAATGCTTCAAATTGTACTTCCCCTCCAATTTCGCCTACATCTGCGTTGTTGGCAACCACACGGACAATCACATCGACTGATTGGCCAGGATCAAGAGTGATATACCTCGGGTTGTTTCCAATACTTCCGGGATACGAGCCGGGATTACCCGACCACATGCTTCCTTGGAGTCCCTTTCCAGACGTTGAATCTCCTGGATAGGGGCTGATTGTCGCCGGGTTAGCTGCATCGGTTTTTCCACCGACAATTTCAATGGGTTCAGTCCGATCAAAAATCACTCCTTTGTTCAAACGGCCATTAAACCCATAGCCGACACCTTTGGTAGCATCTCGAACCGCTATAAGTTGGAAATCAACCCCGCCGTCACTTAGGTCACTGTTGGCCAACGGGTTGTGTGCTTCAATATGCATCGTATTCTCAAATTGGTTCTCCATCGTGAACCCTGGGCGTGATTCCGTCGTACCGTTGTTATTCACACCAGACCCGCCACCTTGTAGAGACTGTGAGAAATCAAATGACAGCGGGCTATTATTGTTCACAAACTCAGAATCATCATTCGCGTCTAACCGAAGGTAGGCACCTGCGTCGCCCTCAACATTAACATTGACTGCCCGTTCAGCCTGAACTGACTCAAAGGCACCAGTACCCATTACGGCCGCCGAGCCGGCGGCGAGCGATCCCATACCGATCAAGAATTTGCGTCGTTCCATGTTGTTTCACCTTGTTTTCGCGCGGCCCCACGCCCCCACACCTCACCTCGACCGACCGGGCGTCAGTGGCTCCGCGCTTACCTACCCCCAGTAGTGGAACCCCCTTCTGTATGCACTGGCAGAAACGAACACAGCCCCGACCTGCGAACCGACACGAAAGGACTGAATCACACACAGCCTCAGGCTGAAACAGCCCGTGAAGTCACTTAACCAACCATTAGCGCCGATTTTACGTACTCTCCGACACCGAGAAATCCCGTTACAAGCCTCTGCTCACCCATATATAAAATCCAACCGTCAGATTACCGGCTTATTAAGTACAAACACTCAGAAACCGACAGAGTGCGGCGGCATTTCAGACATCACGCCACCACTCATATCACAAAACAACCATAGGGTTTAATTAAGGCGACGTACGTCAGACGCAATCGACCCTTGGGTGGGGAAACATGAGTCTGAAAGGGACATCTATCTCCGAGTCGTTGGCACCTTCCGAGAACAGGTCGTCGCTACCGCGCGACGAGGTTTTCGAGGTACTTAGTAACGATCGGCGCCGCTGTGCGCTGCACTATCTCAAGCAACACGATGGGCGGCGCGTAGAACTGCGTGAACTCGTCGATCACGTCACAGCCTGGGAGAACGACATATCGACCGCCGAAATCGACAGTAGCGAACGCAAGCGCGTCTACACTGCCCTCCGCCAGAACCACCTGCCGAAGCTCGAAGAGGCAGGCATCATCGAGTACGAACACATGCGCGGGGAGGTGGAACTGACCGAGGACGCGCGCGAAGTACAGATGTATTTAGAGTTCGTTCCGAGCAACGATATCCCGTGGAGCGAGTATTACCTCGGGCTCTCGGCAGTCGGAGCGGCGCTCGCTGCTGCCGTGTGGTTGGGGGTGTATCCATTCGTCGAACTTTCGGGACTTGGATTGGCTGTTATTCTCGTCGTATTGTTCGCGGTATCGGCCGGGGTTCACACCTACGACGCTGCCCGGAACCGAATCGGCTCGGAGAAGTACGAGGTGAGCGAGGAATGAAACGACGAAGCGTCCTCGCCTCGATGGGAGCATTTACCGCGAGTGGGAGTCTGGTGATCGGCTCGAACGGCTTCACTTCGGCAGAAGTCGAGCGGGACGTGAGCGTCGATGTTGTCGGCGATGAAGACGCCTTTCTCGGTCTTCTCTACGAGGATTTCGCGGTTGAGGAACCACCGAACGATGTCGAGCCTACTACCCTTCGTTCCGACTACGAGGAGAGACTCGTCGAATTACTGAACCAGTTCGGTGTCGCGCTCACGGTCGACGAGTTCGAAATCGATGTCGAAACCGACGACGGCGTCGAAGCCGAACTAAGTCATGTTCCCGACATCCTCGATATTGGGGAAAGTGGAGATGTACTGGTCGATATCGAGTGTTCGTCGGTTCGCCTCGAAACGGAAACCGCGACCGTATATTTCGACGTAGCTGTTTCCGGGACCGGCGTCTCGATCGAGACGACCGAAAGCCGAGACATCCGAGTCGAATGTCCCAAGACGACTGATAACCTCATCCAGTCGCTTCGGTTTACGGGTGCAGGGAACGTTCGACTCACCACCGCATCAGGGGTCTCGACGATGACGATAGATGCATGGCTACTGGACAAAGACGATCGAACTCCCTACCTAGTAGAGAGCCAAACCCTCTCTGGTATCGGCGGAAACACCACACTTCAACCGAAAAACCTCGGTGAGTCACAGGACTCGTTCGCGGCCATCTACATTGGGGAAGTCGACAAGACCTACGTGCATCCCGGCCTCCAGAAAGCCAACGGTAGATGGAAAGTAACCGGAACTGGTAGCGGTGTCGAGAAGGACGGACGCCTGAGCCGATCTGATCTTATTGACATACTTCCCTCATTGTAGCTGACCATCGAGGGGTTAGCCGCATATCGGGGCGTGACTCGCCAACCCTTAAGCCCCGCCCGCCCCCTTTCTTCGACAATGTTCGACCCCGACGACCTCGAAGCCATTCAGGAGGGCCACGAGGACTGGAAAGACGACACCTACGGCCCAACCGTCGAGCGCTTCGGGGAGCGCAAAGAGGAGTTCACGACCGATACCGGCGGCCAGCAGGTCGACCCGCTGTACACCCCAGCCGACGTCGCCGACCTTGATTACGAGGAGGACATCGGCTTCCCGGGCGAGGAACCTTACACGCGCGGCGTCTACTCGACGATGCACCGCGGCCGCCTCTGGACGATGCGCCAGTACGCGGGCATGGGCACGGCCAGCGAGACCAACGAGCGGTTCAACTACCTCATGGACGAGGGACAGACCGGCCTCTCGATGGCCTTCGACCTCCCCACGCAGATGGGCTATGACTCCGACAGCGCGATGGCCGAAGGCGAGGTCGGCAAGGCCGGCGTCGCCATCGACTCGCTGGACGACATGGAGACCGTCTTCGACGGTATCCCGCTGGACGAGGTCTCGACGTCGATGACCATCAACGCGCCCGCGTCCGTCCTGCTAGCGATGTACATTGCCGTCGGCGACAAGCAGGGCGTCGACCGCGAGGAGTTGCGGGGGACCATCCAGAACGACATTCTCAAGGAGTACATCGCACGCAACACCTACATCTTCCCGCCGGAGCCGTCGATGCGCATCATCACGGACATCTTCGAGTTTTGCGCCGATGAGGTGCCCAACTTCAACACCATCTCCATCTCGGGGTATCACATCCGCGAGGCGGGCGCGACCGCCGCACAGGAACTCGCCTTCACGCTCGGGGACGGCCTCGAATACGTCGAAGCCGCACTCGATGCCGGCCTCGACGTCGACGAGTTCGCTCCCCAACTCTCGTTCTTCTTCAACGCCCACAACAACATTCTGGAGGAGGTCGCGAAGTTCCGGGCGGCCCGCCGGATGTGGTACAAGATGATGGACGAGCGGTTCGACGCCGAAAAGCCCGCCTCCAAGCAGTTGAAGTTCCACACCCAGACCGCCGGGTCGACACTGACGGCCCAGCAGGTCGAGAACAACGTCGTCCGGGTGGCCTATCAGGCGCTCGCAGCGGTACTCGGCGGCACCCAGAGTCTCCATACCAACGGCAAGGACGAAGCGCTCTCGCTGCCGACCGAACAGTCAGTGCGGACCGCCCTGCGGACCCAGCAGATTCTGGCCCACGAATCCGGTGCTGCCGACACCATCGACCCGCTTGCTGGCTCCTACTACGTCGAGGCGCTGACCGACGAACTCGAAACAGAGGCCTTCGAGATTCTGGACGAGGTCGAGGAACGCGGCGGCATGCGCAAAGCCGTCGAAAACGAGTACGTGCAGGGCCAGATTCAGGATGTCGCCTTCGAGCGCCAGCGCGAAATCGAGTCGGGCGAGCGCATCATCGTCGGCGTCAACGAGTATCAGGTCGACGAGGAACCGAAAGAGGACATCGAGGAGGTCAGCGAGGAAGAACAGCGCCAGCAGCGCGAGCGCGTCCAGCAACTCCGCGAGGACCGCGACAGCGAGGCCGTCGAGGCCGCCCTCGCGGACCTGAAAGAAGCGGCCGAGGGCGACGAGAACGTCATGCCCTACATCGTCGATGCGGTGAAGGCCTACGCGACCACCGGCGAGATCTGTAACGCCCTGCGAGACGTCTTCGGTGAGTACCGCGCTGGTATCTGAAGCCACTTTTTGCACGAGAACGCGGGTCGCGGCGTTGCCGCGACCCCGGTTCTCGGCAAAAACGTGGGGAAAATATGCGTGAGAGCCTCCAGCCGCGGCCCTGCGGGCCGCGTTAGTCGGCTCTCGCTACGGCGACTCGCTTCGCTCGTCGCCGGGAACCGCCTCGGGGGCGCTTTTCAAGCGCCCCACTCCGCGGATACTTATCTACGTGGGGAGCGGGGGTCAAGCCATACGAGGAGAAGCACCCCGTCTAAGGAACACGAACTATTTGCCGCCGGCCCGCCACGCCTCGGATATGCGCTTCGACCACGCCGGCGTCGCCACCGACAACGCCGAAGGACTGGCATTCCTCTACGAGGATTTGTTCGACTGCGAAATCGTCCACGAAGAGCGGTTCGAGGACCTGAAAGTCATGTTCCTCGGACTCGACAACGGCTATTTCGAGTTGCTCGAACCGCAGGAGGAAGGCACGATTTCGAAGTACCTCGACGAACACGGCCCGGGGCTCCACCACATCGCGGTGGAGACTGACGACATCGAGGCTGCCCTCGAAACCGCCGAGGACGTCGGCGTCGACCTCATCGACGAGGAACCGCGCCGCGGGGCGTGGGGCCATCAGGTCGCCTTCCTCCATCCCGGGTCGACCGGCGGCGTCCTCACCGAATTCGTCGAACACTAGGCCAGGGATTTATTCGCCATTCGAACGACCCCCGGACGTGACTCTGTCGACGCCCCTCTGTGAAATCATCGGCATCGACCACCCTATCGTGCAGGCACCAATCGGGAGCGCGACCCGTCCGGAACTCGCGGCGGCCGTCTCCAACGCCGGCGGCCTCGGCACGCTCGCGGTGACGTGGCGCCCGCCGGAGAAAGCCGCCGAGTTCGTCGAGCGGACTCGTGAATTAACCGACGCCCCGTTCGGCGTGAACATCGTACTGGACCCGGATGCCAAAGAGGTCGATACCGAGGACCACCTCGGCGCCGTCCTCGGGGCGGACGTCCCCATCGTCTCGTTTTCGTTCGGTGACGCAGCACCCTACATCGACCGCGTACACGACGCAGGGGCGAAGGTTCTGGTGACCGTCGGAAGCGCCGAGGAGGCCGAACGGGCCGCAAACGCCGGTGCTGACGCCGTCGTCGCGCAGGGCTGGGAAGCCGGCGGCCACGTCCAAAGCGAGGTGGCCACCCTCCCGTTGGTGCCCCGCGTTGACGACGCGGTCGACGTCCCGGTCATCGCCGCCGGTGGTATCGCGGACGGCAGAGGTGTCGCCGCAGTCCTCGCCGCCGGTGCCGATGGTGCGTGGCTCGGGACCCGCTTCGTTGCCACCGAGGAGGCAGCCGTCGAATCGCTCTACCGCGAGCGTATCGTCGAAGCCGACGAGACCGACACCCTCTATTCGGAACTGTTCGACGCTGGCTGGGAGGGGATGCCCCATCGCGTCATCCGCAACAGCACCGTCGAATCGTGGGAGGAAGCCGGCCGTCCGCAGTCCGGCGACCGTCCCGGGGAGGGAGAGGTCATCGCCGAATATCCGGGCGGCTACCCAATCGAACGCTACGGCGACGATCTGCCGATGGAAGGTGTGGAGGGAGACCTCGAAGCCCTCGCGCTCTATGCGGGCCAAAGCAGCGGCCTGACCGACGAAATACAGCCAGCAGGAGCAGTCGTCGAAGAACTGGTCGAGGAAGCCGAAGCGCAAATCGAAGCGACGGCAGACTTCATCGACTAGCAGACTTCACAGGCAACGAGTTTCAGCAGTCTACACAAGCAAGAGGTTTCGGCACTCTCAACAGGCAACGAATTTCGGCTGTCTATACAAGCAATAGGGGAAGCATCCGCGAGGCGCGTAGCGCCGAGCGGTTTCACCGCGCGACCGAAGGGAGCGCGGGACCAAGGCCTGACCGTAGGGAAGGCCGCCGTGTCTTTTTCATGAAAGTTTTTGCCGGGCGCCGCAGGCGCCCGTGCAAAAAGTTTCAACCGAAGTTCTCAGCCTTCGCCTCGTCGGGGTCGCCCCCGGCCGCACTGATGGCGTTGTTGGCGTCCTCGAGGAAGTCGGCGAAGCCGTAGATGAAGACCTGTTCGCCTGCGTCGTTGGTGAGCACCTCGTCGACGGCGGCGGTGAGCGGCTCGGATTCGTTGAGGATGAAGACGTCCGCGCCGGTGCCGGCGATGGTGGCGAGGCGGTCCTCGTGGAGTGGGTTGTCGTCGCGATAGACGATGGCAGCCTCGTTGCCGTCGGCGAGTGCGCGTTCGGCGATGGCGACGGCGGGGCCGACGCCGGGCCCGCCAGCGAGGACGACGACGCGTGCTTCGCCCTCGTAGTAGTCGCTGCCGAAGGGGCCGGTGATGGTGACGGCGTCGCCGGCCTCGATACTCAGGAGGTATTCACTGAAGGCGCCGCCTTCCTCGGGGTCGTAGGAGATGGTGAACTCGAAGGTCTCGTCGGTGTCAGGCGAGGAGACGGTGTAGAAGCCGGCTTCGGTTTCACCGTCGATTTCGGTCGAGAGCTTGACGAACTGGCCGGGTTCAGCCGAAAAATCCTCGGGGGTTTCGAGGTCGATAGCGACGGCGTCGGGGCCGACATCGCGGACGGCAGCGACGGTCGTCTCGATAGGGTCCATACTCGACTAGGCGCCGCGCCGGAGGGAAGGCGTTTTCGAAGGTACTCGGGACGAAGGATAAACCGGTCGTCGGTTCCGTGCCGTTAATCGTTAACGTCGGCGTTCGGGGCGAGAAACCGGAAAACCACTCAACTGCGGCAATATTCAGAAGGCTTAACGTGCGTCGCGCAGAAGCCGAACGTAGTATGCCAGAGGACCTCAACTGGGCCGTCGGCGGGGAGGCCGGCGACGGGATCGACTCAACCGGGAAGATCTTTGCCCAGGCGCTCTCACGTGCGGGGCGCCACGTCTTTACCTCGAAGGACTTCGCCTCACGAATCCGAGGCGGCTACACCGCCTATAAGGTACGGACGTCGGTCGACCGCGTCGAGAGTGTCGTTGATAGACTCGATATCCTGATCGCGCTCACAGAGCGGACCGTCGACGAGAACCTCGACGAGCTCCACGAAGACTCCATCATCATCTACGACGGCGAGCGGACGATGATGAAGGACTTCGAGGCCCCCGGCGAGACCACGGGCCTCGACGTCCCGCTGAAGGCCCTCGCCGAGGACGCCGGTGGCGCCATTATGCGCAACATCGTCGCCCTCGGTGCGGCCTGTGCGGTGACGGGCTTCAATATCGAATACCTCGACGAGTCGCTCGAAAAGCGCTTCGGCGACAAAGGCGAGGCCATCGTCGAGAACAACAAGAAGGCCGCGCGTCTCGGCGCCGAATACGTCGAAGAGGAGTTCGACCTCACGACGCCGTACGACCTTGAAACCACGGACAACGACTACGTCCTACTGAACGGCGACGAGGCCATCGGGATGGGCGCCATCGCCGGCGGCTGTCGGTTCTACGCCGGCTACCCCATCACGCCCGCGACGGACGTGATGGAGTACATGAAGGGCCGCGTCGAGAACTACGGCGGCGTCGTCGTACAGGCCGAAGACGAACTCTCGGCCATCAACATGGCGCTCGGTGCCGCCCGCGCCGGCGCACGCTCGATGACCGCCACGTCCGGTCCGGGTATCGACCTGATGACCGAGACGTTCGGGCTAATCGCGACCTCGGAGACGCCGCTCGTCATCTGTAACGTCATGCGCTCCGGTCCCTCGACGGGGATGCCGACCAAGCAGGAGCAGGGCGACCTCAACGCCATGCTCTACGGTGGCCACGGCGAAGTGCCGCGGTTCGTGCTCGCGCCGACCACCATCGCGGAGTGTTTCCACAAGACCGTCGAGGCGTTCAACCTCGCCGAGAAATACCAGCTACCCGTCTACCTGACCGCGGACCTCTCGCTTGCGGTCACCGAACAGACGTTCGAACCCGACGAGTTCGACATGGACGCGGTCGAAATCGACCGCGGCAAGGTCGTCGACGAGGACAACATCGACGAGTGGACCAACGAGAAGGGCCAGTTCAAGCCCCACGCGCTCACCGACGACGGCATCTCGCCGCGTTCGTTCCCCGGCACCACCGACGGTGCCCACATGTCGACGGGCCTCGAACACGACGAACTCGGTCGCCGGACCGAGGACACCGAGATGCGGGTCAAACAGGTCGAAAAGCGCGACCGAAAGGTCGAGACCGCCCGCGAACGCGAGGACTTCGACTACCGCGAGTTCGGCAACGAAGACGCCGACACGCTCGTGATCTCGTGGGGGTCCAACGAGGGACCGATGCTCGAAGCCATCGACTTCCTCGAAGAGGACGACATCGACGTGCGGTTCCTCTCGGTGCCGTACATCTTCCCGCGACCCGACCTCAGCGAGGAGATCGAGGCCGCCGACGAGACCATCGTCGTCGAGTGTAACGCGACCGGGCAGTTCGCGGACCTCGTCGAACACGACGCGCTCAGTCGCGTCAAGCGCATCAACAAATACAACGGCGTCCGCTTCAACGCGGACGAACTCGCCGAAGACATCAAAGCAGAACTCGGCGAAACCACGGAGGTGGAAGCATGAGCTCCGATATCCGATTCACAGACTTCAAGTCCGACAAGCAGCCCACCTGGTGTCCCGGGTGCGGTGACTTCGGCACGATGAACGGCATGATGAAAGCCCTGGCCAACACCGGCAACGACCCCGACAACACGTTCGTGGTCGCCGGTATCGGCTGTTCCGGCAAGATCGGGACGTACATGCACAGCTACGCGCTGCACGGCGTCCACGGTCGCGCGCTGCCGGTCGGTACGGGCGTGAAGATGGCCAACCCCGACCTCGAAGTGATGGTCGCCGGCGGCGACGGCGACGGTTACTCCATCGGGGCCGGCCACTTCGTCCACGCCGTCCGCCGGAACGTCGACATGACCTACGTGGTCATGGACAACCGCATCTACGGCCTAACCAAGGGCCAGTTCTCGCCGACCTCGCGTGAGGACTTCGAGACCTCGACCTCCCCCGACGGCACCCACCAGCAGCCGGTCAACCCGCTTGCACTGGCGCTGGCTGCCGGCGGTACGTTCATCGCCCAGTCGTTCTCCTCGGACTCCCAGCGACACGCCGAAATCGTTCAGGAGGCCATCGAGCACGACGGCTTCGGCTTCGTGAACGTCTACTCGCCGTGTGTCACGTTCAACGACGTCGACACCTACGACTACTTCCGCGATGCCATCGTCGACGTCGGCGACGAGGACTTCGACCACGACCCCTCCGACTACGACGCCGCAAAGGACCTCATCCTGGACCGCGACAAGGAGTATCAGGGCGTCATCTACCAGGACGACAGTTCCGTCGGCTTCGAGGAACGCGAAGGCGTCACCGAGCCGATGACCGACATTCCGGACGGCGCGCCTGACGACGCGATGGACCTGGTTCGCGAGTTCTACTGAACCTTTTTGCACGCTCGGGCGCCTGCGGCGCCCTCGCGGCAAAAATGTTCATGAAAAAGACACGGCGGCCTTCCCTACGGTCAGGCCTTGGTCCCGCGCTCGCTTTGCTCGCGCGGTGAAACGTTCGCGCGCGTCCGGCGCGCTCACGTATGCTTCTCCCGTTTATTTATAAGCGATAACGCGACCAGACAGCCCGTGACATAATTACCAGTCGGCGGCAGGTCTGGGCCGTTGTGCGGAGCACCGCCGCCGAGGAACGGGCATCGAGCCAGCCCGAAGCGTTCCGCCTGCTCGCTACTGGCCGCTTCCAGCGTCGCCGCTCTCGTCGATGCGGTTCTCGTATTTGCCGAGCGCCGTCTCCAGCGCTTCCTCGGCATCAACGTCCAGTTCCTCGCAGAGCGCCAGCAGGGCGAACAGTGCATCGCCGAGTTCGTCCTCGGGAGCGTCGACAGCGGAGGGGTCGCTTCCGTAGTCCGTCGAGGTACAGACTTCCTTGGCAACTTCACCGAGTTCCGAGACCGTATCGAGAAGGCGGTACGCCGCGGGAGCCTGCAGGTCGTTGGCTTCGACGAACTCCGCGACACGAGTTTGGGCGTCCATAGATGCCGGTGTGTGGCCGAGGGTAAAAACCCGGCCGGACGCGAGGCGCTTTTGACTCGGTGGGCCGAATGCGTCGTATGGACGTACTCGGCGACGCCATCGGCCGCGACCGCCGCTCGTCGGCCACCGCACTTCGGGTCCCGACCGTCGGACGAAGCTACGACTATCGGCGGTTCTGTACGAGCGCGTGGAAGGTCGGCAACTTCCTCCGCCACCACGGCGTCCGCGGCGGCGCCGGTGTCGGCATCGCCGACGACCCCCTTCCCGAGCCGGTATTGACCTTCTACGGGGCGGCGTTGCTGGGTGCCGTCGTCCGCTTCGATTCGACCGGGGGAAGTCCGAAAGCACTCGTCGTCCCCGAACCCGAGGTGGACACTCACGACCCGGAACCGGGGACGAAAATCATCGCGTACGGCAGTCGCTCCGAAGACCCCTCGGTCGCCTACTTCGAGCGGGACGTCTGGAGCGAGAACCCGACACAGCCACCGGACCGCGTCGAACCGGGCGACCCGCTCGTAGCGACCGCCGAACGGACGTACACCCACGGGGAGATACTCACGGCCGCCGAAGACGTTATCGACGAGGCCGGACTCGAAAGCGGCGACGAGGTGGCCGTCCATGGGGCGTTTACCGACCCCGGCGTCGTCGCCGCCGGACTCGTCGCGCCGATTCTCGCCGGCGGAGCTATCGTCCTCGGGACCGAATCGACCGGCGACCTCGTCGTTGGCGGCGAGAAGAGCGACGTGAGAACCGGCTCCTTCTTCGAGGGCTGAGACCACGAACACCGTCGCAGGACAGGAACCGAAATCCCGCCGGCCGCTACGAACCTCCAATGGTTGGCGAGCAGCGCGGGGCTCGAAGCGGTTCCTGACAATTCGACGCTGCTGTTTACCGTCCGCGATGGGGTTACTCACTCTGTACCGGATAGCTAGTAAGTGATCGAGATATTCTGCCGTTCGGATTTGTCGTCCTCGTATTCTTCTCCGACCGATGTAACATTACCAACACCCGCCAACGTAACCCATATAACGTTCTATTATATGATTTTCACAATCTGAAACGCATGGATACATAAGCGTAAGACGTTGTGTAAACCGACATAGGACACTGCTCGAATAAGCGGTTGACGAGAGGAAAGACAACCCCGGTACGGTCCAGATCGTGATCTGTTCGACTCCCACACGAGTACCGCCAATACAAACAAAGCTAACACTGTTATTCAATCTGGAAATGACGAGCTCGTACCGTTATCGCAGAGTGGGGCGATTCCGTCGCAACAGCCAAGAAATCAGGAAAGCCAGTTCTTATGTCGGCAGGGGGTGCCGTGTCACCCCCCGTTGGGTCGGTAGACGCGTCCTCGGAAGACCGCAATCGCCTCCCCATCGCCCTCAACTCGGACGTCGTAGGTCCCTGTTTTCGAGGAGCCGTGGTCCCGCTCCGCGGTAGCCGTGATGGTCGTTCCGACATCAACCGTATCCAGATAGGAGATGTTCGTCTCTAGTGCGAGCGCCGTCTCACCACTGGCGTTCGATGCCGCCGCGAACGCGGCGTCCGCGAGGGAGTAGATCGCTCCGCCGTGTGGCGTTCCGTGGAAGTTACAGTGCGACTGTTCGAGTGTGAGTTCCGCACGAGCGACGCCGGGGTCGAGCGCCACGATGTCGATCCCGAGACGATTGCAATACGGATCACTCTCAATGCGGTCCCGGACCGCCGCGTCCACGTCGTCGTTCGTGGTCATCAATGGAACCGTTCGAACGGCTGCTGGCAGTCGGCACAGAAGTGCATCGACCGGCAGAGCGACGGCCCCTTCGGGTGCTCTCGCTCCGTGTCCGTCGACCCACAGTACGGACACTCCACGGTCGCATTATCGTCCGCCGTGGCAGTGCTCGGGTCGACAGTCATACACTCAACCCGAACTCACGGAGGTCGTCTCGGCCGGCCTCGGTCACCATGTTGACCGTCCACTCCGGCGTGAACCGAAGCCGAACCTCCGCGTCCTGAACCGACCGCGCCGTCTCGGCGGCGCACTTCACGTCGTTCAGGAGGATGTCCCGAGCAGGACAGCCCGTATATGTGAGCGTCATCTCGACCGTGCACTGTTCGTCTTCCACGGTCACGTCATAGATGAGGCCGAGATCGACGATACTGACCGGCATCTCCGGGTCTTCGACCTCGCGGAGCGCCTCCCAGACCTCGGCTTCCGTGCCCGTCGCATCCGCACCAGTCTTGGGGTACTCGGCCGGAACGTCGCCGGATTCGTAGTCCGTGTATGCGCAGGCTTTCCCGCCATCAAGCGGCGCGTTCGTTGTCATTGTGTCACCCCTTCGGACCGCAGTCGGGCCGGCGCACCCGGGTCGAGTTCGCGATACGTCGCGGTGAACTCCTCGTAGAGGTCGGCCCACGCGTCCGTGTGGCTGCCATCGCGACCGTGCGCGTCGAGTTCTGCGAGCGCGTCCGCGTCCGAAACGTCAACACCGGGCGACGGCGCGTCCGGCACCGTGAGGTCGAGCGAGGTAAGGAACGTGCTGACGGTGTCGAGCCATTCCGTCCGCATCTCGTCGGCCGTAGCGGTACGGAATCCGGCCTCGATAATCGTCTCCTCGTATTCGCCGGGCACGAACAGGGTGAGGGCGGGGGCAAACAGGTCATCAAGCGCTGCTTGAACCCGGTCGTGGGCGTCCGAATCGGCGGTAAGCCGTTCGAGCCAGTTCTGCGCATGCTCGCGGTGGTACGACTCCTCGTCCAGTGCTTTCCCGACACGGTCTGCCAGCGGCGCGTAACTCGTGTCGACCAGGGCTTCGAGACGGATGCGTTCCGCGACGTCGTAGAGGTAGCTCCGGACGACGACGTCGGCCCAATTCCCTTCGTCGAACGGTCGTTCGACGAGGACGCTATGTCGCCAGTCCTCCGGGGGACGCTCCCATACGCACTCCGCTTCCGTGTATCCGAGTTCCTGCAGGAGGTCGTACCAGAGGCGTGCGTGACCGAACTCGTCCTGTGCGATATTCGCAAGCGAGAGGTCGGACTCGAGCGTCGGCGCGAATATCTGCCACTCGGTCAGCCGCTCACCGTGGACGAACTCGTCGTCGGCGAGACGGAACAGGAGGCGTTCGAGCGCGACCTGCTCTTCGGGCGTGAGGTCGTCGCGGTCGAGGGTGCCAGCGGCGGGACTCATGCGTCACCCTCCTCCGCGAGCGCTTCGCGGCGTTTTCGCGCGGCCTCGCGCTGTTCTTCCTCGCTGTCCGCGACTTCTTCGGCGAACGACGCGTCGATATCGTTGTACGTCATCGCCCACCGGTACGACTTGTCGGTGCGACCGCCGAACGCCGCGTCCTGCGCGCCGACCTCGCTGATTTCGTCCGCAGGAACGACCCAGAGGCTGTTCGTTTGCATACGGCGGGCGTGCTGGACTTCGGCGAACTGCTCCGCCAATTCGCTGTCCGGAGCGTGGACGTTCCCGACGTGTTCGTACGTATCCCCGGCGGACTCCTGGCGGAACACTTCCCAGATCATGACTGTGCGACCTCCATGCGCGTGCTGTCGGTCGACTCCCACGTGTCGAGCGCGTCCCGCACCCACTCGACTGCCTCCTGTCGGCGGCGACGTGAGCCGATCTGTTCTTTCGAGCCATCGTACTCGTTCTTCGAGATGGTCCAGAACTCGTCCCAGTCGAGGTCCTCCTCACGGACGGCCATGGTTCCGTCGTCGCGCTCGTAGATGCGCGGCGTGTCCGGGATTTCGAGGCCGTACTTCTCGGCCTTCGGGATGTACATGTTCAGGAACGAGTTTCGGAGCGCGTCGTTCGTCGTGGTCTTGAGCCCGACGCTCTGGGCGAAATCATCGTGGACGGACTCGTCGTTCGTCGGACCGAAGAACTGGAGGATGCGCGGCCACCACGTCTCGAACGTCTCCTGGACGCGTTCCTGCGTGGCTTTCGACCCCTGCATGAGTTCGCGAAGGATGGATTCGCCGTGTTTCACGTGGAACCCCTCCTCGAAGCAGACCTTATCCATCGCGTGGGCGTACGGCGTCCAGCTGGTGGACTTGAGCGTCGCCTGCCGACGCATCGCGCCGCCGTCGACGAAAAAGTCAATCATCGGCGCCTCGTACCACGAATCCACGGGGTAGTGGAAGCAGTTCAGGAACTTCCCTTCACCCTCCGCGAGTTCGTCGAGCATCTGATCGCGGGTCTTGACGCCGAGCGTCTCGGCGGCCCGGAAGAGGAGTTGAGCGTGCCCGATCTCGTCTTGGACCTTCGCGGTGTTCGCGAGTTTCCGGTCGATAGAGGGCGCATGCCGCGTGAACTCCTTGTCGAGGTAGCCGCCCATAACTTCGCTGTTCGCGTGGAACTGAATCATCCGGGTGGCTGCCTTGCGGTACTCCTCTGGCATGTCGTCCGCGGGACCGAACTCCCGCGGACCGGCGTTTTCTTTGACCTCGGTGATGTTCATCGTGATACAGTGTATCGACCCTATCCGAATAGAGATTGACCACCACATATCCGGGATTTAAATACTAGTGCGGCGTATCGGGGCGTAATGATCGACGAATGCCTCATCGTCGAATTCGACGTCGAGGGCGATGACTGTCCACTTGCCAGCGCGACCGCGACTGCCAGCGCGACCGCGACCGCACAACCACCTCAACTCCGCGAGGACGGGAACGTCCTCCTCCAGTTCAGCACGAGCGCCGGAGACGACCTCGCCGCGGCGCTCGATACCGACTCCCGAATCCGATACCTCCATCGCTCGACTGCGGGCCCTCGCGACAACTTCCGCTGTCTCTCCAAACACCCGTGCATCGTCCACGAGCTCATCAGCGATGGCCTTCTCGTCGACTCCATCCAGTACCAGAATGGCGCCGCCCGTCTCACCGGCGCGGTCGTCGGCCACACGGTTCTCCAAGGCGTCATGGAGACGGCAAGCGACACCGTTGGTGTCCAACTGCAGCGTGTCTACCCGCTCCGAGAGGAGGACGACGAACCCGTTGCCCAACGCTGGGACCTCACCCCCTCACAGGTCGAGAGCATCGAAACCGCATGCGAACTCGGCTACTTCGCCATCCCCCGAGAGGCGGATGCCAGCAAGGTAGCCGACGCACTCGATATCAGCAAATCCGCGTTCCTCGAACGTCTCCGGCGCGCGCAAGCCTCCCTGTTTCGAGACCTGTTCGCGTAACTCCTGCCGATCCCGGTATATTTTAATAATATAACCACTATATCGTGGTCATACATGTCATGGAGTAGCGTTGAGACAGCCGACCGTGAATCGATTCGGGAGTTACAGGACGAACGACTCCGAGAAACCGTCGAACGCGCCTATGAGAACGTCGACTTCTATCGACGCGCGCTCGACGATGCAGGCGTCACGCCTGCCGATATCGACGGTGTCGACGACATTACGGCACTCCCGATGACGACGAAGGAGGACTTCCGCGACGAGTATCCGGACGGCCTTTTCGCCGTCGATGACGCCGACCTCCGGCGAGTTCATGCTTCCTCAGGAACGACCGGAAAGCCCAAAATCGTCGGCTACACCCAGAATGACCTCGACGTGTGGAGCGAAGTCGTTGCACGGTCGCTCACCGCGGCCGGCGTCTCTCCCGGGAATACCGTCCAGAACGCGTACGGGTACGGGCTGTTCACGGGCGGGCTCGGCGTCCACAACGGTATCGAGGAACTCGGTGCGTCCGTCATTCCGATCGGCGGTGGCCAGACCCAGCGTCAGATCGAACTCCTCGAGGACCTCGAGAGCGACGCGCTGACTTGTACGCCGTCCTACGCCCTCTATCTCGCTGAAACGGCTGAAGAACACGGCATTGATATCCGTGATCTCCCACTCTCGACGGTCATCTTCGGCGCCGAACCCTGTACGGAGCCGATGCGCAACGAGATCGAAGAGCGCCTCGATATCACGGGCGTGGATATCTACGGGCTGTCCGAGGTCATGGGCCCCGGCGTCTCCAACGAGTGCCACGAAGCACAGGATGGACTCCACGTCTGGGAGGACCACTTCTATCCCGAGGTCGTCGACCCCGAGACCGGCGAACCCCTTCCCGAGGGCGAGGAAGGCGAACTCGTCCTCACCTCGCTTACGAAGGAAGCACTCCCCGTGCTCCGGTACCGGACCGGTGACCTGACGACGCTTACCTACGACGAGTGCGAGTGCGGACGGACGATGGTTCGAATGGACAACGTCACCGGTCGCGCCGACGACCTCCTCATCGTCCGCGGCGTCAATCTCTACCCGAGCGAAATCGAAGACGTCGTCCTCGAGTTCGACGAAGTCGCACCGTTCTACCGGATCGACCTCTACCGGGAGAACAACCTCGACCGACTCGAACTGCAGGTCGAACGCGAGCCCGACGCGTCGTTCGAGACCGACGAATTGCGCGGCCGCATCAAGCGCCGCCTCTCGAACGTCCTGTCGTTCACGCCGGACCAGATCGAAATCGCGGAGCCTGGCGGTATCGAACGCACGGAGACGGGAAAGGTAAAGCGAGTTTACGACCACCGCGAACAGTAGTCAGGACGGTAGGCCGTTCTCTTCGAAGAAGTCCCTGACGAGGGACCGACAGGTCTCGGGTGCGTTTCGGAACACCGTGTGGCCCGCTTCCTCGACGACGTGGCGGACGGCATCGTCGTCCGTCCAGTCACGCGCAGGGTTCGTGTACGGCGCGATGTCGGGGTCGGGGCGGAGCAGGAGGCTCGGACACGGCGGACTGGGCGCAGTATCAGTGAGTGGCTCGAACCCTCGACGGGTCACGCCGATGATCGCGGGCCGGACTTGCTTGCGTGCGGTCGCGAGTGCGTCTGCGAACGCGTTTCCGCGCTGTTCGAACGTTTGTCGAACGTCCTCGTGGGTTGCGGTCCCCCACGCTTCGAGCTCCTGTTGCTTCTCGTGGAGGTGGTCGTCACCGAGCACCGCGAACAGCTGTGCAGGGTGGTCTTCGAGGACGAGCGCTCGCGGGTTGAAATCCGGCCGGCACGCGACCCGGAGAACGGAGTCCGCCCCGAGCGAGTGGCCGTAGAACACGGGTCGCTCGACGTCGAGGTGGTCGCAGAGCGCGGCGAGGTCGTCGGCCATCGTCGCCGCGTCATAGCCGTCCGCGGGGGCTTCGCTGAGCCCGTGGCCGCGTGCATCGTAGAGGACGACGTCGTACGTCTCGTTGAAGGTCGCGGCGAGGGGTGCGAGACACTGCCAGTTGTCCGTAAACCCGTGCGCGACGACGACCGTTCGGCGATCCGTACGCTCACCGGTCACGTAGTGGTGCCGGCAGCCGTTGACGGTCGCATGGCGAGAACGCCAACTCTCAGGAATCTGCATAGTGCCGCTTATCGAAGCCACCTACATAGCCGCTTCGACGCTCACGACAAGACTTATTTACCACAGGTCGGGAATATGAGGCGTATGGCATACAGTTACGAGCCACACCACTTCGAGGACTTCGAAGAAGGAAAGGAGTTCATCAGCGTCGGTCGAACCGTCACCGAGTCCGACTTCATGATGCACTCGGCGTTGAGCGGCGACTGGACGGAGCTCCACACGAACAAGGAGTACGCGGAAGACCAGCAGTTTGGGGAACGCATCGCACACGGCCCGATGACGTTCGTCCAGGCGACCGGGTTCGTCTACCGGACGGGCATCGTCGAGCGCACCGCCGTTGCGTTCCTCGGTATGAACTACATGGACCTTCCGAACCCCGTCACCATCGGTGACACCCTCCAATTGGAAATCGAGGTCGCGAACCGCAAGGACCTGGACAGTCGGGACGACGCGGGTATCGTCGTCCTCGATACGGTTATGGAGAACCAGGAAGACACCGTCGTCTTCGAGGGTGACATGAAGTTCCTCGTGAAGAAACAGAACTGACGCCGCGATTCCCGTTCTATCAATCGTTCAGGTGGATTCAGTAACGAAAACGATTAAGGTATTCTCTGCTCAGGATTCATACGTAATGGAGTATTCCGGGCCCACAGACCTGTATATCGGTGGCGAATGGACTGCAGCAAAGAGCAACGGCACTATCGCAACCGAAGACCCCGCCACGGAGTCGACGTACGCGACCGTGCAGAAAGCCGGCGCGGACGACGTGGACGATGCGGTTGCGGCGGCCGCGGAGGCTGCCGCCCGCGACGGCGAGTGGCGGACGATAGACCCCGAGGAGCGTCGCGCAAAGCTCCATGCGATGGCGGACGCTATCGAGGAGATGAAGGACGAAATCGCCCTCGTCGAATCCCACGACAACGGGAAGACGCCGTTCGAGGCGAAGCTCGAAGTCGGGATGGTCGTCGATACGTTCCGGTACTACGCGGGGTGGACCGAGAAGGACGGCGGGAGCGAGATTCCCGTCTCGGACTCCCGACTCAACTACACGAAGCGCGACCCCGTTGGGGTCACCGCGCACATCGCGCCCTGGAACTTCCCGTTCCAGCTCGCCGGACGTGGCGTAGCGCCCGCGCTCGCCACCGGGAATACCGTCGTCCTCAAACCGTCCAGTATGACGCCGCTATCCGCACTCTACTACGCAAAAGCGGCGGAGGAGGCAGGGCTCCCGGACGGCGTTCTCAACGTCATCCCAGGGTCGGGAGCCACGGCTGGAAGCGCGCTTGCGAGCCACGACGACGTCGACCACGTGACGTTCACGGGCAGCACCGGCGTCGGGAAGACGATTCAGCGGGACGCGGCTGATGCCGTTGCCGATGTGACGCTCGAACTCGGCGGAAAGGGCCCGGCGGTCGTCTTCCCCGACGCAGACCTCGAAGCCGCGGCCCGTGGCGTCCAGTACGGCATCTTCATGAACGCCGGTCAAATGTGTTGGGCGAACTCGCGGCTGGTCGTCCACGAGGACGTCCACGACGAACTCGTGGACTCCCTCACGTCCATCGCGGAGAACATCCCGCTCGGCAGCGGTATCGACGACGACGGCCAGATGGGGCCGGTCGTCAGCGAGGCCCACCAGCAGGACATCCTCGATTACATCGAGACCGGGAAGGAGGAAGGCGCGACCGTCGCCGCCGGTGGCGGCGTCCCGGACGATACGGACACCGGCCACTTCGTGGAACCGACGGTGTTCACGAACGTCACGAACGACATGACCATCGCCCGCGAGGAGATATTCGGCCCCGTCCTGTCCGTCATCGAAGTAAGTAGCGAGGAGGAAGCCCTCGAAGTCGCGAACGACTCGCCGTTCGGGTTGACCGCCTGCGTCTGGACGAACGACCTCTCCCGTGCGCACACGTTCAGCGACCGACTCGACTACGGCATGGTGATGGTCAACGAGACACCGAACACGTGGCCGCAGACGCCGTTCGGCGGGACGAAGGCGAGCGGTCACGGCCGCGCGCAGGGCGAGCAGGCAATCGAGTCGTACACCGAAGTGAAGAACGTCCACATCAACCTCGAATGACCACTCAGGACACGTTCGACCGACACTGCGACGCGCTCGCCGCCCACGACATCGACGCCACGCTCGCGGATTACGCCGAGGACTCGGTGCTTGTCACCACGATGGGCGTGTTCCGTGGACGCGACGAAATCCGGGGCGTCTTCGAGAACATGCTCTCCGAGTTCGCAGCGGCGGACGCCACGCTCCACGTCGACGAGACGCACGTCGAGGACGACTTCGCGTACCTCGTCTGGCACGCAGAAACCGACGAGACCGTCTACGAGTTCTGTACGGACACGTTCTACATCCCCGAGGACACGATTCGCTTCCAGACGTTCGCCGGGAAACTCATCCCGAAGGAGTAGCCGGCACTCACCATCGGGAGTCGGCCGGCGGCGTTTTCACACGGAAGGTTGGCGTCGACTCACCGTGCATTCGGAGTCTCGGTCCTCGAGAAACGCGTCGGTTCCCTCGTTTTTCTCTCGCGTCCCGAACAGTTGTGAGAACAGTTCGGCTTCGTACTCGATGCCGGCTTCGATATCCATCCGCGACGCAGCCGTCACGGACGTCTTCGCGAACTCGAGTGTAACACGGCTCCTCGCGGCCATGGACGCGGCGAGGTTGTAGACGCGCTCACCCGAGAGGATGAGACCATGGCGTGACCCACAGTGCCATCTCCGAGTACAGCTACTTGCACCACGTACGAGACCAGAACCGTTGCCAGCCAGAGGCGGTGTGGAGCACGACCAGTACATTAATGTCTTCCTTCCAAAAACGGAGAAACGACTATGAGCGATTCTGGCACACGAGCCGTCGTTGTCGAGGCCGTTCGTACACCGATGGCCAAGAAAGACGGCGGGCTTGCTGACGTGTACCCAGAGGATCTGGTGACGACTATCCTCGACGCATTGGTCGAGCGAACTTCCGTCCCGGCCGCGGAGTGGGCGGACTTTCGCCTCGGCTGTGCGAATCAAGAGAACGAACAGGGCCGAAACCTCGCCCGGCAGTCGCTACTCGCCGGTGGGTTCCCGGAATCGATACCGGCGTCCACCACGACGCGCCTCTGTGGGTCGTCGCTGACTGCGCTCAACGACGCCGCCCGCGCCATCGAGGCCGGCGACGGCGCGGTCTATCCAGTCGCCGGCGTCGAGCAGATGAGTCGGATTCCCTTCTCCGACTGGCTCCACCCTGCCATCGAGGAGCGCTACGACTCGGACAGACTACCGATGGGCCAGACCGCCGAAACTATCGCGCGCCGCCACGACGTCAGCCGGGAGGCTCAGGATACGTTCGCCATGCGTTCCCACGAGCGTGCAGTCGCGGCGGCCGAGGAGGGGCGGTTCGATGACGAACTCGTTTCCGTCGAAACTACCGACGGGTCGTTCGATACCGACGAGACCCCCCGGCCGGGCACGACCGTCGAAAAACTGGGCGAGTTGCCGACCGTCTTCCGCGACGACGACGCGGCGTCGGTCACACCGGGCAATGCCTCGCCGCTGACCGACGGGGCATCCGGTATGCTCGTGACGTCCGAATCGTACGCCGAGGATCACGGGCTCGACGTCATGGCCACTGTCAAGACGCGGAGCGTCGCCGGTGTCGACCCGCTGGTCATGGGGAAAGGGCCGATTCCCGCGACTCGTGCGGCGCTTGACGACGCTGGCCTCACCATCGACGACATCGACCTCGTGGAACTCAACGAAGCCTTCGCCGCACAGAGCCTCCATTGCGTGCGCGAACTCGGGATTCCCGACAAGAAAGTAAACGTCAACGGTGGCGCTCTCGCGCTCGGACACCCGCTCGGCTGTTCGGGTGCGCGTATCTCCACTACGCTGCTGCACGAGATGGAAAAACAGGACGCGACGTACGGCCTGGCGACGATGTGCGTCGGGTTCGGACAGGGAGTCGCGACGATTTTCGAGCGACCCTGATTACTGGCGGGCGTCCGCGCATCGAGAAGCCACGGTGTCTCGAAGGACGATCACCTACGTTCGATCAAAGCTCGAGGAAGGATTCGGCGTTCTCGAAGAGGAGTTTCCGCTGGGTGTCCTCGTCGTAGTTCGTGTGTTCGGCGAACGAATCGAGCCAGTCGTCGGGACGAATCATCGGGTAATCGGTTCCAAACATCACTTTGTCCCGGAGAACCGTGCCCGCATACTGGAGGACCTGGTCGTCGATGTACTCCGGGAGCCAGCCTGAGAGGTCCATGTAGACGTTTCCTTTCTGCTGGCAGATAGCGAGTTGTTCTTTCTCCCACGGGAACGCAGGATGTGCGATGAGAATGTCCATTCCGGGATGCTCGGCCGCCACGTCGTCGATGAGCATCGGATTCCCGTATTTGACTTTCAATCCCCGTCCACCGGCGCTGCAGGCACCGAGCGTGGAGTTTCCGCCGTGAAAGACGACCGGAACGTCGAGGTCCTCGATCGTGTTCCAGAGGTGGCGGTGCTCGGGGTCGGACGGGTCGAAGCCCTGAGCGATTTGCTGAAATTTGAACCCCGACAGGTTGAGGTCTTCGACGCAGCGAATAGCCTCTCGAACACAGTCGTCTTTGTGCGGGTCGACGCTTCCGAACCCGACGAAGAAATCGGGATACTCATCGCGAATCTCCGCGACGTAGTCGTTCGGAACCGGTGGATTGCCGGTATTCGTTTCGGCATCCCACCCCAGCAAGACGGCGTGTCCAACGCCGGCGTTCCGGTACTCATCGTACATCTCCTCGTAATCCCACGTCTCGAGATCGGTTCCGAATTTGTCGGCGGCATCGGCCATCATTTCGCCGCCGGCGTCCACCAAGAACTCCGCCGTCGGTTGATGTGCGTGCGTGTCGATGAGACGGCCTGCTGCCTGTCCGGGTAATTCGCCCATATGCTCACTCTTACGCCGCTATTCAAAAAAGTACCCTCTCTGCAAACATCGTGTTTAGTCGAGCGGATCTCACCAACCGTCGAAGGCCTGCATCTATGCCGTTTGACACAGATACTACCATATTTTTGATTAGTATTTAAAACATATATCTTAGACAAATAGAACTGAATACCGAGTTTCACCGATTCGCTCTGTGTCCGCTCTCACCCCCAACATTTCCCCACCAAATACAACCGTTAAAAGCGCTAAGAGCAACTATTTGCCCATTTAGCCAGCCGAAGTTTCACTCGCCTCATCCGTAACTAAGCACAGCCGGTCCGCGGCGCTGTTGACTTAAATATAAGACGATAGGTCTTCCAAGTTCCATGCCAAAACGGCCGGATAAGCTGCTTTATCGGCCGTATCGACGTCGCGGTCGCCGAGCGTGAGCGGCCATCCGAGGAGATTATTGAACTCGCAAACCAAGATTCATTGTAAAGTTATCATTTTTGAGTTTCAGACAGTATCATTATATTTTGAACGTCGAGTAAATCCACCAATATAATTCGGACACGAACGGGCCAACCACATCCGCGGGATAAGGACGGAACCGAAGCCTCCGGAGGCAGCATCGACTGCTATATCCGACGCACGGCGAGGACACCGAACCGAGGTACCGCGAACGAATCTTCAAACTACACATCTAAGTCCCGGCGCCTGCTAGCGGCCAGTAATGGACTCGGGAAGCAGAATCGTAGCTGTCGATGACGTACCCGTCGATACGACGTACATTTTCACCATCGAGGAAGTCGACTCCGGCGACGAGAAGGAAGCCATCCTGCTTCGAGATGACGACTCGATTCACGGGTGGCTGAATTACTGCCAGCACTACACCCACATCAAGCTCGACAAGGGTTCGGGAGCGGAGATGCGCGACGGGGAAATCGTCTGTACGAACCACGCGGCGTACTTCGAACAGGACACCGGCTTCTGTACGTTCGGTCCGTGTGAAGGCGCGTATCTCAACGAGGTCGACGTCTCGGTCGACGAGGGGGACGTGTTTCTCACCGACGAGGACTTCGAGTTCGTGCGTCAGGGGCCGCTCGAGAAAGACGAGATAGATCTGGAATCGAAGTCGAACTACAAGTTTTGAGCAGTCTGGCCCCTGTGAGGGCGCGACCCTCGAAGGAGTCGACGTCGAGGGCGGGGGCGTCTATCTCACCGAGGACGAATACGAGTTCGACCACGTCGGACCGAAAAGCGACCATGACCTCTCGTCGGGGCGCACGGTTCAGCGGTAACTGACCCCACGCAGTTTTCCCGTCCCGTGTTATACGGTTCTCCATGGAAACGACGAGCGAGGTAGTATCGAGGCTTCGCCAGCCCGAATACACGGGGGAGAACCGCTGTATTCCCTGTACCGTCACGAATATCGTCATCGCCGTGGTGCTGACAGGGGTACTGGCGTTCGTATCACCGCCGCTCGCGGGCGTTTTCGCCGTCCTCGCTGCGGGAAGTATCTGGCTTCGAGGCTATCTCGTCCCGAAGACGCCCGAACTCACGAAACGGTATTTCCCGGAGTGGCTGCTCGCGAAGTTCGACAAGGCACCGGAGCCGACCCCCGAACCGCCGAGCGATTTCAACCCGGAGGAAGTCCTACTGGAAGCCGGTGCCGTCGAGCCCTGTGCTGACGTGGACGACCTCTGTCTGACCGACGACTTCGAGACGGCGTGGCTGGGTCGCATCGAGGCACTCGAAGACGAGGACGCCCTCCGGGACGAACTCGCCGACCAACTCGATTTGGAACGGGAGACCATCGACTTCGAGACCTACGGCGACGCCTTCATCGCTCACAGCGACGGGGAACAGATCGGCCAGTGGGAATCCCGAGCCGCGCTGCTGGCCGATTTGGCGGCGGCCAAGGAACTCCCCGACTGGATCGATTACTGGTCGTCGCTGCCCTCACAGCACCGGAGCCAGTTGCTCGGCGGCCTCCGCGTGTTCATCACGGACTGTCCGACCTGTGGGGGACCCGTCACCACTGATACCGAAGTCGTCGAATCCTGCTGTCGGTCGACGACCGTCGTCGCGGTCGCCTGCGAGGACTGCGGTGACCGCCTTCTCGAAGTCCCGCATCAGGAGCCGGCCTGAGCGCTGTCCGTTCGGACAACGTATCAGTAACAGCGGGCCTCGATTCGCCGGTCGTAAAGCCGCTGGAGGAGTTTCGTCATCGGGCCGTCGCCGATATCGATTCCGTCCGCCGTCGCAATCGGCCTGATTTCCCACGTCGAATTCGTCAGGAAGGCCTCGTCAGCCTGACGCAAGTCGTCGACCGTATACCGTCCCGAATCGACGGTAAACCCTTCCTCTTCGGCGAGTTCGATGACGGTCTCCCGGGTGATACCGGGGAGCAACGAGTCTTCGGCGGGCGTCCGCAGAATGCCGTCGTCGACGAAGAAGACGTTGCTCGTCGCACCCTCGGCCAGATTCCCGTCGGTGTCCCGCATCAGCGCCTCGTCGGGCTGATACCCCTCGCGGGACGCCCGCCGGAGTTCCAGACGCGCGAGGATGCCGTTGAGGTAGTTGTGGGTCTTCGCGTCGGCCGGGAGCACGCTCTCCGGGGGCCGCCGACGCGTGACCGACTGGACGACTGCAGGGTCGTCCCAGACGCGTTCGCCCTCGGTACCGCCACGGGGGAGGGGTTTGACGTAGACGACGACCGTCGGGTCGACGTCCTCGTCGGGGGTCAGCTTCCCTGGCTGGACCCCGCGGCTGATGGACACGCGGAGGTACGCGTCTTCGAGGTCGTTCGCCGTCAGCGTCTCGTCGATGCGGGTGTCGATGTCGTCGGGTATCGCCTCGGGCATCCCCAGCGTCTCACAGGTGGTTTCGAGACGGTCGAAATGCCGGTCCCACGCGAAGACAGTCCCGCCGTAGACACGACACGTTTCGAAGGCCGCATCGCCGTATCGGAACCCCCGGTCGTCGACGCTGACGGTCGCCTCCTCCCGGTCGACCAGTTCGCCGTTTACGTGGTACTGCATGTGTCACAGAAGGTTTCGACCATGCGCTCACCGGTGTCGGTGAGGATGCTTTCGGGGTGGAACTGGACGCCGACGTGGGGTTTCTCGCAGTGGCGAACACCCATCACGACGCCACCCTCGGCGTCGGTACGGGCCGTCTCCACGAGGTCCGCGGGCAGGTCGTCGTGGTCGACGGCCAGCGAGTGGTATCGCCCGACCTCGAACCGGTCGGGGAGGTCCGCAAAGAGGCCACGGCCGTCGTGGGTCACGACGGAGGGCTTGCCGTGGACCACGTGCGGCGCGTGGCCGACCGTGGCGCCGTTTGCGGCACACAATACCTGATGACCGAGACAGACGCCAAGAGTCGGATAGTCCAGTTCCTCGAAGATGGATACCGAGACGCCCGCATCCGCGGGCGTTCCGGGCCCTGGTGAGACGACGATACCGTCGGGGTCCAGTTCGCGGACCCCGTCGACGTCGATGGCGTCGTTTCGACGGACCACGACCTCGGCGTGGGTGCCGACGTACTGGACGAGGTTGTAGACGAACGAGTCGTAGTTATCGATGACGAGAATCGTGGGGACGGCCATCAGTCTGCCACCTCCAGAGCGAGAGCGGTCCGTTCGTCAAGCGCCCGGTCGAGGGCGTTGACGAGCGCCCGACCCTTGTCGAGCGTCTCCTCGTATTCACTCTCGGGGTCAGAATCGTGGACGATGCCGGCGCCGACCCGCAGGTCGTAGCGGTCCTCGTGGCGAACCAGCGTTCGGATGACGATATTGAGCGTCGCGCGGTCGTCGAAGCCGAAGACGCCGATTGCGCCAGTGTAGGGCCCGCGGCGCGTGGCTTCGACCTCGTCGATAATCTCCATCGTTCGGGGTTTTGGGGCGCCCGTGATGGTGCCGCCGGGGAAGACCGCCGCGACGGCGTCGGCGAGCGAGCAGTCCTCGCGCCGTTGGCCCTCGATGAGACTGACCAGATGCATCACCTCGGAGTAGCGGTCGACGCGGCGGTACTCCCGGACGTCGACGGTACCGTATTCGCTTACCTTCCCGAGGTCGTTTCGTTCGAGGTCGACGAGCATCGCGTGTTCGGCCCGCTCTTTCTCGTCCGACAGGAGGTCGCCTTCTAGCGCCTCGTCTTCCTCTGGCGTGCGCCCGCGGGGGCGCGTACCGGCTATCGGTTCGGTCAGCAAGCGGTCGCCCTCCACGTCGAGGAGGAGTTCGGGACTCGCGCTGACCAGGTCGACGCCGTCGAACTCGACGAGCGCCGAGTAGGGCGCGGGGTTGACCCGGCGGAGCGCGGCGTAGGCCTCGACGGGGTGGACCGCCGCAGGCGCCGAAAGCCGCTGGGAGACGTTGGCCTGAAAGGTGTCGCCATCGCGGATGTACTCCTTGACGCGGCGCACCCGGTCGGCGAAGGCCTCCCGGGAACAGCCGGCATCGAAGGTTGCCTCATCGGTTTCGGCAGGTGCGCGGCCGACGGACCGGTCGCCCGCGACTGCACGCGCGACGAGTTCACGGGCGTGCCCGACCGCCCAGTCGTAGGCCGCATCGACCGATTCGTACTCGTCGAGACGGGGGCAGGCGGTCACTCGGAGGGTCGCCTCGCCGGTCCACGGTACCTCCCAGGTGACGACTCGGTCGTATTTCGCGACCTGGAGGCGGGGAAGGCCCCGGTCGTCAATCGTCCCACCGGGGAGTGCCTCCAGTTCGCGGGCGATATCGTAGGAGAGCCAACCGAAGACGCCGCACGGGTACGGAACCGAACAGTCGCCCCCTTCGAGCGTCTCGCTGCCGAGGAGGCCATCGAGCGTCGCCAGCGACGGCGAACCACCGTCGCGATGGACGGCCTCGCTCCCGACGGTCACGCGTTCGATTGGGTCCGTAGCGAAGTAGCCCCAGCCTTCCTGTCCGCCCGTGGTCTCCAGAAACACGTCCCCACCGTCGCCGCGTCGTGCGCGGCGGTAGGCTTCGAAGGGGTCGGCAACACGGACCTGTAGTTCGACCGGGACGCGGGCGTCGACGGCCGCCGACGTGGCTGCCGAACGGAACGCACTCCGGTCGGTAACGACTCGCATTACCACCCGAGAGGCAGCGAAGGAGTAACCGTTTTGCGGTCTATACTTCGGAGGCCCGCTCCTGCCAGCGCTTGATGCGCTTTTCGGAGAGGTCCGTCTTCGAGGCCAACTCCTCGGGGTCGACGTCGAGGAGGTTCTGAACCGACTCGATGCCCGCTTCTTCGAGGCGTTTGGCGTACGCGGGGCCGATACCGCTCACGTTCTCGACGGGGTCCGAGCCGCCCTCGGCTTCCTCGGGAACAGGGCCGGCGGCTTCGGCCGATTCGGCAGCAGCCGTATCGGTTCCGCTGTGGTCGCTCACATCGGTACCGGTTTCGGCGGGTTCGGCCGCTGATTCCTCGTCTTCGGGCGGTTCCTCGGTCATCGAGCCCGTAGAGGCGGTCGCGTCGGTGCCGGCCGCCGCCGCGTCGTCCACGTCGGGTTCGTGCTCGACGGAGACGTCCGTCGATTCGGTCGGTTCCTCGGACTTGGAATCGCTGATTCCCAGAACCGATCGCAGTAGTTTGACGATTGGCATAGTTGGAATATTAATCGGCGATTACTTAAACCCCGACCACTGCCGCAAACCCCGCGAACCCGGTTATAGCGACGCTCTAAGCGCGTTGTTCATTACGGCAACAGGCGCGTCGCGGTCAGTCCAGTGTTCGAAGGCCTCGACCCCCTGATAGAGCAACATCCACGCGCCATCGATGGTCGTGGCACCGACGTCGGCGGCGTCCCGGAGCAGCCGCGTCTCCAGCGGCTTATAAACGGCGTCCAGCACCGCGAGGTCGGCGTGGAGGGCCGACTGTGGGACCGGCGTTTCGTCGGCTTCCATCCCGACGCTCGTCGCGTTGACCAGCAGGTCGGCGCCGTCGAGGAGGGCATCGAGGCCGTCGAGTCCGTGCGCGCTGGCGTTCGGCACCTCCTCGGCGAGTCCCTCGGCCCGCGAAACGGTCCGGTTGGCGATTCGCACGTCGACGCCCTCGTCCGCGAGCGCGAAGGCAGCGGCCCGGCCCGCACCGCCGGCACCGACGACGACGCCCGTACCCGAAAGCGAGACATCGTGATGTTCGAACGCGCGCGTGACGCCCGCGGCGTCGGTGTTGTGGCCAGTCGGTTCGCCTTCGAAGTCGATAGTGTTGACCGCCCCGATGCGCTCGGCCAGCGGGTCCGGGTCGACCAGCGGCAGTACGTCCTCCTTGAACGGAATCGTGACGTTCAGGCCGCGAACCCCGAGCGCACTGGCGCCATCGAGCGCCACGCCGAGCGACTCCGGACTCGGCTCGAAGGTGACATAGCGGGCGTCGATTCCAAGTTCCTCGTAGGCCGCCTCGTGCATCGGCGGCGATACCGAGTGGCCGACGGGGTTGCCGATGAGACCGTAAACCTGCATATGGAACGTCGACTCCGCCCATCGGCAAAAGGGTTCCCGAACGCGTGATAAACCGTATATCGAGATAGCAAATGCGACAGAAGCGCCACGCCCGGGGCACAGAATCGCGGGCGACACGGGGCGTTCGCTGAACCGGACGCCTTTAGCGGCCGGCACGCCGAGATAGCGTATGCTCGCTATCGTCGTTTCTCGGGCCGACGAGGCCTCCGAACACATCGGCGACCATCTGCTGGATATCGCTTTCTGGACCGAACACGAGGATGAGAGCCGCTCTGACGAGAACGGTGGCGGCCGATACTATCGGACGGATGGCGCGGAGTTGCGGACCTTCGAGGACCTACATATCCATCTCGACGGCGTCGCAGCCACCTTCGACGAACCCGACATGCTCGTTTTCGCCTCACGGCATGCGGGCGATACCGGTTCCCTCCTGACCGCCCACGCGACGGGGAACTTCGGCCCCGCCGAATACGGCGGTTACGCCGGGTCACTCGCGCGTGCCGCGCCGAACGCGCTATCCGCCGTCCGCGAAGCCTTCGAAGAACACGCACCCGAGAGCTACGACGCCGGTATCGAGTGTACCCACCACGGACCGAGCAGCGTCGGCTGTCCCTCACTATTCGTCGAACTGGGCAGCGGTGAGGACCAATGGCGAGACGCCGATGGAGCGGAAGCCGTCGCACGCGCGATATTGGACCTCTGTGAAGTCGACCCCGGGACCGACCGCGCGGTTATCGGCTTCGGCGGCAACCACTACGCGCCCCGCTTCGACCGCGTGTTGACCGAAACCGACTGGGGCGTCGGCCACATCGCCGCGAACTGGGGCCTCGAAGAGATGGGCGACCCCCACGAGGCCCGGGCCGTCGTCGCCAAGGCGTTTCAGGCGAGCGGCGCCGACCACGCCCTCGTCGACGGCGACTACCCCGAACTCGAAGCCGTCATCGAGGACCTCGGCTTCGAGACCGTCTCGGAGACGTGGCTTCGGGAGACGACGGACGTACCGCTGGACCTCGTCGCGCAACTGGAGCGTGACCTAGCGCCGGTAGACGACGGGCTTCGGTTCGGCGACCCCGCCGAGGGATACGAGGGTGGCTTCTACGTCGACGACCTGCCGACGGACCTGCTCGACGAGGCGAACGGGGTCGACCGCGAGGCCGTATTCGATGCCGTGTCCGCACACGCCCTCGCCTACGAGACTGCGGAGGGTGGCTCACTCGCGTCGGGACCCGTCGCACTCCCCGAGGCTGCCACCTACCGAGCGCTCATCGACGAACTAGCGGCCGTTCTCGAATCGAAATACGACACCGTCACTGTCGAGGACGACGCGGTCGTCGCCCGGCGCGAAGCCTTCGACCCCGAACTCGCACGCGAGGCCGGAATCGAGGAGGGACCGGCCTTCGGTCGCCTCTCGGCTGGAGAGTGCGTCGAAATCGACGGCGAGACGGTCACGCCGGACGACGTTCGTCGCGCGCGCGAGCAGCGCTTCCCGTTCTGAGCGGGGCGGATTTTATATCGTGGCTAATGGTTTATCGCAGATTTCCGCTATCGAGGGCTGAAACGGCCGCAAATCGTATGACGAACGTCAGACGCGGGGGAAAGATACTTTAAGCGCGTGCGCGACACCGCCATTCATAGATGGACTCGATTATCGAGGACGCTATCGACGAAGCTGAAGAGGATGGGGACAGCGAGGCGCCAGCGTCCGCGGCGAACGGCAACGCCACAGACGGCGGCACCGCCGCCGACCAGGACGTAAAAGGGTCAGGCACCATGACCGACGAGGAACTCGCCGAGGTCGTCAAAGATCTCGAGACGAAAATCACCGTCGTCGGCTGTGGCGGCGCCGGCGGCAACACCGTCACCCGGATGGCCGAGGCCGGCATCCACGGGGCGAAACTCGTCGCCGCGAACACCGACGCCCAGCACCTCGCAACCGAGGTCGAAGCCGACGAGAAGATCCTCATCGGCCGCCAGCGAACCGGCGGCCGTGGGGCCGGCTCCGTCCCGAAAATCGGCGAGGAGGCTGCCCAGGAGAATATCGACGACATCAATCAGTCCATCGACGACTCCGATATGGTCTTCGTCACCGCCGGCCTCGGCGGTGGCACCGGCACCGGTTCCGCGCCCGTCGTCGCCCAGGCCGCACAGGACGCCGGTGCGCTAACCATCGCCATCGTGACGATTCCGTTTACCGCCGAAGGCGAACGTCGCCGCGCCAACGCCGACGCGGGCCTCGAACGCCTCCGTGCGGTCGCCGACACCGTCATCGTCATCCCGAACGACCGCCTACTGGATTACGCGCCGAACATGCCCCTGCAGGACGCCTTCAAGATCTGTGACCGCGTCCTGATGCGCTCGGTCAAGGGCATGACCGAACTGATTACCAAGCCCGGGCTGGTCAACGTCGACTTCGCCGACGTGAAGACCATCATGGAGAACGGCGGCGTCGCCATGATCGGTCTCGGCGAGAGCGATTCGGAGAACAAGGCCCAGGACTCGATTCGCTCCGCGCTCCGCTCGCCGCTGCTCGACGTCGAGTTCGACGGCGCCAACAGCGCGCTCGTCAACGTCGTCGGCGGCCCCGACATGTCCATCGAGGAAGCCGAGGGCGTCGTCGAGGAAATCTACGACCGCATCGACCCCGACGCCCGCATCATCTGGGGTGCCTCGGTCAACCCCGAGTTCGACGGCAAGATGGAGACGATGATCGTCGTCACCGGCGTCGAGAGCCCGCAGATTTACGGCAAGAGCGAGGCCGAGCAGGAACGCGCCGTACAGGACGGCGGCGACAATATCGACTACGTCGAATAACGCCGCCGGGCCGTCGGTCTCCCGTCCCATCGAGCGGTCGGTGCCGCCGACAGCGACCACCTCATCGAGTCCGCCTTTTGCGACGTTTATAACCAACAGGTAGAAAACCCCTGAGATGGAACTGTCGGATATGGATACGCCGACCGACCTCACGTCCTACGTTCGCGTGCTCAAACTGGCGAGTACGCCCTCATGGGACGAGTTCTCGAAGGTCTCGCTGGTCGCCGGACTCGGCATCGTCCTCGTGGGACTCATGGGCTTCGTCATCTTCGCGATTATGACGTTCATCCCGGGGGGTCCGTGATGGGCATCTTCGCCGTCAAGACCACCGCGAGCCAGGAACAGACCGTCGCTGACATGATTATCAGCCGCGAGGAAGACGACATTCACGCCGCCTTGGCACCCGACTCGCTGACCAGTTACGTGATGGTCGAAGCCGAGGGCAGCGCCGCCATCGACCGCGCACTCGAGGACATTCCTCACGCGCGGAACCTCGTTCCCGGCGAGTCCTCGATGGCTGAAGTCGAGCACTTCCTCAGCCCCAAACCGGACGTCGAGGGCATCGCGGAAGGCGACATCGTCGAACTCATCGCCGGGCCGTTCAAAGGCGAGAAAGCGCAGGTCCAGCGTATCGACGAGGGCAAAGACCAGGTCACCGTCGAACTCTACGAGGCGACGGTTCCGATTCCGGTCACGGTCCGTGGCGACCAGATTCGGGTTCTCGACTCCGAAGAGCGCTAACGCGCTCTTCGCTTCTCGTTCGCTTTGTTCACGAGAATAGCGAGGAACGGTAAGCCGGGTTCTACCGATACCCGTTTTTAAGATACCGAATAGCTGCGCGTCTCGAAACCAGTTCAGGCGCCCGCGTTGCCGCCGATACGGTCGACGACCGCCTCGATATCCGCCTCGGACTCGATTTCCCTCAGGACTCGCTCGCGGACACGGATGTCGTCGGTATCCGCGTCGTAGTTGCGGAGGTACTCCGCCCGGGAGTGTTCCGAAAAGACGTGTCGGATGGCGAAGTAGCCGTCCGGCACGACAGTCCCGCAGATCTGACACTGGTGTCTATCGTGGGCATCGGCCTGATGGACGAGCAGCTCCTCGATGTCCCCCGTGTCGTAGTCGCACCCCGCGATAGCACATTCCCACATACACCGACCCTCGGCACCTTGGGATAAAAAGGCACTCGCTGATACGGGCTGTGTGCCGGTTTACTGGCAATCGCTCTGACACGGTCGACGGTTGCCGGTAAGAGACCACAACAGTCCGTATGAATCGGAACGGATAACGCCCTCCGAGCGAACACGGAGATATGGACGAGTTCCGCGTGGATTTCCACGTGAAGGTACTCGACGAAACCGTCGCCCAGCGGGCCAAGGACCGCGGCCTCGACGCGCTCGTATACGCGCCGCATTTCACGCGCCTCCCCGACATCCGCGCTCGGGCCGAGCGGTTCTCCGACGACGAACTGCTCGTCGTCCCCGCCCGCGAAGTTTTCACCGGCGACTGGCGGAATCGCAAGCACGTCCTCGCGGTCGGCCTCGACGAACCGGTTCCCGATTTCATCTCACTGGAGGGCGCGATGGCCGAGTTCGAACGGCAGGGCGCGGCCGTCCTCGCACCGCATCCCGAGTTCGCCACCGTCAGCCTCGAAGCCCACGACCTGCGGGCCCACGGAAACAACATCGACGCCATCGAGGTCTACAACCCGAAACACTGGGCCCACCACAACGAACGCGCCCGGGAACTGGCCCGCGAATTCGATAAACCCGTCTTCGGTTCGTCGTATGCCCACCTCCCCAAGACCGTCGGCGAAGTCTGGACGACCTTCGACGAGTCGTTCGACACCGAGGCCGAACTGGTCGAGGCGCTCAAAACCGGCGTCGACCGCCGCGTCTACCACCGGGATGGTTTCAGCCACCGCGCTCGCTGTCTGGCCGAATTCGGCCACCTCTTCTACGAGAACACCTGGGAGAAGGTTGACCGCCTCTTCCTCTCGGGCACCGAACCCACCCACCCCGACCACATCGCCTATAATGGGCGATTTGACGGGGTTAGTGTTTACTAAACCCCGAACTTTTTGCACGGTCGCCTCGCTGCGCTCGGCGACCGGCAAAAACTTCGATGAAAAAGACACTTCGGGCCTCCCGACGGTCGGCCCTCGGTCCCGTGCCTCACTCCGTTCGGCACGGCGGAACCGCTCGCGCCCTGCGGGCGCTCGCGGATGCTCATAAACCAAGGTCTGCTTCGAATCAGACCGGCAGCATCGCCGTGTACTGACTCAGGTCGACGTACTGCGGCAGGACGTGAACGATAGCCGCCGCGATGGCGAGTTCGACGAACGTCACGACGATAGTGACCGCGTTGGCGTACTTGCTGGAAGTGGTGACCCCCGATGGGAAGCCGTATTCGCTGCTGGAAAGCGGGTAGAACAGCGCGATTCCCCGGCGGCTCCCCAGATAGTCCAGCACGTAGTGGGTGAGGACGCCGATCCAGACGTACTGGAGGTTCCCGAAGACGACCGGGAACGCGAGGAAGACGGCGATAACGGGGATGTTGTGCAGCGTCTTGCGGTGCTTGCCGAAGGCTGTGTCGACGTCGGGGAAGAGCGCACCGAGAGTCACCGGGATGGTGACCGCGACGATGGCCCGAAGCGTGTCGACGGTCCCCGACGGTTCGATGATGATTCCGAGGCCGATGCCGAGCAGAATCGCGTTGAGTACGTGCCCCTCTTTGTCCATTACCGGGAGCGTCGAACGGCCCCCTCAAAAGCCTACTCGCCGCGCGGTGTCGGCCTACTGGTCGCGCGGGTCCGCTCGCCCGGTCGCATCGAGGAGGTCTTCGAGGGCCTGCTCGGCGGTTTTCCGCTTGATTTCCGTCCGAGACCCGTCGAAGACGTAGCGTTCGACCGCACACCACGAGTCGCCGGTCCCCCAGTCGGCCGCGTGGGCGACGCCGATATAGACGGTTCCGACCGGCTTTTCGTCGGTACCCCCCGTGGGGCCGGCGATGCCCGTGGTAGCGACCCCCCACGTCACGCCGGCGCCGTCCCGGACCCCGCGGGCCATCTGTCGGGCGACGGGTTCGCTGACCGCGCCCACGTCATCGAGTATCTCCCGTGGCACGCCCAGCTCTTCGAGTTTGGCGTCGTAAGTGTAGGTTACCACCGAGCGGTCGAAGTAGTCACTGGAACCGGGGACGTCGGTGAGAAGGGAGCCGATAAGGCCGCCCGTGCAGGATTCGGCCGTCGCCACGTATTCGCCGCGGTCGGCGAGTACCTCGCCGATTCGTTCCTCGATTGCCATGTCCGGGACGACGGCCGGCCGACCCTTCAAACCCGGCGGGCCGGAGAGGACGAAAAACGACAAACCGACGTAACCCGCCACACAAGCGGGCCCATGGACGACTACGAGCGACCCCTCTTCTTCCATCTCATGGAGTACGCCGACTCGGCCGACCGGGACGTCGTCGATATGGTCTCGGGCAACCCCGACTGGGAGGCCCCCGAAGCGCTCCGGGCGGGCCTCAAGGAGTACGCCGACGCCTCCGTCGACGAGTTCCAGTACCCGCCCAGCGAGGGTCTGCTGGAACTCCGGGAGGAAATCGCGGCCCGCCGCGGCGTCGACGTCGACCGCGTCATCATCACCAACGGTGCCGGCGAGGCCAACTACCTCGCGATGGCGTGTGCACTGAAAGCGCTGGACGGCGACGAAATCCTCCTGACCGACCCCGTCTACCCCTACTACCACAAGCGGACGGAGATGCTGGATGCCACGCCCCGATTCGTCGCCTGCGATGGGGAGGGGAACCTCGACCCCGAGGACGTCCGCGCGGCCGCCAGCGACGACACCGCCGCAATCGTCGTCAACTCCCCGAACAACCCGACGGGTGCGGTCTACGGCGGCGACGTGAAGGAGGAACTCGTTTCCATTGCCGAAGACCACAACGCTTTGCTCGTCTCGGATGAGGTGTACGACCACTTCGTCTACGACGAGGGCGCCTTCGAAAGCGCGCTGGCGTTCGACTCCGAGCAGGCCGTCGTCACCAACGCCTTCTCGAAATCGATGGCCATCACCGGCTTTCGGGTCGGCTACGCCGTCTTCCCCGAGTGGCTGATGGATGCGGTCCGAACCCGCCACATGCTCGTCAACGTCGCCGGCTCTCGGCCCGCACAGTACGCCGTCCTGAAGGCGCTCCGTGAGACGCCGGCGGGCTATTACGAAAAGAACCGCGAGATGCTCGACGGGCGCATCGGGGACTTCTGTGCGGCGCTCGACGAGGCCGACGCCCAGTACACCCGTCCGCGCGGCAGTTTCTACGTCATGGCACGCTTCGAGGGCTTCCCCGGAACGCTGGCGAACACCGAACGCCTCATCGACGAGGCCGGCGTCGCGGGGATGCCCGGCGACGCCTTCGGCGACTCCCGCGACGACTGGCTCCGTTTCGCGCTGGTGACGCCGCGGGCCGACGAGGCGGCCGAACGGCTGGCCGAGTATTTCTCCTGACGATTCAGTCAGTCCCGTAGCCTCGCGGAGACCCCGGCGAACCCACAGTTATCGCAGGAGACAGTCGCCGTGGAATCGAGCGTATAGGCCGACAGCGGCGACCCGCACCGCGGACAGGGGTCGCCCGCGGTCACGCGAGAAGAGCCGACCCCGGCGACGACGAGACGGACCCGAACGGCGTCCCCCAAGGTCGGGTCGACGGCCCCGCCCCAGATGACGTGGGCGTCGGGACCGACCCGCCCGCGGACGGCCGTCACCGCGTCACTGACGTCCTCGACGCTCATTTCGGGGCCGCCGAGCAGGTCGACGAGGACGCCGCTGGCTGGGTCGGTTTCGATGCCGGCCGGCAGCGAGGCAAAGCCCACGGCGACGGCCGCCTCGGGCGAGCCCTCCTCGCTGGTACCGATGCCGAGAGCCGCCCGGTCGACGTCTGCCAGAAGCGTCCGCGCGTCCGCGAGGTCGATATTGACGAACCCCGAGTCGCGGACGATGGAGACGAACACGGCAACGGCATCGGCGAGGGCGTCGGGGCCGTGCTTCGGCGCGACGACGACGGTGCCGACGCGGTCGGCAAGCGCGCCGAGGAAAGCGCGTTCCCCGGACGCAGGGCGTCCCGGAAGGGTTACGATGGCAACGCTGACGGGCACGCCCTCGATTACGTCCGGGAGGTCGAGGGCGTCGGGAGCCGAACCGTCGACCGCGTAGACGACGGCGTCGGGCGTCGCGGCGTCGTCGGTCGCCGGCACGTCGCGGTCGGCGACCGCTCTGGCGGCCGCCTCGCCGGCCTCGCCGACGCCGACGACCAGTACCGACTCCTCCAGGGCGTCGGCCGCGACCCGAAGCTCCTCGTCGGTCGTCATCAGTTCGGATACAGGCGCCCCCGGCATGACGGTTGTGGGCAACTCAGTTGCCAACGTCGGTCAGTCGTACAGTCGGGCTTCGAGGTAGGCGTCGATTTCCGCACGAATCGCCGTCGCCGATTCCTCCTCGGCGGTCGCGTGTTTGAACAGCGCACCGGCAAGGAGCGTATGGAGCATGGCAGCGACCGATTCGGCGTCGACCGCCCGGAACTGGCCCGTTTCGATGCCGGCCTCGATGATATTGGCGAAGCGCCGTTCGAAAAGGCGGTCACTCCGGTCGAACTGTTCGCGATAGCGTTCGTCGTGGGGGGCTTGCCCCCGGAGTTCGACGAGCGCCCCGACGAACTCGTAGCGTTCGGCCGGCATCCGCGGGGCGAGGAACTCGTCGAAGGCCGCTTCGAGGGTCTCCTTCGGGTCGATGATGTCCGACTCGACGAACTCGGATTCGTACCGGTCGAGCATGAACTCCAGACACGCCAACAGCAGGTCGTCCTTGCCCTCGTAGTGGTGATAGACCAGCGACGTGCTCTTGTCGAGTTCCGCGCCGATTTTCTCGATGGTCAGCGGCGCGTAGCCGTGCCGACACAGGGCCCGGTAGGCCGCCGCAAGTATCTCCTCGCGGGTCGAATCCGGCGATTCGAAGGGGTCGGTCATCATCGACCCCCCGTGTATCGGAATTGATTGAACATTCAATCAAAACGATTATTGGCTGCCGGTATAACAGTATCGCTAATGCGTTCTTCATCGGCGCCCCGAACGGACGTCCAGCGGAGTGGGACACGTACGACTGGGGAGAAAGCGGTCCGGGGGAACTCCCGTGTCGCGTAACCGCGCGCTCGTCATCGCGGTCGCCTGTGCAGCGGTTCTGGCTCTCACTGCGGGGCCGGTCGCCGCCGACGTCAACCGCGGCGAACCCGACATCAAGGTCTACGCGCCGGACAACACGGTATCACCGGGCAGCGAAACGGTCCTCGAACTGCAGATAGCCAACGACGGCGACCTGGATACGGGGACCCAACCCGACGCCGTGTTGACCGCCAAGTCCGTGACCGCCCGGGTCAGCGACGACGGTCCCTTCGAGGTGCGGACGAGCAAGCAGTCGGTCGGGACGATTCCCGACGGCTCGTCGCTGCCCACGTCGGTCGAGTTGGTCGTTCCCGAGGACGTCGAACCGGGCACCTACGAAATCGACGTGCGAGTCGACTACACCTACACGGAATACCGCTCTCAACAGACGCTTCAACGGGAGTCGGATTCGGTCACTCGCAGCGTCACGATAGAGGTCGTCGACGAGCCCCGCTTCGAGATTACGTCGGTCGATTCCGACGTCCAGCCCGGTACCTCCGGCACGGCTGACGTCACCATCCGGAACGTCGGCAGCGAGACCGCACGCGCGGTCCGGACGACCCTGACCGGGAGCGGCGGCCTCACCTTCGACGGCGGGGCCTCCCAGACGTTCGTCGGCGACCTCGACCCCGGCGAAAACGCGACCGTCGCCGTCGATGCGCGCCTCGCGGAGTCGGTCGGCGCGAGCGACCGGCCGATAGAGGCGACCTTTCAGTATCGCTCCATCGAGGGGCTCCAGCGACAGGCCGGTCCGGCCGTCGGGTCGCTGTCGCCGGTCGCCGAACAGTCCTTCGCGGTCGACGGCGTCGAGACGACGCTGTCGGTCGGCGCGACGGGGCGGGTGACGGGCACGGTCACCAACGAGGGGCCGACCGCCGTCGACAACGGCGTTCTGGTGGTAACGACCGGCAGCGAGCGCATCGCCCTCGGCGAGGGGCAGTACGCGTTGCCGGCGTTGGCACCCGGCGAATCGGCGAACTTCTCATTTGACGCCGAGGTCAGCGGGCAGGCCGACCCCGGGCCGCGACAGTTCGGCTTCGTCGTCGAATACACCGACGGCGGGTCGGAGTTGCGCAGCGACCGAGAGACGAGTCGCGTCGAGGTCGCACCGCGCCAGCCGGTCTTCGAGGTCTCGGCCAACGAGTCCATCCAGGCCGGTGGCTCGACGACGCTCACCGTCGACATCACGAACAACCGCGCGGAGACGCTGACCGACATCACGGCCAACCTCTATGCGAACAGTCCGCTGGCAACCGGCACGGACGAATCGTTCGTCGACGAACTCGAACCCGGGGAGACGACGACCGTGCAGTTCGAACTCTCGGCGGCCGGAAGCGCGATGCCGAACACCTACGCCGTCGAGATGGACTTCCAGTACACCGACTCGCGGGGCGACGAACGCATCTCCGAGATCTCACAGCTTCCCATACAGGTGACCGAATCCACCGACGGTGACGGCTCGCTGTCGCCGCTCGTGGTGCCGGTCGCCCTACTCGTCGGCGTCGCACTCCTTCGGCGACGATGAGCGATACCGACAGCGACGAACGGTCCTTCGTCACACGGGTCGACCGCTTCGTCGTCGAGCGACCGGGGCTCGTCATCCTCGCGTTCCTCGCGGTAACCGCGCTCATGGTCCCCGGTATCGGGATGATATCGACCGCCGCCGAAACCGACCAGTTCACCGAGGACGTCGAGGCCCAGCAGGCCCAGGAGGAAATCGACGAGGAGTTCCAGGGGAGTATCACCGGCTCGGACACCGCTGGCACCCTCATTATCCAGGATAACAACGTCCTCTCGCAGGGGGCGCTGGTCCGGATTCTGGAGACCCAACATCGCCTCGAAACCCACGAGAGCCTCCGTATCAGTTCGACGAACAGCCACGCCAACATCGTCGCACGGCAACTCGACCCGACGGCGGAGACACCGGAAGAACAGCAGCGCGCCGTCGAGGAAGCGACCGACCGGGAACTCCGTGCGGCCATCGCCGACGCCGACGCGAACGGTCGACTCGCCGCCCAACTCTCGACGGATTACAACCCGACCCGCGGCTACGCGACCGGGACCATCATTGGCGTGACCTACGACCTGCCGTCGTCGGCCTCGACGGCCGAGGTGGCGACGCTACAGGAGCGGACCGTCGACGTCATCGGGACGGTCGAGGGCAACGAACCCGGCGAGAACGCGGTGCTGTTCGGCAGCGGCATCATCCAAAGCGAGTTTCAGGCCCTGCTCGGCGACACCGCGATTATCGTCTTCCCGCTGGCGGTGCTTTTCATTCTGGGCTTCATGCTTTTGGCCTACCGCGACCCCATCGACATGGTGCTGGGGTTGGGGACGCTCGGCCTCGTGTTGGTGTGGACCTTCGGGCTGATGGGCTGGCTCGGCATCCCCTTCTCGAACGTGATGGTGCCGCTGTTTCCGCTGCTGTTGGCGGTTGGTATCGACTTCGGCATCCACACCATCAACAGATACCGGGAGTCCAGAACCGCAGGCGAAGCCATCGTCCCGGCGATGCGCCGGACGACCGACCAGTTGCTCGTCGCCTTCGCTATCGTGACGATTACGACGGCCATCGGCTTCGCCGCGAACCTCACCAGTCCGCTCGGGTCCCTGCGCGAGTTCGGCATCGTCTCGGCGCTCGGAATCACGATTACGTTCCTCGCATTCGGCGCGTTCCTGCCGGCCGCGAAGGTGCTCGCCGACCGGGGGCGGGACCGCATCCCGCGGTTCCCCGACTTCGGAACGACGCCGCTGGGCCGTGAAGGGTCGCTGATGGGCCGCGTACTCGGGTCCAGCATCTCGCTTGCCCGGGTCGCCCCTGCGGTCGTCCTCGTCGTCGCGCTCGTCGGTGGCGGCGTCGCAGGTGTCTACGGGACCGGCGTCGACGCCGAGTTCTCCCAGGACAGTTTCTTCCCGGACGAGGAACGCGTCGACCTGTACCAGGAGCTTCCGGAACCGTTCGCACCCACAGAATACACCTTCACGACGACACTCCGACTCTTCGAGGAGGAGTTCGGAAGCCGGCGGTTCAGTACCGTCACGATATACATCGACGAACCGGTGCGGGACGATGATTCGCTCGAACGGATTCATCGGGCGACCAGACAGCCGCCCGATAGCTTCCAGCGGGACGACGACGGCACCGCCCAAGCCAGCAGCATCGTCACGGTTATCGACTCACAGGCCGAACGCGACCCGGAGTTCGCCGCACTCGTCGCCCGCAACGATTATACGGGCAACGGCGTCCCCGACCGAAACGTCGATACGGTGTACGACGAACTGCTCGAATCGTCGGCCGAACCGGAGGCCAGACAGTACCTCGCGGAGGACCGCGGCAGCGCCCGCATCGACTTCACGCTGAAATCCGACGCGAACGACGACGCGGTGGTCGCCGACGCCCGCAGGGTCGCCGAGCGGTTGCCGATGGACGCCGTCGCCACCGGCACCCTCATCGTCAACGCCGCGGTTATCGACGTCATCCTCCAGTCCGCCATCCAGAGCCTGTTCGCCTCGTTCATACTGACGGCGATTTTCCTGATGGGCTCGTATCGCCTGCTGGAGGGCCGGGCCGTCTACGGCATCGTCAACCTGCTTCCCATCCTCGTGACCGTCGCGCTGCTGGCGGCGTCGATGCGGTATTTCGGTATCGCGCTGTCGCCGATTAACGCGCCGATTCTCGGCGTCTCCATCGGCCTCGGCGTCGACTACGCCGTCCACTTCATGCATCGGTTCGTCGACGAGTACGAACCGGGTATCGACGTCTTCGAGGCGCTTCGGGTGACCGTTCAGGGGACCGGCGGCGCGCTCACCGGCAGCATGCTGACGACCGTCTTCGGGCTCGGCGCGCTGTTCTTCGCGGTCATCCCGCTCATCCAGGAGTTCGGCCTCCTGCTGGCGCTCGGGGTCTTCTACGCCTACGCCTGCTCGATTCTGCTGCTGCCGTCCATCATCGTCTCGTGGGAGCGGGCGGCCGAACGAAGCGAGTACATCCCCACGTTGGCGTCGTCGTAGGCCGGCCGGCGCGGTCCTCAGTCGTCCGCGGGCGTTTCCGGGCGGTACTCGCGGCTCTTTGCTTTCCACTTGCCGGTATGGAAGCGGTAGTAGTTCAGCGCCGCCGGAATCGACGTCTCGGCGATGAAGGCGAGATAGAGACCGTAGATCCCGAGTGGCGTCGTCGCGCCGATATAGACCAGCGGAATCGAACAGCCGAACATGCCGAGGGCCTGACTCATGAACGTCCAGCGGGTGTCCCCGGAGGCATCGAGCGGGCCGGCGGCGGCCCCCGAAATCCCCTGCAGGAGGATGGCCCCGCAGGCGACCCGGACCAGCGTCGTGGCGATGGGTATCTCGGGGGCGGTCGGGTCGGCGACGAAGAGGTTGACGATGGGGTCCGCGAAGACGAACACCAGTGTCGCGGAGGCGACGTAGACCGCGAAGGAGAATCGGATGATTTCGCGGCCGTAGGCCTCGGCGACGCTTTCATCGCCGGTACCGAGTTCCTGACCGACGAGGCTGGAGGAGGCCAACCCGAAGCCCCAGCCGGGCGTGTTCATCAGCCCCCAGATGCGGCGGGCGATGACGAACGCCGAGACGACGTCCTGTCCGAAGATGTCGAGGATGGCGAACATGGGGAACTCCGCGACGGTCCACACGAGGTTCCGGCCCATGACCGGCAGGCCGATGGAGACGAGGTCGGCGATGTTCTCGCTGTCGACGTAACTCCCGCGGGGGTCGATAGTGACCGGGAACTGCCCGGCACCCGGGAAGCGTCCGAGAGTGAGACCGATGGCGAAGGCGGCGGTGACGCCGACGTTCGAGAGGACGGTTCCGAGCGCGGCACCCTCGACGCCCCACCCGAGGCCGAAGATGAGGACGGCGTTGATGACGACGTTGGCGACGGCGCCGCCGGCCCGGAGTAACATCGCCGTATAGGAGTCGTCGGTGCCGACGAGGACGCGGCTGCCGACGAGGTTGAGGCCGGCGAAGGGGACTCCGAGGCCGACGATGCGGAGGTAGTCGCCGCCGAGGCGGACCACCGCGTCGTTGCTACTCAGCAGGTCGATGAGTTCCGTCGAGAAGGTCCAGAAGACGGCCGTGATAGGTATCGTCGCGGCGACGACGAGGAAGACGCTGGAACGGACCGCGAGCCCGAGTTCCTCGTAGGCGTCGGCGCCGAACCGCTGGCTGACCAGCGCGATGGTGCCGCCGGCGATGCCGCCGCCGATGGAGAAGGCGAGGCCCCAGAAGGGGCCGGCAATACCGACGCCGGCGATGGCTGCGGAGCCGACGCCGACGCCGACCATCGCCACGTCGACGGCGTTTTTCGACATCCGAGCGATACCCGTCACGACCCGCGGCCACGCGAGTTCGGTCGTCCGGCGTGCCCGCTGTTCGGTGATGAGACCGACGCGTGACAGCGCCAGGCCGATAGCGAGTATCGCCAGTCGAACGGGGTTCGGAACGAGAGACACAGCGACAATTTAACTGACCGGTCAGTCAGGCAAATGCCTATCGAATCGGCGGCGCACGTCTCGGGTCACGGCGGCGATTATCGAACGGTCACAGGCTGGAAATGACCGAGATCAGCACGAATCCTTTTGAAACTCGGCCCGTAACGGGGGGCGTGGATCGCGACCGCGCCCTCCCGCTTGCCCTCGCCCTCCTCGCTATCGTCTCCCTGGGGCTGGCAGCCGCGACGCTGGATTCGGCCGTGGCTCCCGGCGGTTCCGGCTCCGGCGGCAGCGACGCCGGAATCGGCGACGACACCCCACGGACGCCGACGCCCGAACAGAATCGGTCGGCCGCCCCCATCGACAGCGGGGCGCCGGCCACCGCTTGCTGGCCCTTCCTCACCGAACCGCCCGCTCTGCTCGCGCTGGTCGGACTCTTCGTCGCCCTGTTCGCCCTCGTGGCGCGAGCGACCGACTCGAAACTCGCCGGCGGTGCCGTCTGTATCGCCGCGGTCGTCCCCGTCGCCATCATCTGGGGAACGCTGGCGACGTGTCCCTCGCCGGACCCACCCGACAACGAGTCGGCCACGGCAACGCCCGGAATAACGGACCCCAATGGCAGTTCGGTTGCCGAAGGCGGCAGCGGTGGCGGTTTCGGCGAGGTCGCCGCTGATACCCTCTCGTCGCCCAGCGTGCTCGTGGCGCTGCTTTTCGTCCTCGCGGTCGGTATCGCGGTCGTCGCGGTCCTCGGTGCCCGCGGCGACGACATGCCCGACGAGGAACCCGACCTCGAACCGGTGGCCAACGACGAGGACGTCGCCGCCGTCGGCCGCGTCGCCGGGACGGCCGCCGACCGCATCGAGGCCGACGCCGCCACCGAAAACGAGGTCTACCGAGCGTGGCGGGAGATGACCGACGAGTTGGCCGTCGAAAACCCCGACGCGACGACGCCCGGCGAGTTCGCCGACGCTGCGATTGCGGCCGGGATGGATGCGGAAGACGTCGCGGAGTTGACCGACCTCTTCGAGACGGTGCGGTACGGCGGCTTCGATGCGACCGAAGAGCGCGAGCGACGGGCCGTCGAGACGCTCCGACACATCGAGGAAACCTACGGGGGTGCGGCCTGATGCGCCGGCGCGCGCTGGCTGGTCTCATCGCCGCCGCACTGGGTCTCGGAATGCTGTGGTTCGGGCAACTCGCGAACGCCCTCCCGCTCGGGTCGGTCGCAGTCAGCGGTATCGGCGGCCTCACGGTCGTCGTCGGCCTCGAATACCTCCGGCGCCGTCGCGGAACGCTCCGGAACACCGCGGACGTCGACCCGCCGGAACCGGGCTATCGGTCGACGGTCCCCGGCGAGGACGTCGACGCCGACCTCGCGGCAGGCGGGGCCGAGGGCGCCGAACGCCGAAGTCAAATCCGGCACCGCCTGCGGGAGGTGACGGCCGAGGTGCTCGTTGCCAACGGGGGCTATCGGCCCGAGGGCGCCCGGCAGGCTGTCGACGACGGCACGTGGACCGACGACGAGGTCGCCGCCGGCTACCTCGCCGAACCGATGAAGATTCCGCCACGGCTACAGGTCCGGCAACTCTTCCGTCGTCGGTCGACCACGCGCGTGTTCGTCCGCCACACGCTGGACGCACTCCGGGAGGTGCGCGGCGGCCGATGAGGACCAACCGCTGGCTCGGCCTCGGCGGCCTCGCCCTGATGGTCGTCGGCGCTGGGGTCTTCTTCCGCGCCGCGGGCCTGCTCATCGCAGGCGCCGTCGCTGCTGGGGTGTTGGCCGCTCGCGCTTCCGCCCCTACTCGACCGTCGCTTCGAGTCGAACGGACCGTCGAAGACCCGACGCCGGCGCCCGAATCGGAGGTTCGCGTCGAGGTGACTGTCACCAACGAGGGAAGTACCCTCTATGACCTCCGGCTTGTCGACGAGGTACCCGATGGGCTGGCCGTCGTCGACGGTCCGGCGAGACACGCGACCGCCCTGCGACCGGGCGCCGCGGCCACGTTCGCCTACACCGTCCGGGCCGCCCGCGGCGACCACGACTGGCGGCGGCTGAGAGCAATCGTCCGTGACCCGATGGGCGCCCACGAAACCGAGACGACCGTCGCTGCCGAGACGACCCTCCGGTGTGTCCCCGATTTCGAGAGCGGTTCGGACCTCCCGCTTCGCGGCCTCACGACGCCGTATTCGGGGCGTGTCCCGACCGACATCGGCGGCTCGGGCGTCGAGTTCCATGCCGTCCGGGAGTACCGGCGTGGCGACCCGCAGGCCCGCGTCGACTGGAACCGGGCGGCCCGGACCGGCGAACTGGCAACGCTCGAACTCCGCGAGGAGCGGGCCGCGACGGTCGTGTTCGTGGTCGATACCCGTGCGCCGGCCTACGCAGCCCCCGCACCCGAAGCCGAGGGCGCGGTCGAACGCGGCATCGAGGCGACCGCTGGACTGGCGGAGGCGCTGCTATCGAACGGCGACCGCGTCGGTGCGACGGCCTTCTCGCCACTGGATTCGTGGCTTTCGCCCGGCAGCGGGACGGCCCATCGCGCGCAATTGCGGGAACTGCTGGCGACCGACCCGGCCTTCGGGCCAACACCGGCGGCCGCCGACCGCCAGTTCGTCCCGCGACTATGGCGCTGGAAGTTCCGGCAGCGACTCCCCGCCGACGCACAGGTCATGCTCGTCTCGCCGTGTGTCGACGACCCGCCGGTTCAGTTGGCAAAGCGGTTCGACGCGCTCGGTCATCTGGTAACCGTCATCTCGCCGGACCCGACCACCGAGGCCACCCTCGGCGGCGAACTCGTCGGCATCGAGCGGGACCTGCGGCTGGCCGACCTCCGGCGTGGCGGGGTTCGCGTCCTCGATTGGGCGCCGGAGGAACCCTTCGCGATTGCCGCCGACCGTGTTGCCGGGCGGTGGTCGCGATGAGCGACGCTCGGGCCGCAGCCAGCGGCGGAACGACGCCGGATGCCGACGCGGCGGGCGACTCCGAGGACGGGCGTGATTCGGGGTCCGAATCGCCAGCGGACGCCGAGACCACGGTCGACGCCGCCGAACCGACCGAGGCCCCGCCGCGGCTCTCGACGGGACTGGCCGTGGGGCTCGGGACCGTCGCCGCGGCCTTCCTCGCGGCCGGGTCGCCGCTGTCCGGCGCCGTCGCCCTGCTCGGGGTCGCCGTCCTGTTGGCGTCGCTGGCTCGCGCGTCGACCCGCCTGTGTGGACTGGCGGGCGGGTGTTTCGCGCTCGCGCTGGTCGCCGGGGGCGCCACGGGCGCGCCGGTCGCACCGCTGGTCGGGGGCGCCGTCCTCGCCACGAGCGCGTGGGACGTCGCCGACCACGGCATCGGTCTGGGCCGCCACGTCGGCCGCGAGGCCCGCACCTCGCGGAACGAACTCGTCCACGCCGCCGGGAGCCTCGCCGTCACCGGAACCGCCGGCGCCCTCGCCTTCGGCGGCTACCTCGTCGCGACGGGCGGCCAGCCGACGACCGCGCTCGTCTTCCTCCTGCTCGGCGGCGTCCTCCTGCTCACCGCGCTTCGGGGGTGAGACTGCCCCGAGCGGTGCTGGCCGCGCCTTTGTTTATAAACCTACGTCGGCGAGGCTCGGGAGGCGGCGCTAGAGGGGTGGTAAAAAGCGGTCCGACAAGGGGCGGACCGTTAGGGGGGGTGGGGAATACCCATCAGGTGGGGGCACGCTGGCTTTCCAGCCAGTAACGGGTGCATCCGGAGGGTAGTACTTAAAGATAGGACGGATTTCAGGAACTGAAACGGTCGGGGGAGGCCTCAACGCTGCGGGTTCGCCGCGAATTACCGGTTCGGTTCCGGCCGAGTGCCGATAGGCACCTGAATCTCGCGCTCTTCGCCGTCGCGGATGACCGTCGCGGGCACGCGGTCACCGGGCGACAGTTCCAGGGCGATGGTCGTCCCGAGGTCGGCGTCGGACCGGATTTCGTTGCCCGCCAGTTCGACGAGGACGTCGCCGCCGGTCGGGACGCGTCGGCCGTCGACGATTTCCTCGCCGTCCGACCCCTGCAGGGTCTGGTTCGACGGCCCCGAATCGAGGATATCGACCACGAGGACGCCGCGTGGGGTGTCGAGGTCGTTGGCCTCGGCGATGGTCGGCGTCACCGACAGCAGCGTAATCCCGAGGAACGGGTGGTCGTAGGTGCCCGTCTCGATGAGTTCCGGGAGGATGCGCGCCGCTAAAAGCGGCGAGATGGCAAAGCCGACGCTCGTGCCGGCGCCCGCGACGTTGATGCCGGTCACCTCGCCGTCCATCGTCACCAGTGGGCCGCCGCTGTTGCCGGGGTCAAGTCCCGCGTCGGTCTGGACGGTGTTGGGAATCGAGAAGTTCGTCACCGGGTTCCGGAGCGCGCGGTTCTTCCCACTGATGATACCCGCTGAAATCGACGATTCGAGGCCGAAGGGACTCCCGAGGGCGACGACCTCGCTGCCGACCGGCGGCACGCTATCGACGAACGACAGCGGCCGGGCGTAGTCGGGAACGTCCGTCGATAGCACCGCGAGGTCGGCGTAGGCGTCGGTCGCGGTGACGCCCGCCTCGCGCCAGTCGCCGCCCTCGAAACGGACGTCCATCGTCTCGGCGTCCCGAGCGACGTGCTGGTTGGTGATGACGTAGCCGTCGTAGACGAAGCCGGAACCACCGCCCGTCGAGTCGCCGACGAAGGCGACCGAATCGATAATCGCGTCGTAGACGGCGGCGTACCGCGAATCACTTGGGGACTCCTGCTGTGGCACCTCGACCGGGTCCGGCGACTGCCGGCGGCCGGTCGAACACCCCGCGAGGCCGGCGGCGATGCCCGCGGCCCCCGCGAGAAAGCCCCGGCGTGTTTGCTGGTCCATACCCCGCGTTAGGCTTCATCCCGAAAACCACCTTCGGAGACGGAACAGCAGGTGGGCTGGAACGAATCGGCCGACCCAGACGTCGGGAACTGGCGGCTCCCGTCCACACCAGCGCTTTTGTCCGCCGCCGACACAGGCCATGGTGTGAGCCCTGACCCCGCCCCCCACGACGTCTGCCGCGAAGTCGTCGACGCCATCGGCGAGACGGTCATCGGCGATGAGGCGTTCTTCGAGGACCTGCTCGTCGCCGTGCTGGCCCGCGGGCACGCGCTGGTCGAGGACGTGCCAGGCACCGGCAAGACGCTGACCGCCCGGACGCTCGCGACGGCGCTCGGCCTCGAATTCTCCCGCATCCAGTTCACGCCCGACCTGCTTCCGAGCGACGTGACCGGGACCAACGTCTTCGACGAGAAGGACCGCGAGTTCGAGTTCTCCCCCGGCCCGATTTTCGCCAACGTCGTGCTGGCCGACGAGATCAACCGTGCGCCGCCGAAGACCCAGGCCGCCCTGCTGGAAGCCATGGAAGAGGGACAGGTCACCGTCGGCGGCGAGACCCACCCACTACCCTCCCCGTTCTTCGTCATCGCCACGCAGAACCCCGTCGAACAGGAGGGGACGTTCCCGCTTCCCGAGGCGCAACTGGACCGATTCATCGTCAAGACGTCGATGGGCTATCCGGACCTCGACGGCGAGGTGGAACTCCTCCGACGGCGGGCCGGCCGCCTCGAACGCAGTCCGAGCATCGATTCGGTCATCGACGCCGACGCGGTCGAGGACCTCCGGGAGGCACCCGAAAACGTCCGCGTCGACGACGACCTGCTGACCTATATGGCCGAACTCGGGCGTGCGACCCGCGAGGACGGCCGCGTCGACGTGGGCGTCTCCCCGCGCGGCGTCCAGCGACTCTTCGAGGCCGCCCGTGCCCGCGCAGTCATCGACGGTCGGGAGTTCGTCACCCCCGACCACATCGCCGAAAGCATCCAGCCCGTCTTCGCCCACCGTATCGTGCTGACCGCCGACGCCACCGTTTCCGGCGTCAGCAAGGCCGACGTCATCGCCGATACGCTCGATTCCGTGCCCGTGCCGACAGTCGAGTAGGCGAACGGTCAGTGCGCATCTCCCACTATCGGCCCCGCCACCTCGGTTTTTCACTTCCACTCCGCTGACCGAACCCTTATCCGCCGAAACGACGAAGCGAGGAGTAGATGGCGACAGCCACCGAGGACGCGGAGTACATCGAGGGGCCGATGTTGGTCGACGGCTTCATCGAGGACCGCCGCTACCAGCGGGAACTGGCCGAGACGGCCAAGGCCGGCCACACGCTCGTCTGTCTCCCGACGGGCCTCGGGAAGACGGCCGTGAGCCTGCTCGTGACGGCCCACCGCCTCGCCGAGTACGGCGGCAAATCCCTCCTGCTCGCCCCCACCAAGCCCCTCGTCCAGCAGCACGCGACCTTCTACCGGGAGGCCCTCGACGTCGACGACGACGAGGTGGTCGTCTTCACCGGCGACGTCCGGCCCGACGACCGCGCCGAACTGTGGGACGACGCCCGCGTAATCTGTGCGACCCCACAGGTCGTCGAGAACGACCTCGTCGGCAACCGCGTCTCGCTGTCCGCAGTCACCCACATCACCTTCGACGAGTGCCACCGCGCGACCGGCGATTACGCCTACAACTACATCGCCGACCGCTACCACCAAGACGCCGACCGACCGCTCGTGACGGGTATGAGCGCCTCGCCGGGCGGCGACAAGGAGGAAATCCTCACCGTCTGCGACAACCTCGGGCTTCGGGACGTGGCGGTGATGACCGAGGACGACGCCGACGTCAAGGAACACACCCACGAGACCTCCGTCGAGTGGGAGCGCGTCGAACTGCCGGACACCGTTATCGAGATTCGGGACGCGCTCAACGAAGTGATTTCCGAGCGGCTGGAGAAACTGAAGGGACTCGGCGTCACGAACTCGACGGACCCGAACATGTCCCAGCGGGACCTCAACAAGATTCGGGCGAAACTCCAGCAACTCATCAACAGCGACGACAGCAACGGCTACAAGGGCATGTCCGCCCACGCGGAGATAATGAAACTCCGGCGGGCCGTCGAACTCGTCGAGACCCAGAGCGTCGAATCGCTCCGCCGGTATTTCGAACGCCAGCGCGATGCCGCCCGCTCCTCGGGGTCCTCGAAGGCCTCCCAGCGGTTCGTCTCCGAACCGAAGGTCAAGGAGGCGATGCGGAAAGCCGAGGAGTTCGACGACCTCCATCCCAAGTTCCGCCGGACGCGCATCCTGCTCGCGCAGACGCTCGGCATCGAGAACGGCGAACGCGTCATCGTCTTCACCGAATCCCGCGACACCGCCGAGACGCTGACGGAGTTCCTCGGCGAACACTTCGAGACTCAGCGGTTCGTCGGACAAGGTGACAAGGAAGGCTCAGACGGGATGACCCAGAAGGAACAGAAGGAGACGCTCGACGCGTTCCGCAATGGGGAGTTCGAGGTGCTCGTCTCCACGAGCGTCGCCGAGGAGGGACTGGACGTCCCGGACGTCGACCTCGTGTTATTCTACGAACCCGTCCCGAAGGGGATTCGCTCCATCCAGCGGAAGGGCCGAACCGGCCGCGCCAGCGAGGGCGCAGTCGTCGTCCTGCTGGCCGAGGACACCCGCGACGAGGCGTTCTTCTGGATTTCGCGCAGGGAGGAAGACAAGATGGAGGAGGAACTCCGGAAACTGAAGAACATCGAGGGCGAAATCGAGGCCGAAATCGCCCAGCAGAAGGGCCTCTCGGAGTTCGAGGGGGAGGCCGAAGATGCGGATGACGAAGAGGAGACGGACTCGGATGCCGATGAAACCGAACCGTCGGCCGGAGGGGCCGACGACGAATCCGAAACCGAGACCGGCAAAACGACCGATTCGTCCGACGGCAGCGACGGACAGGCCGGCCTCACCGATTTCGCCTCGGAGGTAGACGCCGAACCCGACGAGGAACCTGAATCCGTCCCCGTCGCCGAACCGGACGGCGAGACGGTCGAAATCGTCGCCGACCAGCGGGAACTCGACTCCCACATCGCCCGGGACCTCTCGACCCGCGAGGGCATCGAGACGCAACTCGAAACCCTCGACGTCGGCGACTACGTCCTCTCGGACCGCGTCGTCGTCGAACGGAAGGCCGTCGAGGACTTCCTCGATACGCTGACCGGCGGCGACCGCTCGATGTTCGAACAGGTCGGGTCGGCCGCCCGCTACTACGGTCGGCCCGTCGTCATCATCGAGGGCGAAGGCCTCTACGAGAAACGGAACGTCCACCCGAACGCGATTCGGGGCGCGCTGGCCTCACTGGCGGTCGATTTCGGGGCGAGCGTGATGCAGACGACTGACCCAGAGGAGACCGCCGACCTGCTGGAGGTCATCGCCACGCGCGAACAGGAGACCGACGATCGCGAGGTGTCGGTCCACGGCGAGAAGGGCGGCAAGACGCTCACTGAGAAACAGGAGTACGTCGTGTCGTCGGTCGCCGAGGTCGGCCCGATTACTGCCCGCGGCCTGCTGGAGCACTTCGGCAGCGTCGAGGCCGTGATGACTGCCGACGAGGACGACCTGCAGGAAGTCGACGGCGTCGGTGAGGTGACCGCCGAGCGGATTCGGGAGATTACGGGCAGCACCTACGCCGACAGCGAGGACTGAGTCGGGACCGAGATTCGGGCCAATCGACAGCGAAGTCGGTTTTACTTCATTCGACGACCAAACGCATCTATCACGGCGCCGTGCTGCGTTAGCCGTGTGATGAAACCGGTTTGACCTGTCGTCGCCACACGCCCGCGATCAATCCGGAGCCAACGACCCCGATAAACGAGAACGCGAGGACGGTCGTGAGGACGTTCGGGTCCGAGAACCCGGTCGTCGCGATAAACAGCGCAATCGCCGCGTTTCGGGCGGCAGTCGTCGTCGCCAACACCTCTCGAGTCCCCCGTGCTGGCCCACCGAGACCGTATCCGAGGACCAACGACGCGCCTACGGCGATGGCCGAGAGCCCGAGTGTTCCCGTCCCGACGAGGGACACCATACTGTCGCTGTAGACGACCACTAACAGCAGAATCAGCCCGATGAACGTGTGGTCGGAGAGTCGCTGAACAGGGGGGTACAGCCGCTCTGCGAGCGACGGGAGGGCGAACGACGTTCCGAGCCCGAGCAGTAGCGGAACCAGTTGGATGCCCAGCACCATCCGCCCGATTGCGAGCGGGTCGACGGTGACGTCGCCGGGGAGCAACAGCAACAGGGAGACAGGAATCGTCACGACCGAGAGCATACAGAGAATCGCCATGAGGCCGCTCGCGAACGCCACGTCGCTGTCCGAAATCTCCGCGAGTTTCGGGCCGAACGGGGCACCGGGCGAGACCGCGAGCAGCACGATGCCGGCCGCGAACCCGGTCTCCACCGAGACCGTCCGAACGAGGAGATAGGCAATTAGCGGAACCGCAACGAGGTTCACGGCCAAGGATTTGACCAGCAGCTGTCGTTCCCGGAGCGCGTCGAGGAGCTGGCTAACGGATAACTTCACCCCCATCGAGAACATCGTCGAGAGCACGAAGACCGTCGTCACGAACTCGACGACTGCCTCTCCGGATACCGCTATCATTTCTCGTAGCTCTTAGTGGTGGTTCGAATGTCGCTCATTTGCCTGCTATGGTTTCAGGTGACCGGCTCGCTTGAGTGGCACACCCCCGCGTCACCACCTCTGCCGTGGTGTATCTGCTGTGTGAGGCCGCTACAGCCCCGCGTACGGGCCGCCCTTGGCTTCGGTCAGGCGGTCGACCTGCTCATCGGAGAGGTCGATTTCGGCCGCACGCAGGTTCTCCTCGAGTTGTTCGACCGTTCGCGCGCCGACGATGGGCGCGGTGACTCCCTCGCGGTGCATGAGCCACGCCAGCGCGGTCTGGGCCGGTGAGGCGTCGACCTCGTCGGCGACCGCGTCGAGTTCGTCGTGGACATCGAAGTTCGTCTCGGTGAGATACGAGTCGAAGTGGCTGGATTCGGCGGCCTTCGATTCGCCGGTGAGACCCTCCTCGCGGTCGTACTTGCCCGTGAGGAAGCCCTGTCCGAGCGGGCTCCATGGACAGACCGCCATGCCGTAGTCGCGGGCCATTTCGAGGTAGTCGCCCTCGATTTCCCGGTCGACGAGATTGTATCGCGGCTGGGCGACGGTAAAGGGTTCCCAGCCCTCGCGTTCGGCGATTTCGTTGGCCTTGGCGACCTTCCAGGCGTTCGGCCGGAGCGTCGAGGCGCCGAGGTAGTGGACCTTGCCGTCCTCGACGAGGCCGTTGAGCGTCTTCATCATCTCGCGGGCGGGCGTCTGGTCGTCCCAGCGGTGGATGTAGAGGACGTCGACATAGTCGGTGTCGAGCCGTTCCAGCAGGGCGTCGATGCGGTGACGAACGCTCTTGCGGTTCGTCCCGCGGCTGTTGGGGTCGCCCGGCCGGGTCTGCCAGTAGACCTTCGAGGCGATGGTGTAGCGTTCGCGGTCGCGGTCCGCAAGCCAGTCGCCGATCCACTCCTCGGCGACGCCGCCGCCGTAGATGTCGGCGGTGTCGATAAAGCGGCCGCCCGCGGCCTCGTAGGCATCGAGGAGTTCGTGGCCGCGCTCTTCGCTGATTTCGAGGGTGCCTTCCTCGGTTTCGCGGCCGAAACGCCACGTCCCGAACTGGAGTTCGCTGGTCTGGAGGCCCGTCTCGCCCAACTGGACGAAATCGAGGTCGAGGTCGTCGAGTGACATGCCCGAGGATAGACGCGACGGCCGCAAAAGGGTTCAGCAACCGGAAAGCCCGAAGCGTGGGCCACAGCGAAACCGGCCCCTACAGCATCGACCAGTCGTCGATGAATTCGACCAGTTCGTCCGCGGTCGCGGTCTCGCCGGTCTCGACGTAGTAACTGGCACAGGCGTTTCCGAGCGCGAGGGCAGCCTCGACGTCGCTGCCAACCGTGAGGCCATGGAGGTAGCCGGCACCGAAGCGGTCGCCGCCGCCGGTGTTACGGGTCGCGTGGTCGATTTTGAGGTTCGGAACCACCGCGGTGCCGCCCTCGTAAGCGGCGCGAGCCGATTCTTCCTCGTGGACGACGACCGCCGAGATGTCGGCTTCGTCGCGAACGGCCGTTTCCTCGGCCGCCACGCCGAGGGCGTCGGCGAACGCCGCCAGTTCGCGAGCGTTGACGCTGAGGGAGGTGTCGATACCGTCATCGACCGTACCCAGAGCGGCGACGAGGCTCCGAACCGCTTCTGGGTCGGCGGTTGTCACGTCGCCGGGGTCGAAGACGAACGCCTCCCCATCGAGGTCGCCAGCGAGACTCCGGAGTACACCGGTCATCCCGTCGACGGTGGCCCAGTTGGCGCCGAAGTAGCCGTCGGCGTCCGGCAGGGTGTCGAAGTCAGCGGCCGTCCAGTCCGCGACGTCGTCGCTCTCGGACACGTACATGAGGTCGCCGTCGGTGAACTCGTGGATATGGACCCGGCTCGGTTTGCCGTGGGAGTGGCACTCGAACGGGAGGTCGAGGCGGTGGTGGTCCAGACAGGCGTCGAGACGGACCTCGTCGCCGAGTGCGTGGGCCTGCTGGGCGGCGTTGACCGCCTGCCCGCCCGGTTCGACGACGCGTTCGTCGAGGTGGAAAGCCCGCGAACGGACGCCGGTGAGACGGTCCTGAAACGCCGCCTTCGAGAGGTGGCCGCCGTCGGCGCCGCGGACCTCCGAGTAGATATCGAGACTGCCGTCGGGAAACGCCGCGATGCGTGCGGTCCGGTCCAGCAGCGACGGCACCGCATCGTACATACCGTGGCCCTCACGGCCGCCGGCCAAAGGCCTACCGGCTTTATATGTCGGCCCCTGCAACCGTCGTCCATGCAGGTACTCGTTCCCGTCGACGGCTCGGACCCCTCCGACGTCGCGCTCGAACACGCGTTCGAACAGTTCGCGGCCGACTCGATTACCGCGCTCTACGTGATGGACCCCGTCGACGGTGCGACGGCGTGGGGGCCCGGGAGCGCCGACGACTGGATGGCCGCCGCCGAGGAGCGGGCCGACACCGTCCTCGAGGAGGCCGAGGCGATGGCCGCCGAGGCCGGCATCGACATCACGACCGACTCCGTCGTCGGCCGGCCCGCGCGAGGCATCGTCGATTACGCCGAGGAACACGACATGGAACACGTCGTCATCGGCAGCCACGGCCGTGAGGGCGTCTCGCGGGTCCTGCTGGGCAGCGTCGCCGAGACGGTCGTCCGCCGCTCGCCCGTGCCCGTCACCGTCGTTCGCCACGAGGACTGAGGTGCTATCGGCTCTCCCGAACCACCGGACGGCCGCGGACCGAAACCCATAAAGTCGCCACACCCCCACGAATAGGTGAGCCGAGGTAGCCTAGCCTGGCCAAGGCGGTTGCTTCGAGAGCAACTGTCCTCACGGACTCAGGAGTTCAAATCTCCTCCTCGGCGTTCTCAACATTCCACACCGACCAGCGACGGGACCGCAATTTTTCCGGCAAATATCGCCACATTCATCCCCGAACCGCCCGCAGTACGGGTATGAACGTCGTCGAGAACACCCTCGGTGCCAGCATCGAGGCCTTTCTCGCCCGGCCGCTGTTCGGCCATCTCGCTACGGCGGCGCCGGAAGGCGCCCGCGAATCGCCCGTCTGGTATCTCTGGGAGGACGAGGCCGCCTGGATACTCGGCGATTCCGCGACCGATACCTTCCCCGACCGTGTCGAGAAGCACTCCGGGTGTGCCCTCGGCGTCGTCGATTTCGACGCCGAACGCGGCCTCGTCCAGCACGTCGGGATCCGCGGCACCGGCACCGTCGAACCGTTCGACCGCGACCTCGCCGAGCGACTGCTGGCCCGGTATCTCGGCCCCGACCGTACCGACTGGGACCCCCGCTTTTCGGGCTACGTCGCCGATCCGACCGACACCGCGCTGCTGGTTCGGATAGAGCCTGAATCCGTCGTCGCTCGCGACCAGTCGTACGCTCCCGCCCCGGTTCGGAACGGGCACTAGGAGTTCGTTTATAAGTTGAGCTTGGCGACAACCGGACTGCAACCACCTCGAAAGCCCTCGGCGCGCTGGCGGTCGCTACGCGGGATACGCTCGCTTCGCTCGCGTAGTGCCCGCGTAGCGACTCCCCTGCGGCGCCAGACGGCCTCACGGCTCACTTCGTTCGCCGTTCAGCCAGACCGAGACGCTCACTCCGTTCGCGTCTCGCGCGCCTCGCCCTTTCAGTCCCCCAGGGACAGCACCTGCCCTTCCCCGGGTCGGATGGTCGGCCGTGCGGCCGACCCATCCTCCCGGCCGACTGGCTTTTATAAATGGCGCGCGCTGGCCGACCGCCGCGAACGCACCCGTGAGCGGCGGTCGGACGAAAGCGCGCGAGGGACGACCGACTGAGCGAAGCGAAGGAGGGAGTCGGTTGGGGAGGTGTGTGGCTGCGGTTTCCTGGCGGAATCGAAGGGCGAGGGCGGGTGGCGTTCAATTTAGTCGCTAAGCGGGCACTATCCGAACGAAGTGAGGATATCCCGCGTAGCGACCGCCAGCCGGCCGAGGGCTTCGGAGGTAGTGACCCCTTTTAAACATCAGAGAAAAACCTACAGAACACCAATTCCTAGACGCCGCCGTTGTAGTCGCTGTCCCCGGTCCGGTCCTCGGCGAAGCCGCCGCGGATGGCAATCCAGCCGATAGCCGAGATGAACAGAATCGGCGGGAGGAGCACGAAGCCCCACAGCGGGTCGATACCCCACTGGAGGATGAGAATCAGATTCCCGATGCCCAGCGCGACGAAGGGGAGGATGAGGAACGTCGCTGCCTTGCGGCCCTTCTGGAACCCCCCGTCGGTGTCGTCCATATCCGACCTTGGAACGCTGGCGAGAAAAACGCCTCGTTAGTCGTCGGGGAACGCGAGCGGCAGAAAGAGAGCCGTTACAGGAGGCCGAGCGCCGAACCGACGCTGTGGCCGACCTTCACGGCCTCGACCGTGACGGTGTTGACCATGCCGACGCCCTCGATTCGGATATCGCCGGATTCGTAGGCTTCGGCGGCGGCCGCGCCAGTGTTCTCCGCGTTCGCGATTTCACGGATGGTCGCCTCGTCGGTGCTCACACGGAGGGTGGGGTCGTGGCTGCCCTCCTGAAGCCCGGTGATGCGGGCATCACCGTCGGTGATGGCGGTGTAGGTTTCGGTGCCGCCCTCCGAGGACTCGATATTCAACTCGACTCGTTCGTTGGCGGCCCGGTCTTTGATGACGCCCGGGAGGCTATCGACGTTCTCGTTGTACGCCGCGGCAACCTCGCCGGCGCCGGGGTCGTTCTCGCGTTCCTGTACGGCCGCAGCGGCGGGCATCCCCGCCAGACTGACTGTCAGTAGAACCGCGAGTCCGAGAGCCAGCGGTGACAAGCGCATACCGATTCCTATCGCTGGGCCTGAAAGTATCTTATGGCAGTTTCGTGGCCCGAGGCCTATTCGCCGCGGAACTCCGGTTCTCGGTCCTCGATGCGCGCCTCGAAGCCCTCGCGGTAGTCGTGGGTGTCGTCAAGTGCCCGCCCCAGCGAGCGTTCGAGTTCGAGACCCTGCTCCAGCGGCGTCTCGAAGGCCGCATTGAGGGCTTTCTTCCCCTCTCGGAGCCCCAGCGGCGCGTTCTCACAGAGACGGTCGGCGAAGGCCTTCGCCCGTTCGTCGACGGCCTCGTCCTCGCAGACCTCGTGGACCAGCCCGCAGTCCAGCGCCTCCTCGGGGTCGATGAACTCGCCGGTCAACACGAGTTCCTTGGCCTTCGAGAGGCCGACAAGCCGGGGCAGTCGCTGGGTCGCGCCGCCGTGGGGGAAGGTCCCCAGTTTCACCTCGATGACGCCGTAGGTCGCCTCCGAGCCGAGCACGCGGAAGTCACAGGGCAGCGTCAACTCGAAGGCACCCGCGGGGGCGGCGCGTTTGATGCCCGCGACGACGGGCTGGCGGGCGGTTTCGATGGTATCGAGCAACTCGGGGAAGACGTCCCGCTCGATGTCGGAGTCCTCCTCGACCCGGTTGCGCATCATCTCGAGGTCCATCCCCGCACAGAAGACGGGGCCCTCGCCGAGCAGTGTCATCGCGTAGACATCGTCGTTCGCGCTGACCTGTTCGATGGCGGTCGTCAGGTCGCGCATCAGGTCGGTCGTCATCGCGTTGCGCTTGTCGGGCCGCGAGAGATAGACGTCCGCCCGCGGCGTCTCGTAGTCGATTGCTGCCAGACCCGTGCCAACTGATTCCATACCGATGCTGTCCCGTGGTCGATATTAAAACGTGGCGGGGAAACGGGACAGGTGTTTTATTCACGAAGAATCATCACCCAATCGAATGGACCAAGCAACGATAGACAGCATCTCCTTTCTGACCCGGTCGGAGACCCGGGTCCGGCTGTTGGAGCGGTTGCTCGACGAGGGGGCGGCGACCCAGCGGGAACTCAGGGTCGACCTCGATACCTCCCGCTCGACGGTCACCCGCGCGCTCAACGATTTCCAGGACCGCGGATGGGTCCAAAACAGCGGGAATACCTACCGACTGACGCCGGTCGGCCAGCAGATTATCGAGGCCACGCGGAACCTCGCCGAAACCGTCGAGGCCGCCGAGGACCTCGCGCCCTTCCTGCGGTGGTTCCCGACCGAGGAGTTCGACCTCGATATTACGGCGCTGTCGGACGCGAGGGTGGTGACACCGTCGGAGGGCGACCCCTACACGCCCGCGCGAGCGCAGGTCGAACGCATCCGTGATGCCGACCGATTCCGTGCGGTGTTTCCCTCGGTCGATATCGAAGGGACGAGACTCGCACACGAGCAGATAACCAGCGACGCCCTCGAAGCCGAACTCATCGTCTCGCCCTCGGTCAAGGAGACGATTACGTCAGGGGAGTTCGCGCCGCTGTTCCGCGAGAAACTGGCGACGGGCAGGATGACGGTCCTCGAGATGTCGTCGGACCCGCCCTTCTTTCTCGGTATCGCCGACGGCGAAACCGTCCAGATCGGCGTCGAGGACGACGAGGGCTTTCCCCGAGCGCTGCTGGAGGCGACCGACGAGCGCGTCCGCGAGTGGGCGGAGGACCTCTACGAGGCCTACCACGCCGAGGCAACGGTCATCCCGGCCGAGGCGTTCTGAATCCAGTGTGCACACCGTGCAACGATTGCACGGGGTACTCTAATGCTCCCTCGCCGCCTTGCCTTCGGTCGGGGCCGCGCAAGCGGGGTGGGGATGTACCCGTCGATGGCTGACCCGTGCGTTCAGGACCGGTCCGCCTTCGGCCCCGGGTTCCGTTGCCCGTTGGCGAGCAAGTCACCGAATGCCCGCTGCTCGCCGGGCAACTCCGTTTCGTTACTTCTGAGGCGACTGGCCCGAGCGAGCAGATAGCCGTCCGCGGGTCCGTCGTCGTCCGGATGGGCATCCTGTACCCAGAGCGTCCGACCCTGCGGGCTGGCCTCGCGGGCCCACTCGCGGGCCAGCGCCTTCGAATCGAAGGGCCTGAAGCGGCCCTCCCGGGCGACCCACTCGCCCGCCGCACGGCTCACCCGTCGTGCGGAGGGCTTGATAACGACGACGTAGGGGTCGCTCATACCCCTCGGTGGGACCCCCTCGTGCGAAAAGTTTTGGTGCCGCTCGCCCGATTGGTATATGATGACACACGAGGCGACCGTCCACGGCCTTGGGGTAAGCGTCGAAGAGGGGGGCGACGAAGGCGCACCGGTCGTCGTGCTGCGGGCACGCGATGAGGCGATACCGATATTCATCAGCGCCGACCAGGCGAAGTCCATCTCGCACGCGCTGGAGGGCCGGCCCTTCGAGCGGCCGCTGACCCACGACCTCTTCGTGGAGATGCTCACCGAGTTCGGCGGCGCCATCGACCGGGTGCGCATCGACGACCTCTCGGAGAACACCTTCCTCGCGAAAATCGACGCCGAGCGGTACGCCGACGGCGAACGCCGGGAGGTCGTCCTCGACGCCCGCCCCAGCGACGCCATCGCCATCGCCCTCCGCGTCGACTGCCCGATTCGGGTCTCCGACGAAGTGCTCGAAGCGGCCGGCCAACCGCCGGACGCCTTCGAGGTGAAATAGGGCGGCCTACAGCGCCGTCGGGTCGAATCGGCTGTTGGTGCCCACCCAGTCCTCCTCCATGGTATCGCGCGTGTCGAGGTACACCTCCAGTCCGTTACCCGACGGGTCATCGAAGTAGAGCGCCTTGCTGATGCCGTGGTCGACCGGCGAGACGTCGACGCTGCGCTCATCGAGGGTCTCGTAGACAGCACGCAGTTCGTCCGAACTCTCGACTTCGAAGGCGGCGTGGTACAGGCCGACGCCCGGAGCGGGGGTGGGCGCATCCGCGCCGACACCCTGTAAGGCGACGTCGTGGTGCTGCTCGCCGAAGGAGAGGAAGGCGTATCGGCCGACCCGTTCGGTAATCGCGAGGTCGAACACGTCGGTGTAGAAGGAACCTACCCGTTCGACGTCGCGAACCTTCAGGTGGACGTGGCCGAGATGGGCGACCATAGGCTAGCTATCTCGTGAAGGGGGGATAACGCTGGCCGCCGCGGCACCGTTTGGCGGGGGCGGAGGGCGTTCCAGCGGTTGCCACACATCCCAACGACTTTGCCGACTCGACGGCTACGACGGGGTAATGGCGAAGTGTGACGTGTGCGGGGCCCACGAGAACATGCCGTACAACTGTCGGCACTGCGGTGGGACCTTCTGTAGCGACCACCGCCTGCCGGAGAACCACGGCTGTCCCGGCCTCGAGAACTGGAACGACCCGAAGGGGGTCTTCGATAGCGGCTTCGACGACTCCGTCGAAAGCCGAGGCGGTCGCTCGCAGGGGCTGCTGGCCAAGGTCGGCCTCGATACCGGCGCCGGCGGTCCGCTGGGCTACTTCCGGAACAACGTCTCGTATCTGTTCCTCGGCGTCATCGTCGTCGTCTTCGGAATCCAGTACCTCCTCGCGCCGCTTTTCGGCGTTCCCATCGGCTCCCAGCAGTGGTACGGCCTCTTTACGCTCACCACGACCAACCCCGAATACGTCTGGACGTGGGTCGTCTCGGTGTTCGCCCACAACGGGCCGACCCACCTGCTTTTCAACGGCATCGCGCTGTACTTCTTCGCGCCCATCGTCGAGCGACAGGTCGGCTCCAAGAAGTTCACCGCGCTGTTCCTCATCAGCGGCATGGCCGCCGGTCTCGCACAGGTCGGCCTCGGCCTCGCGACCGGCGAGACGGTCCGCGTCCTCGGTGCCTCCGGCGCGCTCATGGCCATCATGGGCGTTCTCTCGATTACCTCGCCGGACCTGAAGGTGCTCCTGTTTTTCTTCATCCCCATGTCCATCCGGACGCTGACCATCCTCTTTGCGGCCTTCTCGCTGTTTGCGGTCTCCGGGGACATCCTCGGCGGCGTCGCCCACTTCGCACACCTGACGGGCCTCGTCATCGGCCTCTGGTACGGCAACCGCGTCAAGGACCGCATCCGTGGCGGCCCACAGCAGGTCAACCTCGGACCCGGCCGCGGCGGTAACGGCCCCGGCGGTCCCGGCCGATTCCCATGAAGGTCGAACGCGAGCGGTTCCTTCCGGACCCCGCCCTTTCCCACGAGGAGATGGAGGCGATGCAGCGGGAAATCGCCGAGACGGCGGGTTTCGAGGACGATATCGACTTCGAACCCGCCGACATCCCGGCCGGCGACGTCCTCGTCGCGGGCGTCGACCAGGCGTTTCTCGACGACCGGGCACTCTCGGCGGTCGTCGTCTTGCGCGGCGACGAAGTCGTCGCCCGCGCCCACGCCGTCACGCCGCTGGAGATTCCCTACATCCCCGGCCTGCTGGCCTTCCGCGAGGGCGAACCCATCGTTGCCGCCCTCGAAAAACTCGACGTCGACCCCGACTTGCTCGTGTTCGACGGCAGCGGCCGCATCCACTTCCGGGAGGCCGGCATCGCGACCCACGTCGGCGTCATCTTCGAGACGCCCGCCGTCGGCGTTGCCAAGAGCCTGCTGTGTGGCCGCCCGCGCCAGTCGGTCGATTCGCTGCCGGAAGGCGCCCGCGTCGCCATCGAGGCCGACGACTCGATGACCGCGCCGGACGGCGAGACGGTCGGCTACGCCTATCAGAGCCGCCAGTATCCCGACTCGACGAAAATCAACCCGCTCTACGTCTCGGCGGGCCATCGCGTGTCCGCGGAGACGGCCGTCGACTGCGTGGAAGCCAGCGGCGGGCAATATAAACTCCCCCGACCCACACGCCTCGCCGACCAGTACGCCGACGACCTGAAAGGCGACCTGTAGTCTCCGGGCGGACGAAGGACTAACACTAACTACCGGCCCGCCGACCCGCCTGTATGAGCAATCGGACGGTTCTGATTACGGGCTGTTCGTCGGGTATCGGCCGGGCGACGGCCTACGCCTTCCTCGACGAGGAGTGGCGAGTGTACGCGACGGCACGCAACCCCGCCGACATCCAGCAACTCGGCGAAGCGGGCTGTGACATCGGCACCATCGACGTCACCGACACCGAGGACGTCGAACGCGTCGTCGACCGCATCATGGAAGAGGAGGGCCGCATCGACGCCCTCGTGAACAACGCTGGCTACGGCCAGCACGGCCCGCTGGAGGACGTCGACGACGACCTCTTCGAAAAGCAGTTCGACGTCAACGTCTTCGGCCCGCATCGCCTCATCCGCGAGGTTCTCCCGCACATGCGCGAACGCGAGGACGGCACCATCGTCAACGTCTCCTCGGTCGCCGGCCGCCTCGCCGCACCCGGGATGGGCGCCTACTCCGCCTCGAAACACGCCATCGAGGGGTACAGCGACGCCCTTCGGTTGGAGGTCGAACCCTTCGGCATCGACGTTAGCGTCGTCCAGCCCGGTCCCGTGGAAACGAGTTTCCGCGACCGGGTCGGCGACGAACTCGGACGCCTCGACCGCACCGACGCCTACGAGGACCTCTACGAGTTCCAGGAGGACGCCTCGCTGTTCGGCTCGGACAGCCCCATCGCGGTCCATCCCGCCGAAGTCGCGGAAGTCATCGTCGAGGCGGCGGTCACGCCGGACCCCGACCCACGCTACCCGGTCGGCGGCGTCGCACAGGCGATGTTGCTCGCCAGCCACCTGCCCGACCCCCTGAGCGACCGGGTCTTCGCGGCCGTCCGGAAGTTCACCTCGTAGCGTGTTCGACCGCGACCCGGAGTCGCCGGCCCACGAACTCGCAATCGACTGCCTGCGGGCGGGCATCGAGGCTGCCAACCCCGAAACCGCAGTGCGTCGTCACTGTGCCGTAGCGGACGACACGCTCCGTATCCGGGACGCCGAATACGACCTCGACGACTTCGACCGTATCCTCGTTCTCGGCGGCGGCAAGGCCGCGGACGACCTCGCGGCGGCCCTCGAAACCCTGTTCGGCGACCGTATCGACGGCGGCGCCGTCGTGACCAACGAGCGGACTGCTGACCCCCAGCGTGTGACCGTCCGAACGGGCGGCCATCCAACTCCCGACGCCGACAGCGTGGCCGGCGCCGAGGCGGTGCTGAAGGCGGCCGAGTCGGCCGATGACCGCACCCTCGTACTCGCGGCGATTACCGGCGGCGGTAGCGCGCTGCTGTGTGCGCCGGCCGAGGGCCTCTCGCTCGATTCCTTCCAGCGGGTCACCGACGGGCTGCTCGATGCGGGCGCACCCATCGAGGACGTGAACACGGTGCGGCGGACCTGCTCGAACATCAAGGGCGGTGGCCTCGCGGCGGCGGCCGCCCCCGCCACCGTCGTCGGTCTACTCGTCAGCGACGTGGTCGGCGACGACCCCGCAGTCATCGCCAGCGGGCCGACCGTTCCCGCGGCCGTCGACCCCGAGGCCGCCCTCACGGTGCTGGACCGGTACGACGTCGACGCACCCGACGTCGAGGCGTGGCTGGAGGCCGCCGCCTCCGAGGCCGCACCCGCCGTTACCGTCGAGAACCACGTCATCGCCTCGGGACGGGACGCCGTCGACGCCGCCGTTGACGTCGCCCATCAGGCCGGCTACGAGCCGTGTCTGCTGTCGACCCGCATCGAAGGGGAAGCAAGCGACGCGGGGCGGTTCCACGCCGCTATCGCCGCGGAATCACTCGATTCCGATAATCCGGTCTCGCCGCCAGCAGTCCTGCTGTCGGGCGGCGAAACGACGGTGACGGTCACCGGCGACGGGACGGGCGGGCCGAACCTCGAATGGGCGCTCGCGGCGGCCCTCGACGCGCCCGAGGGTACCGTCTTCGCGGCGGTCGATACCGACGGCAGCGACGGCAGCACCGACGCCGCGGGCGCCATCGTCGATTCGAACGCGGTCGACGATGTAGAGGCCGCGCGCCGCGCCCTCACGGCGAACGATAGCTACCACTTCCTCGATGCACGCGACGCGTTGCTCCGGTCCGGCCCGACGGGGACGAACGTCAACGACCTCCGGGTCGTCGTCGTTCCCGAGAACGGGTAGCACGGCCGACACCGTTTTGCCATAGTCCCGCGTCAGGCCGGCCGTGGAGCCACGGATCGTCGGAATACTGTCGCTACACGTCGTGGGAGCGGTGCTGTTCGGTGCCGTTGCGGTCTGGAACCTGCTCAACGACGACCCCGTCAACGCGGTTCTACAGGGCGTTCTCGCGGCGCTTATCGTCGTACTCGGTATCGGTATCGCGCGAAGTGCCTGAAAAAGGACCGGCGTCGATTATTCTAAGCAGGCCGCGACGACGCCGAGCATCGCCTCGCCGTGGACGGGTTCCGCGAACAGGGGCACCCGCTTGACGTCCCGGCCGCGGAACAACTCTTGGGCGCGCCCGAGGGCGTTGCGCTGGACTTCCCAGCGGCGTTGGCAGAACTCACAGTGTTCGGTATCCGGCGCGACGAACCAGTCCTGGTCGAAGTCCGCGACGTCCGCTAAGTCCTCGCTGACGCGGTTGACGACGACGGTGTTGACCGGAATTTCGAACTCCTCCAGGCGGTCGATGAGGCGTTCGCTCTCGACGACGCTCATCTCCTCGGGCACCATCACGACTCGGAAGTCGGTGCGTGAGGGGTCCCGAAGCGCCGCACGCAGGCGCTCGATTTTCGCCGAGAGTTCCTTCAGGTCGTCCATGCCCTGGTCCATTTGCTCGTCGGCATCGTCGCCGCCGAAGAGGCCGCCCAAATTGCCGAGACTGCCGGCCATCCCCGAGAGTTTCTCGCGGAAGGAAAGCAGACGGCCGACCATCGAATCCATCACGTCCGGCAGTTCGAGCAGTCGGAGCGTGTGGCCGGTCGGCGCCGTGTCGACGACGACGCGGTCGAACCGCGGGTCGTCGAGGTACTCCAAGAGCAACTGCATCGCCGCCGCCTCGTCGGCGCCGGGCATCGCACCGCCAGCGAGCGGGTGGCCACCGCCGCCGAGCATCTCGGCCATGCCACCCATACCGCTCATGCCGTCGTCGCCGCCCATCGGGCCGAACCCGCCCGCGTCGGCGTCGCTCTCGCCCTCGACTTCGGGTCCGCCCTCGGGGCCGGTGAAGGGCCCCTCCGGCGCGGCCTCCGGGTCGATTTCGACCGCAAAGAGGGGGATGTCCTCTTTGATTTTGGCCGGTTCCGACGGAATGTCGGTCCCGAGCGTATCCGACAGGGAGTGGGCGGGGTCCGTCGAGACGACGAGCGTTGCCGTCCCGTCGCGGGCGCTGGCCAGGCCCGTCGCGGCCGCGCAGGTGGTCTTGCCGACGCCGCCCTTGCCGCCGTAGAGGACGTATTCGGGGGCGTCGATGCCCGCCGGCACGTCCGCGTCGTCGACCGATTCGACCGGTTCGACGCTGAGTTCGCTCATAAACGCGCTCGGGGTTCGCGGCTTGTGTACCCGTCGATACGGCTACTTCCGTCAACCGAGTCGCTGTTCCCAGTCCCCTGCGGGCATCGATTCGGCGGTGACGCCGCCCGGCCCCTGTTCGAGCAAGAGGACGGCGGCGTCGTTCATCACGTCGGGGTCGAGAATCGACTCGCGTTCTGCCTCCGGCAGGTGATCCCAGAAGCCCGTCTCGGCGCGGCCGCCGGGGTCCAGACAGTTGACGTTGATATCGGGTTCGCATTCGTCAGCGAGCGTCCGCGAGAAGCCCTCCAGCGCCCACTTCGAGGCGACGTAGGGTGCCCATCCGGCCTCACCACGGCGGCCGAGTCCCGAGGAGATGTTGATGACGTTGCCGCGGTTCATCTCCGGGACGGCGTGTTTCGCACAGAGGAACGGCCCCGTCGTGTTGACCTCCATGATGTGTCGCCAGTCGTCGGCGTCGATATCGGGCACCTCCCGCAGTTCGTCGTAGAGGGTCAACAGGCCGGTCGCGGCGTTGTTGACCAGCCCCGTCAGGTCGCCGTACTCGTCGACCGTCGCGGCGACCAGTTCTTCGACCGATTCCTCATCGGTCACGTCCGCCGGAACCACGAGCGTCTCGCCGTCGGCCTCGTCGGCGACCGCCTGCAGGTCGTCGGCGCTGCGGGCCGAAAGTACCGTATTCGCGCCCTCGCGAGCGAAGCGTTTCGCCATCGACGCGCCGAGACCGCGGCTGGCACCGGTTACGATGACCGTCTCGTCGTCGAGTCGTCCCATAGTGGTCTCTTGGAAGGCACCCGGAAAAACGCGAGGGGCGCGGCGAGATGCGGGACTACCGGCGTGGCGTCGAAAGAAAGGAGTATTCGAAAGACGGGAACGCGGCCCTTAGCTGGCGGAGATGACGTCGTCGATGCGGGCGATCATCGTCGCCGCTTCGGTCGCGGCTTCCACGGCCTCGCGCTTGACTGCGGCGGGGTCGAGGATGCCGTGTTCGACGGGGTCGCCGACGTTGCCGGTCTGACCTTCGCTGATGAGGCCGGCGCGGCCCTCGGAGTCGTGGGTCGAACGGAGGTCGACCAGGGCGTCGATGGGGTCGGCGCCCGTGTTCTCCGCGAGGGTGCGCGGCAGGACGTCGACGGCGTCGGCGAAGGCCTCGATGGCCAGCTGCCGGCGGCCCTCGACGGCGGCGGATTCCGAGCGGATGTGGTCGGCGATGGCGATTTCGGTCGCGCCGGCGCCGGGGACGACGCCGCCTTCCTCGATGGCGGCGGTGACGACGTCGAGGGCGTCACGGAGCGCGCGTTCGAGTTCGTCGGCGACGTGTTCGGTGCCGCCGCGGGCGAAGACGGTGACCGTCTTCGCGGCCGCGCCGCCCTCGATGAAGGCGAGTTCGTCGGAACCGAACTTCTGGACGCTGATGGAGTCGGCGGAACCGAGGACCTCGCTGTCGAGGTCCGAGAGCGTACCGACCGTCGTCGCGCCCGTTGCGCGAGCGATGGATGCGGCTTCGTCGTCGTCAACGCCGTCGAAGGCGAGCACGCCCTTGTTGGCGAGGTAGGACGCGACGACGTCGTCGACGTCACCGGTAACGAAGGCGACGTCGACGCCGGCGTCGGCGACGCTTTCGGCGTAGCCGCGGAGTTCGGATTCCTCGGCCTCGATGGCCGCGTTCAGCTGGTCGACGTCGGAGATGTCGTATTCGGCGTCGATTTCGGCCTCGCGGACCTCGAGGTCGAGGTCGAGAACGGCGACTTCGGCGTCCTCGAAGGCGCGGGGCATGTCCTCGTGGAGGGGTTCTTCCTCGCTGATGACACCCTGAACGAGTTCGGTCGCGGAGGCGCCGGCACCCGTCTGGGTGCGGATGGTGATGGCGTCGCGGTCGACGCTCGTGTCGGTCTGGACCTGAAGGACCGCGTCGACGACGGTCTCGGCGAGTGCGGCGGCGTCGATGTCGCCGGTACCCTTGCCGGTCATGGAGGATTCCGCGACCGCGCGGAGTTCGTCCTCGTCGACGTCGTCGGCGAGGGTGACGTCCTCGATGGCTTCCAGCGCGAGGTCGGCGGCCTCTCGGTAGCCCTCGACGATGGTGGTCGGGTGGACGTCGTCGTCCAGCAGGTCCTCGGCCTGCGCGAGGAGCTGACCGGCCAGCACGGAGGCGGTCGTGGTGCCGTCACCGACCTCCTCCTCCTGTGTCTGAGCGACCTCGACGATCATCTGAGCGGCCGGGTGCTCGATGTCCATCTCCTGGAGGATGGTCGCGCCGTCATTTGTGATAACGACGTCGCCGGAGTCGGAAACCAGCATTTTGTCCATCCCGCGGGGACCGAGCGTCGTCCGTACGGACTCGCTTACGGCCTTTCCGGCGGTGATGTTCGACGATTGGGCGTCCTTGCCACGGGTACGCTCCGTGTCCTCGCTGAGAATGAAAAGCGGCTGACCGCGCCGCTGGCGCATCTGCTGTGACATGTTCATTGAATATGTGGTCAGCAGTTCTATATAAAGATTCCGCAACGACCGGGAGATGGGGAGCGCTCGACGGGGCTCGCGTCGGGGGGTTTATCTGTTGTCGTAGACGGCGACGGCGCGGTCGGTGCGGTCCGACCAGCCGTTCGGGTTCCGCTGTGTGCTTCGGTCGGCATAGCGGGCTCGAATACCGTCGGCGTAGCCGTCGACGCTGCCGACGAGGACGCTCCGGCCGTTGCCGAACCAGCTTGTGGGTTTCGCGTCGCCGCTGGCGACGTCGCGGAGCGTGCTGTAGGCGTCGGCCATCGCGTGGCGAACCGTCCGATACGGGACGGTCGGATGGAAGCCGTAGTTCTTCGCCAGCCGGTAGGAAAGCGACCGATACCGCGAGGTCCAGTCGCGTTCGGCGAGGCCGCCGTCCGCGGCCGTTTCCCGGGAGACGCACATCTCGGCGCTCCAGGCGACGCCGAAGTCCTGAGCGGCGAGTCGGTGGGCCGCATCGCGGGCCCCGCCCGTATCGAGGTACTCGTCGAAGCCGTCGATGGCCTCGATAGCCTCGCGGTCGAAGGCGACGTTGCCGCCGTTGAAGTAGGTGACAGAGCGGCCACGGATGGTCCGGGATTCGACGCTGTCGGTGGCGACGCCGGCCCGCAACTCCTCGTGGGTCGGGCCGGTCGCCACGTCGGTATCCGCGAGCGTCTCGACGGCCGCCGCCCGCCAGCCCGGTTCGACGGTCAGTGACGGGTTGACGAAGGCGACGGCATCACCCCGACTCCGGTCGAGGCCGGCGTTGCGAGCGACGTTGGCGTTCCGCTCGTCGATTTCGACGAGAACGTCGGCAGCCTCGTGGTCTCTGACCATGCCCGAGGTGCCGTCCGTCGAGGGGCCGTTAACGACGATGGTTTCGGTGGAGTCCTCCGCGGCGAGCGCGTCGAGACAGCGGCGAAGCTCGTCGCGGTCGTTGAGCGTCGGGACGACCACCGAGAGGTCCATACACCGGATAGCGGGGCCGATGCCTAAAAGTTCCGCGGGTGGTGGTGCACCGAGTTACTCGGTAACGCGGGTGTCCCAGTAGGAGACCGAGGCGAGTTTGTCGCCGACGGGCGTCCGACCCAGCGTCTGGTCGAACTTCCGGAACGGGCGGGCCAGCCACCCCGGGACCTCCCGGTAGAAGCCGTAGGGGAAGACGAAATCGTGGGCGGCATCGACCAACTCGAGGTCGGCGCCGACGACGAGTTCCTTGACCTCGCGTTCGGAGTAGAGTCGCGACCCCATCGGGAGCGCCCAGTTATAGATAGAGCGGGTCGAATAGCGGTTGAAGGTATCGAAGAATATCTGCTCTTTGGCGACCCGGCGCATCTCCTTGATGAACCCCTCGGGGTCCGGCGCGAGATGGAAAAAGCGCATCGCGAAGACGGCGTCGAAATGGTTGTCGGGGAAGGGTAGTCGGCCGGCGTCGCCCTGCATGAACTGGATGGTGTCTTCGAGGCCGGCGGCGTGGGCCTTCCGACGTCCCTGTTCGAGCATCGCCTCGGAGATGTCCATCCCGACGATATCGGCGCCCTGGTCGGCGAGCATGACGGTAAACCGGCCGGTCCCGCAGGCCACTTCCAGAATCTTCCGGTCTTCCAGCGGCGACAGCGCGTTCAGCACCGCCTCCTTTTCGCGGCGGTCGATAAACCGACCCCCCTGCGAGAAGCGCTTTTCGTCGTACGCTTCCGCGATGTCGTCCGCCTGATACCACTCCTGTCCCTTCACGTTATCCGAATCGACCCGCCCACAGCATAAAAGGATGCTGGATACAACGCTTTCCGAGACGCGCTTTCGTACCGATGGACCGGTCAGTCGCCGTTCGTGACGACCCGCTTCGGTCGTATTTTAATCAGAACGCGCGCGCCCGATTCCTCGCCGTGATTGGGATACTCGTCGACGCCCATATACCGCCCTGCGAGCGCGTCGATATGGTCGACTGCGCCGTCTTCGGTCACCTCGTCGACGACTCCGCGCACGGAGACGTACCGATAGGGGTCCTCGGGGTCGCACATACTCACCCCGACCTTCGGCTCCCGCTCGACGTTATCGACCTTCTGTCGGCCGCGGGCCGTGTTGACGAGCAGACGATTGGCTTCGGGGTCGTAATCGATCCAGACGGGCGTCGACTGCGGCGTGCCGTCCGGCATGAGTGTCGAAAAGTGCGCGATTGTCCGGGTGTCGAACAGACTGTGGAACCGTTCGGGAATCGTCTCCATGGTGACCGCTCGCGCGCCAGTCGGATAATCGCCATGTTAGCCCACAATCCCGGCCGACCTTCATCCGAAGGAACGATTCCGGCGACCGGTTGTTTCCCGGCATTACATATCAGAATACAGAGTATATTGTCCGTCGGGGGTGCTACCTTGACGCAGGAACTGGCCGTTCGTATATGAAAGAACCGTGAAGGACCGGCATTTCACCCACATATCTTGCCGCAATTGTTGCCAGTCCATACTATGTAAGCGTTCAAAGTATAAGGGACCATTATACACACCCAAGTGTACGTATTGTTTTGTCACACATATAGCGAAGTTTTACCAGTAGGTTTCACACACGGGCACTCATGAGCACGACCACGGAGGAACGCTCACGCCAGACCGACTCGCCACTATCAGACCCCGAGTTCCGCGATACCCTGCGCGAACTCCCCCCGAGCGCCAAACTCGTCGCCAAGGTGCTGGAGGGCGCCTCGCCGCTCTCGCAGGGCCAGCTCGCCGAGGAGTCCCTGCTTCCCGACCGGACGGTTCGATACGCCTTGAACCGCCTCGAGGACGAGGACCTCGTCGACTCCCGATACTCCTTCCACGACGCCCGCAAGCAGGTCTACTTCCTTACTGAATAGACTCCACTTTTTGCACGCTCCGCCGGTCGCGCCCGGGAGGGGCGCGACACGGTTCCGCGGCAAAAACGTGGTGAAAATATGCGCGCGTACTCCTTCCGCGGCGCTGGAGGCGCCGCTCCAGTCCGTGCGCGCTACGGCGCCTCCCTACGGTCGGCGCCGGGGAACCGCGCTCGCTTCGCTCGCGCAGATGCTTGCCCTTCTTCGATGTTTACGCTACCGTCGCCCACTCTTAAGCCTCCCCCGTCGCACCTCCCGGTATGCACATCGAGCGAATCTCCGTGGACGTCCCGACCCGCGCGCCGACGGGACAGACCGCCTGTTATGTTCTCGGCCGCGAAGACGCCCTGCTCGTCGACCCGCCGGCCCCCGACGAACGCATCGAGGCCGAACTCGACAACGTCGAACACGTCGCCGTCACCCACCACCATCCCGACCACGTCGGTGCCGCCGCCGAGTACGCCGCCATCACCGACGCCACCGTCTGGTGTCGCTACGGCCGCGAGTCGGCCTTCGCCGCCGCAACGGACGTCGAACCGGACCGCACCTTCCGTGAGGGAACACACATCGAAACCGGAAGCGGCCCCGTCGTCGTTCGGGATACGCCCGGTCACGCGCCCGAACACGTCGGCTTCGAGGCCGCCGGCGCCCTCGTCGGCGGTGACCTCGCCGTCGCCGCCGGCAGCGTCGTCGTCGGCGCGCCCGAGGGCGATATGCGCGCCTACATCTCCTCGCTGCGGCGCGTGCTCGGACTGTCGCCCGACCGCATCTATCCCGGCCACGGCCCCGTCATCGAGGAGCCACGCGAGACTTGCGAGCGACTCATCGACCACCGTCTCACTCGCGAGCGACGCGTGTTCGAGGCCGTAACCGCGGGCAACGAGTCCGTCGCGGCGATTCTCGACGCGGCCTACGAGAAGGACCTCGCGGGCGTCCGTGACCTCGCGGGCGCCACCGTCCGGGCGCATCTGGAGAAACTCGCCGCCGAGGGCCGGGTCGAGTGGGACGGCGAGCGAGCGCGACCGGCCTGAACTTCCATTCCCCGGACGGTATCCACGCAAGAAATATAGTCGAACAACCTCCAAGAACGCACATGACTCAGTGGGTGAGGACGGCCAGAATCATGGGTCCCCTGGCGTTAGTCGCCGGGGGTGGGGTGGCCGGCATGTATCTACAAGGACAGTTCCTGGGGGCGGTGGGGATACTGGTCGGCGGCTGTCTCGCGTTCGCCGCCCTCTTTTTGACCACGCCGACCTGTGACCGGTGTGGCAGCCCGCGAGTCAACCGTATCAACGGCTCCCCGGTGAAATGCGGCCGCTGTGGCCACGTCCACGGCAGCGCCACGAGGAACGTCGTCCTGACGGCCCCGCTCAACAACACCGACGAATACGTCAAACGGCCGGATGGCCGACGATGGCTCGGTACGCTCCGTGCCTTCTCGCTCGGCGTCTTCCTGCTCGGCGTCGGCGTCGTCATCTACGCGATGATGGGCATGACCGTCCCGAACGCCCTCGACCCGGAGACGTGGAACGCCCAGAACACCTGGAACATCCTCATCTCCATTTTCGGCCTGGCGCTGAACACCGTCGGCCTGATGATATACATCATCAGCTACAAACTCGCCTAAGCGGCGGCCTTTTGCCTCCCGACGCGAAACGGTCGGGTATGGAGAGCCTCGAAGCCGAACTCGAACGCGCCAAGGACCTGTCGGTCGCCGAACTGGCCGATGCCATCGAATCCATCGGCTTCGAGTGCACCCGCTGTGGCGCCTGCTGTAAGGCCGCCGATACCGACGACGGCGGCAAAGAACCCCACACCGCGACCCTCTTTCCGGACGAAGCCCGCGAACTGCAGGACGCCACCGCGGACGACTTCGAGGAGGAGTACGACTGGCGCGACGTCGCCCGCCCGATGCCCTACGGCATCAGCGAGGGCGACGACGGCCCGGAGGGCGAAACCTTCGAATGGGCTATCCGGACCGACGACTGCGGGAACTGCACCTTCTACGAGGAGGACGACGACGGCACCGGCGCCTGTACCGTCCACGACAGCCGGCCGCTCGTCTGCCGGACCTACCCCTTCAGCGTCGCCCTGGGCGGCACCAGCCAGCCCATGGGCGAGGCCGTCGACAGCGAGGGGATGGTCCGCGCACACGAGTGTGAGGGCCTCGGACGCGACATCTCTCGGGAGGAGGCCGAAGAGTTGGCGGCCGCCCTCAAGGAACGCGCCGTCCGCGAACTGGAGGAGGCCATCGACCTCCGGGACGCCTACGAACCCCGCCCCGACGTCGACGGTGTCGTAGTTCACGATTCGGAGGGCGCCAAGCGACCCGACGGAACGCCGCTTGAGAGCCGGTAACTACTATATAGCGGGGCCTTCATGTCCGGACCGAAGGTCTATGGAAATCTCCGATAAACTCCTGTGTCTGTTCAGCGCCGAGGTCGAAGAAGAAGAGGACCGCTATATCGTCGAAGTACCCAAACGGGAAATCGAAACCGGCGCCGTCGACCCCGGCGACACCTACCGCGTTGCACTCATCTCCGGCGAGGGCGAGGCCGTTTCCACGTCCGAGGCCGCTGGCCCCGCCCCGAGCGACGAACCGCAACCCCCCGTCGAGGAAGGTGAAATCCGCTACGTCGAAATCGAAGACCTCGGCAAGCAGGGCGACGGCATCGCCCGCGTCGAGCGCGGCTACGTCATCATCGTCCCCGGCGGCGAGGTCGGCGAACGCGTCAAGGTCGAAATCTCCGAGGTCAAGTCGAACTTCGCGGTCGGCGAGATTATCGAATAGAAACTTTTTGCACGGCGCGCTTCGCGAGCGTGGCGGCTTCGCCGCCACGTCATTCGGTTGCGGGCTACGCCCGCAACCCGCGCCGGCAAAAACGTTCATGAAAAAGACCGTCGGCCCTCCCTACGGTCGGGCCTCGGTCCCGCGCTCCCTCCGGTCGCGCGGCGGAACCGCTCGCGCCCTGCGGGCGCTCGCGGATGCTACCTCTATTTATATCCCATACTCCCGAACCAGTACGGCAGTTTACTCCACTTCTATCATCATGCCCAGTATTCTGGGCACAACGCTTTATTCGGTCTTTGACGAACCCCAATTAGTGCGCGAAGCGAACCTCACCATCAGGGATGGTGCCTTCGAGGAGATGGGCATCGACGAACTCGTCGCCCTCACCCGAGAGGCCACCGTCGTTGATTTCGAGGAACTGGCCTGCCACGGGACGAGTTCGGTCGTCCGGGCCGAAGTCGAGTCCCGGTACGACGAGCCCCGATTGTCGGCACTGGAGTACGTCGACAACTGGGAACACGTCGCCGAAACCGATGCCGGCCACGTCTACGTCATCACCTTCCGAGCACCCGACCTGCCGGCCAGTCTCGCCGACCGCTCCGAGGAGTTGGTCGGGACCTGCGACCCGCAGATTGCCGACGAATCCGCGACGATGTCGCTGGTCGGGCCACAGCAGGCGATTTCCGCGACGCTTCGGGATTACGAGACCGCGGGCGTCGACCCCGACCTCCGAAAACTCGGCGCCTACGAGGGCCGCGACCGACCGCTTGACGAACTGACCGACCGCCAGCGCGAGGTGCTGGAAACCGCCTACGACATGGGCTACTTCGAGGTGCCGCGGGCGACAGCCGCCGAGGACATCGCCGCCGAACTGGACCTCGACGACTCGACTGTCGTCGAGCATCTGCAACGCGCCGAACGGAACCTGCTGGAACAGTTCCTCGGGGATTAGCTGACGAGTTCGCTCGCGAATTCCGTCGCCCCCGACAGCGGCATCGCGACGGTTGCGGCCGGCACCGTTTCCGCCCACCGCTTGTACGATTGCACGTCGGGAAACGCCTTCACGTACGGACAGACGGCCGCATAGACGTCTTCGCGCCGCGGGTCACGGTCCGCGGGTGGCTCGGCGCCCTTCTCGACGCCGAACGAAAAGACCGCTTTCTCGGGGGAGACGTTCAGTTCGTCTTCCCCGACAGCACGTAACTCGATTGGCTCCCCGTCGGGGCTTTCCGTCCGTATATCGACCGGTCGGTCGCGCAACGCCGCGAGCACCACCGCGTCGTAAAAGCAGACGAAGTGATGACGAGTACCGTCGATTTCGCCCCAGTGCGGCGTCTCGTCCGCCGCGTGACAGAGGTCCTCGACGGCGATGGCGCCCCCGCCGGTTCGACGGCGCACCTCCCGAACCCACGCACCGAGCGTCGGTACGGACCCCGTCTCGAAGAGTCGTCCCAGCGCCGTCCCGACATCGTTCGGAAGCGGCGCTTCGAGCGGTTCGTCCTGTCGACCGAGGAACGTTCCTCCGCTATCGATTCGGTCGTCCGTGGTCGCACCGCAGGCACAGTTATCGTGCGACATACCTCCAGAAACGGCGTGTAGACGTATCCTCGTAGCTCCCACCGTACTGGGTGGGTTTAAGTATAGTCTCCGACCAAGCCGCGGGAGTGGCTGTGGACCCGCAAAGACACTGGAGTGAGGAGAGGTGTGGCAATCATTTAGGCATCCGATTTTTTAAATAGTAGCTGTTGAATCCCGGATATGACCACACATCACGTTCCGAAGGGCGTGAGCCTCGACACGCTCCGGGAAATCATCGCCGGGTGGGATGCGGTCGGCGCCGCGGCCGAACCCATGTACACCTCGGCAGTCGAAGAGGAGACGGGGGTTACAGATGCGGTCGGTCGACAGACCCGATTCCTCGAAGAGTTGGGCGTCCTCGAAGAGGAAGGACAGAAGCAACGGCTCACGGAACGTGGACAGGACCTCGCAGGCGCGCTCGCAGCCGACGACGAAGAGCGCGCGAAGGAACGTGCCCGCGAACTGCTATCGGAGTGGCCGGTCACCGACGAAGTCCGGGGCATTCTCCGACAGAACCCGACCGACGAGGAAACGCTGGTGCCGTTGGTCGCCGACGTCACGGGCCAAGACATCGACGTAAGCCGGGTGCGGAGCGGCATCACCACGCTGTTGGACCTCTACGAGTGGGCCGGCTTGCTCGACCGAGACGAGCAGGACCGATATCGGCTTCCCGACGAAAAGGCCGAGGAACCCGAAGCGCCGGAAGAACCGGAGGAAACCGCGGCGGCCGAAGTCGACGAGGGCGTTCCCGAAGCCGTCGAAGCGACCGCCGCGGAGATCGAACGAATGACCGAAGCGACGGGGGAGGTCACCGAGGATACGGAGAGGACTGCCCCCGCCGGAGCGGAACCCCCCGGAGGCGAAGACGCGGTGGCTGCCGAGAGGGGGGCCGAAGCGGCCGTAGCGGAAGCCGAAGAAGCAGTCGCGGAGGTCGAAGAGGTCGCCGAAGAGATGGACGAAGTCGCCGAAGCGACGCCGGAAACGGTCGAAGAAGCCGAGGAAACGGCAACGGCGGAGAAATCGTTCGACGCCGCGGACAGTTCCGAAGTCGCGTCGCTGGTCGACGAGGTCGAGGCGGCCGCTCGGGCCGCGCTGGAAGCGGCCGAAGAAGCACGAGCCACTGCCGAGGCTGCCCAAGAGGCGGCCGAATCAGCCGCCGAAGAGGCCGAGCGAGTCGAGGGACTCGCCGAGGAGGCGGCCGAAACGATAGCCGAAGCGGGCCAGGCAGTCGAGACTGTCCCCGAGGCAGGTGAGGAAGCCGCCGAATCGGTGACCGACGACGCACTCGAAGAGGCCCGGGCGGCTATCGAGGAAGCCGAACCCGCCGTCGAAGAGGTCACTGAGGAAGCGGAGGCTACCGTCGAGGAAACGGAAGCGACCGACGGCGAAGCCGGAGAAGCAGCCGCCAGTGAAGCCGAAGCAGCGGCAGAAGCGGCGTCCGAATCCGAACCCCAGCCCGAAGTCGAACTCGAACTCGGCGACGGGACGGAGGTTCAGATCGGCGTCGACGAGGAGAACGGCGTCGAGATTACCCTCGACGGCGATATCGACCTCGGGGACATCGGCGTCGCCGGCAGCGAAAACGACCAGGAATCGGACGGCGATACGGGAGCCGAAAACCTACAGACCGACGGTGGCATCGACGTCTCCGAGGACGAGGATGGGGACGAGTCGAGCGGGGGAAGCGATATCGACGTTTCCGAAGGCGACGGTGTGACGGTCGAAATCGACGCCGGACCGGGCATTACCATCTCCGTCGACAGCGAGGGGGAAGCCGCAAACGGGGCGGCGGTCGAAGAAAGCGGGGAAACGGCCGACGAGGGCGCGGCGGAGGCCACCGAGGAGGCGGAAGCAGAACCGGAAACCGAGACGGAAGAATCGGAAACCGAAGAAGCCGCTGAAGAGGACGAAACCGAAGCGGAACCGTCGGAGGAAGCAGGCGAAGGCGAGGTAGACGTCGAAGCCGCACTCGAAGAGCTCGCCGAATCAGCCGACGTCTCGGATATTGAGGCGCTACTGGCGGAGATTACTTCAGCCGTCGAGGAGGCCCGGAATGCGGCCGAGGAGGCGCGTGAAGCGGCCCAAGAGGCAGGCGGGGCGGCCGACGCGAATGCCGACGGGTCGGTGAACGTCACCGCCGGCTCGGATTCGTCGGCGAGCACCGACCACGCGCTTTCGCTGGATGTCAACCTCGATGCGGACCCCGAAGACCTCGAACCACTCATTCGCGCCCTTCGGCGGGGGCTAATACAGGACGACGAGTCCGACGACGCGGAAGCGGAGTAATCGGGACTCGCGCATCGTTGACCGCTCGTACCAATACCGGGGCATGGAGCCTCCTGTTTCGGGCCTCTGGCCGCCAAAACCGCAATACAGCGGCCCGTTGTCCGACCGTACCAAACCGCCTTTTGTGGGTGACCGCCTTCAGTAGTGTATGAGCGCGACTGTCCAGGCACCGGCGACCGACCTCTCGGACAAACAACAGCGCATCCTCTCGTATCTCCGTGAGAAGGGCCAGATGAAGACCTACTTCAAGTCCCGACTCATCGGGGAGGAACTCGACCTCTCGGCGAAGGAAGTCGGCACGAACATGACCGCCATCTGTGAGGGCGATTTCGACATCGACGTCGAGAAGTGGGGCTACTCCTCGGGGACGACCTGGAAGGTCACGGTTTAGACGGTTCCTCGCCACTCGTCGGCGAAGAGGCCGTAAATGACCCGGTCGACGTACTCGCCGTTGATGTAGTAGTGGTCCCGCTGACGGCCCTCCTCCGTGAACCCGAGTTTCTCGAGCGTTCCGCGGGAGGGCGCATTGTCCGCGCGGGCGTTCGCGACGAGTTTCCGGAGCGCTCGCTCCTCGAAAGCGTACTCGACCAGTAGCGAAGCGGCTTCCGTCCCGTAGCCGCCACCCTGCGCGTCGGGTTTCAACCACGCGCCGAGGCGGGCCCGCCGGGAGTCGGCGTCGACGAGGAACATCGAAACGAGGCCGAGCCGCTCGTCGCCGTCGCACGCCAACAGGTTGACGCCCTCGTCATCGACGAAGCCCTCGCGGAACGCCTCGATATCGTCGGTCAGGTCGGGGCGACTCCGCGGCATCCACCGCCGGACGTCGGGATGGTTACGCCACGTCGTCACGAACGAGAGGTCCTCGTCGGTAACGGTTCTGAGGTCGATGTGGTCGCCGCGGATGAATACGGGGCCAGGCATACGGCGGTCGACGCCGCCGCCCGGTAAGGGTTTTCGGGAGGCCTGTCAAAACGTCTCAGGGGTCGTAGCGAACCAGGTCGTCGGCCTGCCCCGCGAAGGCCATCGCGTCGTCGCCGAAGGAATCCGCATAGCGGACGACCAGCGTCAAGAGGGTTTCGGGCCGCCGGATTTCGTAGCCGCCCTCGCGGGAGAGCAGGCCCGCCTCCTCTAGTTCCGCGGCGTATTTCGAGACGGTCGACCGCGAGACGTCCGCCGACTCGGCGATGTCGGCACCGGCCGCATCGGGGGTCGCAAGCAGGGCCAGCACCATCTTCCGGGGCGTCTCCCGGCGGAGATAGCCGAGCGCGCGCTGTTCGAATTCCGAAAAGCGGTCGGCGGGGAAATAGCGCTTGTACTCGCCGTCCTTGCGGTGTTCGACGGCGCCGTCCCGCTCCAGACGGCGGAGGTGGTGTTGGGTCTCGCCGGTCCCGAGTTGCAGGTCGTCGCGGAGTTTCGAGAAGTGGGCCCCGGGCGTCGTCGCGAGGTAGCCGACGATGGCGTCGCGGACGTCGCTGTCGCCGTCCTCGCCGGAGAGGCGGACCAGCGGCGTCGTCGCTCCCAGCGCCGCGAAGCGCTTGAGCGTTGCCCGCTTGCTCTCGTCGATACCCCGCTCGCTCATTGGAGGCCTTTGGCGAGTCGCCGATAAAACCCCTTCGCCGCCCGCTTCCGGGCGTTTTTATTCCGTCTCGGTCTCGAAGTCCTCGCCTTCGGGCATCTCCTCGTCCATCTCGGCGATGACCTCGTCGGGGTCCTTGATGTCGGCCGGGTCCGCGCCTTCCTTGATGGCCTGGGCTTGCTGTTCCATCTCCTCGATGTCCATCTCGGTTTCCTCCTCGATCTGGCCGAGAATCTCCTCGATGTCGTCGAGGCCGAGCAGTTCGCGCGTCTCGCTGTCGAAGTCCATGCTCTCGAGCATCTCGCCATCGGTCGCCACGTCGCTGCCGGTCAGGTGCTTGCCGTACCGCGACATCAGCGAGGTGAGTTCCTGCGGCATGACGAACGTCGTCGATTCGCCCTTGCCGATTTCTTCGAGGGTCTCCATGCCGCGTTCGATGACGGCGCGTTCGCCCATCGATTCGGCGGATTTCGCCCGCAGGACCGTACTGATGGCGTCACCCTGTGCTTCCAGAATCTGGCTCTGCTTTTCACCCTGCGCGCGGATGATGTTGGACTGCTTGTCACCTTCGGCCTTCTCGACGGCGGAGCGCCGCTCACCCTGGGCTTCCAGAATCATGGCACGGCGCTTCCGTTCGGCGGAGGTCTGCTGTTCCATCGCCTGCTGGACGTCCTTCGAGGGGTTGACCTCGCGGACCTCGACGCTCTCGACGCGAATCCCCCACTCGTCGGTGGGTTCGTCGAGTTCCTTCCGGATTTTGGCGTTGATCTCCTGGCGCTTGTTCAGCGTGTCGTCCAGTTCCATGTCGCCCAGCACGGCCCGGAGGGTCGTCTGGGCGAGGTTCGAGACGGCCTTCTTGTAGTTGTCGACCTCTAAGAACGCCTTCCGGGCGTCCATGACCTTGATGTAGACGACGGCGTCGGCCGTGACCGGGGAGTTGTCCCGCGTGATAGCCTCCTGTCGCGGGACGTCGAGCGTCTGGGTCCGCATATCGAAGGTGTACGTCCGTGAGACGAACGGCGGGATGAAGTTGATACCCGGTTCGAGGAGTTTGCGGTACTCGCCGAAGACCGTCAGCGCCCGCTTCTCGTAGGCGTTGACTATCTCGACGGCCTGATAGACCGCCACGACCGCCACCACGAGCAACAGCAGCGCGACGATGGGGAAGATGGTGCCACCGAGCTGGAGGGGAGCGAACATATCCCTACATTGGGCGAATATTGCATAAGGGTTCGCCCGTACGACGGGAACGGCCGCTGTCCGGAACGCCCCGGTAGTACTATCCGCGGAGCCGCAACGCCAGAGCGATGGCGCCGACGGTGAGAGTCACGACAGCGATGCGAATCAGGTCACCGCCCAGAGCGGCAGTCGTCCCACCGGCCGCGGCGGCGCCACTCAAGGCGGCAGCACCCGACGGCGCCGCGAACACACAACAGAGGCTCGCGATGCCGCCGAGGCCGAGCCACGACCACTTGGACATCTCCGAATCGTCGTCCTGCTCGCTCATCGGGAACGGTTACTCAGGGTGGGGAGTTGTATGTGTCGGCGGCCGAGAACAGTCGGTCCGGTCAGCCGCAGTCTTCAGGCGTCGCCGTTGCCGTTCGAACGCCTCGTCGGGGAGTTCCCCGCGGGCATAGCGCGCTCGCAGAGAGCATACCATCCCGCCGACGCCCTCGGGAAGCCGAGGAAGTTCTCGACATCGGTGGTCAGCGTCAACTGGCCGCCGGGCTCGTCGCCGGGCGTTTATTCGGTGTACTGCTGGATGAGCGACCGCAGCTGGTCTTCGCCCTGCACGCCGACGATGGATTCGGCCTGCTCGCCGTCGACGAACAGGAGCAGCGTGGGCACGCCCTGCACGCCGAAGGCGGCGGCGAGCTGCTGGTTGGCGTCGACGTCGACCTTCGCGACGGCCGCGTCCGTCTCGGCGGCGAGGGTCTCGACCGTCGGTTCGAGCATCTTACAGGGGCCACACCAGTCGGCGTAGAAGTCCGTCAGGAGCACGTCGTATTCGTCGGCGACCTCCTGGAGGTGTGCCTGCCCGTCGATGTGGATGGGTTCGGTGGGCGTTTCGGTGCTGGTCTCGGATGCGGTGTCTGCTGCCATCACCTCTTCGTAGGCACCGTCAGTAATTAAGAGTTTTGGGAGAAATATACAATACCGAGAAACCAAGAGCGACGATTCGCGCTGTCGAGGCGAGCGAGGAGAGAAGTAGAATATCGGCCGAATCGGCAGTTTAGCCTTCGAGAGACGGCGCAGAGGCGCCCTGCCCTTCGTATTTGGTCTCGAACTCCTGGATGAGTTGGCCCATCTTGGCGTACCAGTCGTTCAGGAGCCGCTGCATGTTGTCGGCGATCTTCGAGGGGTCGGTCGGCTTGTAGACGTGGTAGTACCCGCCCTGATCGTAGTTCACCTGTTCCTTCTGGATGAAACCGGCCTGCAGGAGGCGCTGTACCGCTCGGTACGCGGTCGACCGCTCACGGTCGACTTTCTCGGCGATCTCGTCGATGGTTAGCGGCTCTTCGGTGTCGACGAGTTCCTGAAATATCTCCTTGTCGAGTTGTTTAAGCCCGTGGAAACACTCGAGGAGCCCCTCACACGCCATGTCCCGCTGGAGTTGTTCGGACATCGAATCCGGCATTATTATCGATTTATCGTAGGTACTGTGCCGTTAAAAGATTTTTGCACGGATTGCACAATCGCGTGACGAATCGAGGACGGCCACGACGGCCTCAGAACGCGGGCGGGTGAGCGTTTCGGCGTGCGAAGGAATCAGTCCGCGACGGTTGCTTGCTGGCCTTGCGTCGTCCGCAGCGAGACGACCGTCGTGTAGAGAATCGCCAAGGCGACGATGACTGCCGCACCGAGGACCATCGCCAGCCCGATCGTCTCGAGGGTCGAGTTGCCGACGTAGGAACCGACCTCGCCGATGCCGACCGCGGTGGCACCGACGAGCAGCATGCCGCCGAAGTAGACCTTGATACCGTCGGAGTCGACGACGGCGGTCGCGGCGGAGCCGATACGGGCACCGAGCGCGCTCCCGAACAGCAGCGGGACGACGATACCGAGGTTGACGCCGCCGCCCTGTCCGTAGAGGTAGCTCCCGAGACCGCCGGAGAAGACGATCTCGAAGAGGTCCGTCCCAACGGCCACGGGCACCGGGACACCGATGGCGTACATCATCGCGGGCATCCGGATGAAGCCGCCACCGACGCCGAGGAAACCCGACAGCAGGCCGGTGGTGAAGGCGACGGCCGTGATGACCCAGACGGAAACACGGACGTCACCACGAAGCGTCACCATCGGCGGAATCCGCACTGTCTGCTGAATCGTCTTCGCGATTTCGGGGATCTCGTACTCGCTGAGGTCCTTGTCCGCGGCCTCGTGGTCGACGCCACCGCCGCCGTCGCCCTTCAGGGCGTCGCGGGTGACCATCGCCCCGACGCCGCCGAGCAGGACGACGTAGGCGACGCTGATGATGCCACCGGCGAGTCCGAGCGATTCGAGGTAGTAGACGCTGGCACGTCCGGCCTCGATACCGATGGTCGTCCCGGTAATCATTATCACGCCGAGTTTGTAGTCGACCTGCCCGAGGTCACGGTGTTTCAGGGTCGCGATGACGGCCGTCCCGAAGACGAACGCCATCCCGCTACCGACGGCGACCGATGGCTCGTAGTCGAGCATCAGCAGGGCCGGGGTGACGAGGAACGACCCGCCCATGCCGAAGAACCCGAACAGCACCCCGACGACGAGGCCGAACCCGACGAACAGGGCCAGCATCTCGGGGCTTGAGTTCAGGATTCCGAGTCCGCCGAGTACGCTATCGAGCATCCTCTTTACCTCCGACCAGGAGTTTCATGAGGTGGGGTCCGAAGAGCCGTTCGAGACCGCCGTATCCCACGTAGAGCACGACCGCTTCCAGCAGAATCGTGCCGATAAGCAGGGCCGTCTCCGGGTCCCACGTCGGTACTTCTAGTCCTGCCATTGTTTCTCACTTCGATAGTCGAACGCGGTAATTCGGTGTTGCCACATTTCTGTTCAATACTCCCTATCCGACTTATCCCTATAACGGTTTTGGAAATACTATACAATACTATATTCCCATAACCTCCCCGAGAGTATCGATAACTTATGGAAAACGTATGGCACCAGCTAGCCGGGAAGACCGGTTCGCGCGGCGTATCTCCGCCATGCGACCGAGGAGGCGACGCTCGTCCACGTCCGCTCGCCGAAAGACGGGGTGCCGACGCCGAGGCCGACCTACGCGAACGGCTGGCCGTGCGTGCGGAGACGCTGAAAAACGAGGACATCGAGACGCAAACCGAGTTAGGAGACGAACGGTAACAGGGCGGCCACGCCGTAGCCGAGCGCCAGCGCCAACAGGAGCGAGCCCGCCCACGCGACGACGGTCATGCCGATTTTCCGCGAGTCGATGGCGTCGCCGCCGCCGACCGCGGCCCCGCTGCCGATGATGGCGCTGACGACGATTTCGTTGAACGAGACGGGCACGCCGAGCAGGACCGCCGTCTGTGCGATGAGGAACGACGGCACGAGCGCCGAGATGGAGCGACGCGGCCCCAGCGACGAGTAGTCCTGCGACAGCGACTTTATCATCCGCGGGGCGCCCGTCCACGACCCGACGAGCATGCCGAGGCCACCGCCGACGAGGACGGCCATTACGGGGACCATCCCCACGTCGTCCAGCAGCGGCAACAGCGGGCCGACCGCGAGGCCGACCTGACTCCCGCCCGCGGAGAAGGCCACCAGCGACCCGAGCGCCAGCAGGACCCGCCGCAAGCCACCGCTCATGTCACGTGCGATGTCCCACGAGACGAGGGCGGCGACCGACGACGCAGCGAGTAGTGAAACGGCGGCCGGTACCGCCAGTCCGTCGACGCCGAGCGTCCGCCCGGCGAGGCCGGCGACCGAGCCCATCGAACTCCCGGGGCCGAGATAGGCGAAGTTGACGTTCGCCAGTACGGCCCCCACGAGGCCGGCGAGCAGGGCGACGCTGTACCGTTCGGGAACGTCGGCCCGCGGGAGGACGCTCGCGATACCGTAGGCGAGGCCGCCACCGACGAAGGGCGTCAACACCCAGACGGCACCGATCTGGAGGTACTTCGGCCAGACGGGCGTGCCGCCGAGGGCGAGGCCGACGCCGATGACCGACCCGGTCACCGTGAAGGCCGTGGCGATGGGATAGCCGGTCTTGATGCCGAAGGCCATGAGGCCGGCCCCGATAAGCAGGACGACGATAACGCCCGAGGCCGGGAGGCTGACCCCACCGATGAGGCCGCGGCCGACGGCTTCGGAGACGTTGGCGCCCTGCACGACCGCGCCGGCGAACCCGAAGATGCCGACGATAAACGCCGCCCGCATCGTCGAGATGGCGTTGGCGCCGACCGCGGGCGCGAAGGGGGTTGCGCCGCTGGAGCCGGCACCGATGACCCACGCCATGAACAGACTGGCGAGGCCGGCGACGACGAACAGTGCGATTACAGAGGGTTCCATTAGTGGGCGAGAAGTGAAAAAGCGTCTCAGTCAGCGCGCGTGGCCGTCGAGCCGGTCTCGGCCGTCCGGCTTCGCCAGTACCCCTGCGCGTAGGCGCCGATGAACATACCGGCGAGCGCCCAGAGGATGGTGATGTTACCGGTGCCGAGGCTGGCGTAGGCCGCGCCGGGACAGATGCCCGAGAGGCCCCAGCCGACGCCGAAGATGGCGCCGCCGATCAGCACGTTCCTGTCGAACGACTTCAGCCGCCGTTCGTACAGGTCGCCGGTCAGCGGCGCGGTGTCTCGAATCCGCGGCATTACCGCGAAGGCGATACCGGAGACGACCGCCGCGCCGAACATGACGAACAGCAGGCCGAAATCCTCGAACTGCAGGAAGTTCAACACGACCTCCGGCCGCGCCATGTGGCTGAAGCCGAGCCCGAACCCGAATATCAGGCCGCCGACGAAGATTAGCGGCTTGAACAGGGGATGGCGGTCGTCGCTCACGTGTCGCTCCCTCCGGTCGCTCCCGTTCGCGCGTTTCGAGACGCTCGCGTCTCGCGCATTACGGGCTCACCCCCAGCGCCGCGACCAGTTGTGCGGTTCCGATAGCGACCAGCAGGAACGTCGCGACGCCGACGATGGACGTCTTCGACGCCGAACCGACGCCGCAGACGCCGTGTCCGGACGTACACCCCTTCCCGATTCGGGTCCCGATTCCGACGAGGATGCCGCCGAGGAACAGCCGCCACGGCTGGACCTCGGTCAGCCACAGCGTGATGCCGGCGAGTTCGTAGGTCTGGCCGGTGGTTCCGGGCTCGTAGAGCGACGTCGCGATGACGCCGGACTGGACGGTCGCCGCGAACACCGCGGCACCGAGGATGATGCCGAGGGTGAACACGACGCGCCAGTCGCGGGAGCCCACGTACCGCTGGAACCGCGACCGGTCCGAGACGTACGACAGCGTCGATTCGAGGAACGTACTCGCGCCGGCCGGGATGCCCGTGCCGATGTAAATCACGACCGCGCCGAGGCCGACCAGCAGGCCGCCGACGGCGTAGCGACTGATCCCGTTGGGGAACAGCTCGGCGGCCAGCTGGAGGACGAGTGGATCAGTCACCATCGGCAGTGTTAGTCACCCGCGAGGGATTCCTGGCTCGCGGCGCAGTTGTTCGGCCCGAGTTCGAGCGTGAACGCTTCCTCGTCGTCGACGGCGTTCTGTCCGAGGTTCGTCGCGATGATGTCCTCGTAGTTGGCCGGGCGGGGCGGCATGTCCGAGAGGATGAGTTCGACGAACTCGTCTTCGTCCATCGTCAGGGCGTCCATCTCCTCGACGAGGTCGCCGATGGGCGCGGTGTAGGTGCCGTCCGCGGCGGGTTCGGCGGCGTCGCTGAAGTGGGCGCCACCGACGAGCGTCTCGTCGGGCAGCGTCAGGACGCGTTCCTGCAGGGATTCGTAGAGCATCCGAGCCGCCTCGGGCGCGCCGTCGTCGCCCTCTTCGAGGTCGGGGCGGGCGACGCTCTCGATGAACAGCCCGTCACCGGTTGCCAGCAGGCTGTCGTCGATGAGGTAGGAGGTCATGCCCGTGGTGTGGCCGGGCGTGTAGACGGCCTCGATGGTGGCGTCGCCGACTTCGAAGGTGTCGCCGTCCTCGGCCGTGGTCAGTTCGTCAGCGTTCTGCCGAGCTTGCGAGGCAGGGCTCGCGGAGCTTCGCTCCGCGGCGTAGGTGACGCCACGGTCGACGGCCGCTTCGGGGATGACGCCTTCGACGCCCTCCGCATCGAGGTTGCGGACGCCGGAGATGTGGTCGGCGTGGATGTGGGTGTCCAGCGCGTACTTCAGCTCGACGCCGAGTTCCTCGGCGTCCTCGAGGTAGCGGTCGGTGAAGACCCGGAGCGGGTCGATGATGGCGGCTTCGCCGTCGTCGTAGACCAGATATCCGAGACAGCCAGAGGAGGGCCGCTGGTACTGCAGCAGCGTGCCGGCGCCGTCGTAGTCGGTGACCTCGACGGCCTCGTAGATGCCGGCCCAGCCGTTCATACCGTCCTCGAGGTGGTTGACGTCGTAGCCGCGTTCCGCGAGCGTGCCTGCGACGTACTCGCTGGCGCCGCCCTTCGCACAGAGGACGGTCACTTCGCGGTCCTCGGGAATCCCTTCGAGAACGTCCTCGTCGATGTCGTCCTCCAGGAACTCGAAGTAGGGGACGTTGATCGAGGTGATGTTCTCACCGTCGATGTGCCATTCCTCGTAATCCGATTCCATGCGCGCGTCGAGGAGCGTCACGTCCTCGCCCGCGTCGATGTCGTCCTTCAGCGTTTCCGGTGCGACCGTCTCGACTTCGACGTCGGGAGTCGGGAAATCTTCGGCGTTCATATCGTACACTCGCTTGTATCGGACCGGCGTACAAAAGAGTTTGCATAGTAATCCATAAATCACACAATATAGATTCGAGGTAGGAGTTCTATTAGTGCCTGATACGCGCTCATTGGGGCCTTCAAGGCCACTGATTCGCGTCCATCGGGAGAATAGTTGTTTGTAATAGGCACAAGAACCAACATTCTTTTAACCACAGACCTAATATTGTGCGATAGCTCCAATACAGACCAACGGAGCAGACAAACCATGAGTGCTGAATACGATATCTCGGAGACGCTCGACGTGAAAGGTGAATCGTGTCCCATGCCGGTCGTCAAGACCAAAGGCGCAATCGACGACCTCGGCGAAGGCGAGGTGCTGGAGGTCCTGGCGACTGACTCCGGTAGCATGAGCGACATCGACGGCTGGGCGTCCGGAACGGACGGTGTCGAGCTGCTCGGCCAGGAGGAAGGCGCCGACGTGTACAAACACTACGTCCGCAAGACGGAGTAAACATGAGTACGGATACACCAGACGCGTCGGCCGACGACACCCCCTCGCGTGCGGAGCTGGCTGCGCGCATCGACGAACTCGAGGAATCGCTGGCTGAGGCCACAGAGGGCGACGACACCAAGAAGATGAGCATCATCGCGACGAAGGGGACCCTCGACATGGCGTACCCGCCGCTCATCCTCGCCAGCACGGCCGCCGCCTTCGGCTACGACGTCACGGTCTTCCACACGTTCTGGGGGCTGGACATCCTCCACGAGGAGAAGTCCAAGAACCTCCAGTTGAGTTCGGTCGGCAACCCGAGCATGCCCGTCCCGAACATCGTCGGCGCGCTCCCCGGCATGGACCGCATGACGACGAAGATGATGGAGAAGAAAATCGAGGACAACGACACGGCCTCCATCGAGGAGCTCCTCGAGACCTCCCTCGACATGGGCGTGGAGTTCCAGGCCTGTCAGATGACCATCGACCTGATGGACTACGACGAGGACGACTTCTACGACGGCGTCACCACCGGCGTCGGCGCGGCGACGGCCCTCGAGGACATGGCCGATGCCGACATCCAACTGCTCGTCTAACGTTCCCGGCTCGCAGTATCCCGACTGTTCTTCCCTCTGTTCCACTGTCGCGACGACGATTTTTGAAGGTTCGAATCCTCCGGCTCGGCAGGGGTCAATCAGCGTACATCAAACGAACTTGAAAAGGGACCGACCGTGCTACCGCTCGAAGCAGAGCGCGTAGTGGTAGGGCGGTAACTCGACGCGACGAGCGGTCGAAAACGGAGCGGCGTCCTCGATAATAGCCCGCGTCTCCGAGGGCGAAACCCGGAGTTCGGTCGGCGGCCCGCGGGGCTCGCCCAGTACGGTCGTCTCGGTGCGCGGGCGGTCCTGCCAGTTGACGACCAGGAACCGTCCCCCGGGAGCGAGCGCTTCGAACGCCTCCGCGGCGAAGGCCTCGGGGTCGGAGATTCCGTGGAACGCGTTCGCCAGTAGGACCGTATCGACGGCCTCGGGAAGGCCGTCCGTCAGCGCCCGCGCGTCACAACAGAGGGTTTCTACGTTGTCGATGCCCTGTCGGTCGGCGAGGGCTTCCAGTTCCGCGAGCAGTGACTCATCGAGGTCGATGGCGTACACCGTCCCGGGGGCGGTTATCCTGGCGGCTGGAAGCGCGAAGTAGCCGTTTCCGGACCCGACCTCGGCAAGCGACTGGTCCGACTCGACGCCGAGTCGGCGCAGGGTCTCCCCGGGCGTCGGCCACAGCCGACCCCACCAGTCCCAGTCGGGTTGGCCCGTGTTCTGGAAGCGCTCCATCCTACCGCGTCGCGCAGGTATCGACGCCGATGATGCGGTAGATCAAGCACATCCGGGTCAGGGCAGTCCCGACGAGGACGGCCCCGACAACGATGGCAATCAGGGCGACGGTGTAGCCGAGTTCCACGACGCCACCGAAGTTCGCGAGGCCGAGCGCCGCCAGTATCACACCCGCCACAAGTCGAACGAGTCGGTCGGTCGAACCAATATTGGTCTCCATACCCAACATTACGCTGTACTCGGTTATAAGATTCGTGGCTATTCCCGCGGGGGGAGAACGGCCGAACACCGCCGATATTTCAGAATTGAAGGACCGACCTGTTCCTCAACAGCGCGTACACCGGCGGCGCTGATAGTAGAGCAGGCCGACGAAAAGCAGGACGTTCACGGCGCCGAGAACGGGCCGGAGCGGATCAAAGTAGGTCATCAACGCCGAAGAACTGAACAGCGCGAGCAACACCGCGTTACAGATGGGACAACCGAAGGCGAGGAAACCGCCGACGATTCCGCCGGCCGCAAAGCGGTCCCCGATGGGGTCATCGGTCAGCGACCGCTGGTAGACGAACGCCGCGGCGAAGGCGGCAGTCGCGACGAGGAAGACGTAATCGGCCGGCGTGCGCTCGACCATGCGAACGTAGATGGGGTTGGGAAGGAGGCCCGTGACGGCCCCGAAAAGCAGGAATGCGCCGACCCCGACGCCGAGACTCTTGAGCAGACGCCGTCGGCGACCCGAGCGTTCGGCGTCCGTCACGAGAGGAACCCTCCATCGATGGAACAGGTCCGGGGGTCGCCGGTCCGGCCGAGGAAGAACAGCAACAGGAGGATGCCGCCGAGTCGGAGGAGGTTCCCCTCGAAGGGCAGGGCCGCCATCGCGCCGACGAAGCCCAAAGCGCTGAGGACGCCGGCGCCACAGCTCGCACAGCCGGCGGCCAGAAAGCCCGGAAGGATACCGAGGGCCGTCGAGGCACTCCTTCGGCGGGCCCGACGGAAGAGCGTGACCGCGTTCGTCACGGCCACGCCCGTCAACAGCGCATATGTCGTGACGAGACCCAGGCCGACCCAGCCGACGCTCAGATACGTCTCGCGGGTCAGCGACGCCACCGCATAGAAGATATCGGTCGGGTCCCTCGCCAGAAGCTGTATCGTGAACTGCGGGAACGTGCTCAACACCAACAGCGCGTAGGTCAGCACCGCGACGGCACCCGCGACCAGCAGTCGGCGGTTCGACGTGAGCGGGTAGCCGAGCGCCGACACGAGGTCACGGACCCACGACCCGCGGGTGGGATGAGTTTCGGTCATGCCTGTCGAACCCGTTCGATGGCGCTCTCGAAGTTCTCATAGGGGTGGGCGCCGACGAGCTTTCCCGCCGCCTCCGAATCGCGGTTGTAGATGACGAACCCCGGCGTGCCCTGTATCCCAGCCGACTGCGCGATCTCGAGGTTCGGCTCGATGGAGGCGCGGATCTCCTCGCGGCGGTTCTGCCGGCAAGAATCGACTTCGGAGACGGCGACGCCGGCAGTCCGTTCGGTGACGCCCCGGAAGGTCCCCTCGTCGGCCCAGTCCTTGCCGGATTCCGCCTGTTCGTCGAAGGCCGCCTCGTGCCACCGCCAGAACGCGTCCGGGTTGCTGTCGGCGACCTGCGACCAGACACAGCGGCCCCAGACGGCCGCGGGCATCGAGTACTCCCCGATGTTGGGATACGAGAGAGCGACAAGCCGCACCTCACCGGTATCGATGTAGTTCGAGCCGAGGTCCGGAAGCGTCTCCGTCTCGAACTTCTTGCAGAAGGGACAGAGGTAATCGGTCCAGTAGTAGATATCGACCGGTGCATCGGCGTTACCAGCGATGGGCCGGCCGGCGAGTTCGATACCGAGACCAGTCGTCCCCTCGCTCGACCCGGAGGCCTCGGGAACGTACGTCGGACTGCTCGATTCGGAGCGGGACGCGAGATACGCGATACCGCCGCCGAAGACCGTCGTCGCCCCACCAGCGAGGAGGACTCTGCGCCGCGTAATATTGCTCTTATTATCCATTTATGCGCAAGAACACTATCGACGTTGATTGGCTTTGTGGTTATTGATCGGCCGATTTAACCAGTATATCCCATGTCCTCCGATGTCGGTGCCGAAAGAGTTTTTCTCCAAGCACCCAATATATTACGTGAATGCCACTCCCTATCGACCCCTCGCAGATCGACCCGGACGAAATCGGTGAAGAACAGACGACCCTCGAGATGGGCCACGAGGAAGCCATCGAACACGTCCGTGAGGCCTTCACGGACGCCGGGTTCGGCATCCCCGTCGAGTTCTCCGTCTCCGAGATGCTCAACGAGAAGGTCGACGCGGGGCGGGACCCCTACCACGTCCTCGGCGCGTGCAACCCGAACATGGCCGACCGTGCGCTCGACGCCACCGACAACCGCCTCGGCGCGCTGATGCCCTGCAACGTCGTCGTCTGGGAGGAAGCGCCCGGCCGACAGCGCGTCTACCACGTCTCCATCATGCGCATCGCTCGCCTCCTCGGGATGTCGCCCGACGACGAGGAAATGGCCGACATCATCGCCGAAACCGGCGAACTCGTCGACGACGCCTTCGGGAACCTGTAATGGGGTATCACACCTTCGACGCCGCCGGTGCCGACCGACTCGAAGACGCCGCCCGACGGTACCGGTTCCTCTCGGCGGAGGAACTGCTCTGGGCCGTCGCCCCCGAAGGGACCGACACCGTCGCCGACCTCGGGAGCGGCACCGGCTTCTATACCGACGAGGTCGCCCCCCATGCAGACCGGGTGTACGCCGTCGATATACAGGAGGAGATGCACGACTACTACCGGGAGAAGGGCCTCCCGGAGAACGTCGAACCCGTAACCAGCGGCGTGGGCGACCTCCCGCTGGCCGACGACGGCCTCGACGCCGCGTTCTCGACGATGACCTACCACGAGTTCGCGAGCGACGAGGCCATTGCGGAAATCAGCCGCGTCCTGGCGCCCGGCGGACGACTCGCCATCGTCGACTGGGCCGCGACGGGCAGCGGCGAACACGGCCCGCCGGTCGACGAGCGATTCACCGTCGAAGAGGCGACGGCAGCGCTCGGCGACCACGGCTTCGAAATCGTCCACGAGGCGGTTCGACCCGAAACGTTCCTCGTGGTCGCCACGCTCGGCGAAACATAGTCACCCGACCGCCGAGCGGGCCTCAGGCGGCGTCGCGTTCCTCGTCGGCGTTCCGCTCGGCCTCGGTGTCCTCCTGCTGACGGTCGGCGGCGAGTTCGCGGTCGATGTCGTCCTCGAAGGCCGAGACGGATTCGACGGTGACCACGTTGCCGCCGCCGGGGTCGACGACCATCACTTCCTCGCCTTCGGCTATCTCGCCGTCCATCGCACGAGCCTGATAGTAGGGGTTGAAACCGCCACTGTCCAGTTTTATCTCGCCGTCGTTTTTCGTGACCCGTTCGGTGACGTGGCCGGTCTTGCCGCGCAGGGACGCCGAATCCGAGGTCGTGCCGGCGCCCTTTCCGCCGTAGAAATCGAACGTCCGGTAGACGTAGAGGGCGGCGCCGCCAGCAGCGAGGACGACGCCAGCAAGGACCAACGGCAGGACGGCCGTCGGCAGCGCTGGCCCGACGGCCAACCCGACGAGACCCGCCGTGAGCAGGGCGAGTCCGATGACGATGAAGTGTGCGCCGGGGGCGAACGCCTCCATGACCATCAGCACCGCTCCGGCGACGACGAGCAGGAACGGTACCGAGTAGCCGAAGAGTTCGGCCATACCACCGCTTAGAGGTACCGGAGGTTAATGGTTCGGACCGAAACCGCACCGCATAGCGCGAGTCAGATGCCTCAACCCAAGAAAAGCCGCGAGATGATGAAGACGGCAAAGGCGACGCCCAGAAGGACGAAGACGGTCCCCTCCAGCGACGGCGTACCGGCCTCGATTGGCCGGATACGCTCCTCGGCGGCCGCATCACGGTCCTCGAGGTCCGAGAGCGTGTAGGCCCATTCATCGTCGTCTTCGTCCTCGGCCGATGCCGGGGGGTCCTCGCGGTCGCTCATAACTGGGTTAGGGAGAGGCCGCGCAAATGGTTGTCGGGACCGGACGCCGTTGCTGTCTATAAAAGGCGAATCGGCGGCGTTATCGAACCTTCGTCCCGGGTTCGGAGTCGCCGTGGGTCGTCAGCAGGTCCGCGTCCTCGCCCGCCGCCAGCAGCATGCCGTTGGACTCGACGCCGAACAGTTCGTTCTTTTCGAGGTTGGCGACGACGACGATGCGCGTGCCGGGCAACTCATCGAGGTCGTGGAGTTGCTTGATGCCGGCCACGATTTGCCGTTCTTCGACGCCGATATCGACCTGCAGTTTCGCGAGTTTGTCGGCGCCCTCGATGGGTTCGGCTTCCAGCACCTCGGCGACCCGGAGGTCGAGGTCCTGGAACTCCTCGAAACTGACTCGTTCGTCGTTGATGGGTTCGATGTCCATGTCGTCGCTCTCGGCGGCGGCGTCCTCGTCGCTTTCGGTTTCCGCCTCGGCCGCAGCGATGCTCGCTTCGAGTTGCTCGTTGAGTTCTTCGACGCGTTCGTCTTCGAGACCCTCGAAGAGTTCCTCGGGTTCGCCGAACTCGGCGGGCGGGGCCGCAAGCGCATCCCCGAGGGCGGCGTCGTGGACCGACCCGTCCTCGCCGAGTTGGGCCCACAGCTCTTCGGCCTTGCCGGGCAGGACGGGTTCCATCAGGACCGCGACGGCCTTCGAAATCTGGACGCAGTCGCGGATGACCTGTGCGGCCAGTTGGGGGTCGTCGTCGGTGAGTTTCCAGGGTTCGTGCTGCTGGATGTACTCGTTGCCGAACTTCGCGAGTTCGACGGGCGCGCGACCGAGGCCGCGGACCCGGTAGTCGTTGATGGCCTCGCGGAACCCGGCCATCGCCTCCTCGATGCGGTCCCGAACCTCCTCGCTGACGTCGGTATCGGGCGTGCCGTCGTAGTTCCGCTCGGCGAAGAGCAGCGAGCGATAGCAGAAGTTCCCGAGGGTGCCGACCAATTCGCTGTTGACGCGCTCTTGGAGGCCGTCCCACGAGAAGTTCACGTCGGCGGTGAATTCGCTGCCGGTGATGATGTGATAGCGGTAGAGGTCGGGGTGCAGGCCCGCCTCGATGTAGTCGTCGGCCCAGACGGCCCGGTTGCGGGACGTCGAGAAGGCCTTGCCCGCGAGGTTGACGAAGCCACAGGCCATCACGGCGCGGGGTTCGTTGTAGTCGGCGCCCCGGAGCATCGACGGCCAGAAGACGGTGTGATGCTGGATAATGTCGTGGCCGATGATGTGTACGATGTCGCCGCCGTCGGGGACGGTTCCCGACCCCGACGAGGATCGGCTCGCATCGCTCGCCTCACCCCCCTCGGGGGGCGTGCCGTCGCTTTGGTTCTTCCAGGCGGCTTCCCAGTCGAACTCCTCGGTTCCGACCCGCTCGGAGTACTGCTTGGTGGAGGCGACGTACTCGATGGGCGCGTCGACCCACACGTAGAGGACGAGGTCCTCGGCTTCCTCACCCTCGCCGGGGTAGTCGATACCCCAGTCCATGTCGCGGGTGATACAGAGGTCCTCGAGTTCGCCCTCGATCCACTCTCGGGGCTGATTTTGGGCGTTCTCGGTGCCCTCGAGCCGGTCGATGAAGGACTGCAGGTAATCCTGAAAATCCGAGAGGCGCAGGAACTTGTGGGGTCGGGTGCGATACTCGGCGGGGTTGCCCGTAATCGTCGAGACGGGGTCTTCGATTTCGCCGGGTTCGAGGTGGCGCTGACAGCCCTCGTCACATTCGTCGCCACGGGCCTTCTCGCCGCAGTAGGGACAGGTGCCCTCGACGAATCGGTCCGGAAGCGGCTGGTCCTGTTCGGCGTCCCAGGCGACCTCGATTTCCTTCTCGACGATGTGGTCGTTGTCGATCCACGACCGGACGAACTCCCGTGTGACCTCGGTGTTCGTCTCGTCGTGGGTGTGGCCGTAGTTGTCGAAGTCGACGTTGAACTTCGGGAACGTCTCCTCGTACTGCTCGTGGTACTCGAGGGCGAACTCCTCGGGGTCGACGCCCTCCTCGGCGGCGTTGACGGCGATGGGCGTGCCGTGCATGTCCGACCCGGAGACGAAGGCGACGTTCTGGCCGACACGGTCCAGCGCCCGGGAGAAGGCGTCACCGCTGACGTAGGTCCGCAGATGGCCGACGTGCAGGTCGCCGTTGGCGTACGGCAACCCGCAGGTGACCACCGCGGGCTCGTCGGTAGGGAACTCCTCGTGCATACACGACATGCGGACCGTGGAGGGTAAAACAGTCCCGCTATGGGACGCACCTTCGGGATTCGATGGGTCAGTATTCGATTTCGCTGTGAATGCCGACCGACAGGCCGGCGATGCCCGACACGACCAGCGCAAGGCCGACGACCCACGCAATCGTCCCGAAGGCGGCCAACTCGGCGGCCCAGAGGCCCGCCACCAGCGCGAGGCCGCCGGCGACGATGTACTTCACGAACGGTTCCATCCGAATGTCGGAAAGTCGGTCCTTCATGCTCAGAACCTCCGTCGGCGTCGGCCGATGCCGCCCGTTCGTAGCGCCGAACGGTCGGTCGCCTCGACGTAGGTGCCGACCTGCCGTCGGTTCCACCACTCGCCCGTCTCGGCGCGCTCCTCGGGGTCGGTGAACTCGTAGCGGTATCGCAACACCCGAATCTGCTCCGGCGGGTCATCGGGGAACGGGTTGTGATTTATAAGCGAAAGCGTCGCCTCGTCGTTCTCCAGCAGTTTTTCGAGCAGCCGGAAGAGCCACCGCTGTCGGGGGCCGGGTTGGGGTCGCATCGCCGCGAACCACAACTGCCAGTCGAGTCGGAGGTGGTACGGCGCCCACTGAGGCGGCCGCTCGTCGGTCGCGACCGGTTGGCCCTTGAAATCGTACTCCTGCCAGTCGTCGGGGCCGGGCTCTTCGGCGTCCGTCCCCTCGATAACGAGTTGATACCGGCGCTTGGTAATCGACCCGAAGGCGCCGTAGGTGTTGACCAGATGTACCGGGTCGAAGGAGGCGTTCATCGCCTGCGTCCGCGAGAGAATGTTCGCCGCTGGCTTGACGCTCCGGACGACCACGACGGCTGTCAGGGCGACTGCGGCGACCTGCAGGTAGGTCGGCGTCGGGGCGGCCGACGGCACCGAGGCCCCGACCGACGAGGGCGCGAGCGACAGCAACACCTCGTCGCTGAAGGTCGGAATCGCCTGCACGATGGTCAGCGCGTTCAGCCACGCGAAATTGCCCGTCGTCATGAGCCACAACTGGAAGCCGACCGTGAGCGCGCCGCCGATGGACGCGTAGGGTTGCGGGGCGAAATAGAGGAACGGCACCGCCAGTTCGACGACGTGGTTGCCCAGCACCTCAACGCGGTGAAAGCGGTCCGGCAGGTGATGGGCGAACCAGCTCAGGGGGTTCGGAATCGGTTGGGTCTCGTAGTGATAATCGAGACAGGTCAACTCCCGCCAGCAATCGTCGCCGCGAATCTTGATGAGGCCCGCGCCGAACATGTTGCGGAACAGCACCCACTTGACCAGCCAGACGACGAGGACCGGCGGCCCCGAGGCGCCGGCGCCCAAGAAAATCGCGAGAAAGCCCGTCTCCAGCAGCATCGACTCCCACCCGTAGCCGTAGAAGATTCGGCCGGCGTTGACGAAGGAAAGGTAGAGTCCCCACATCGCCGCCCACAGCAGCATCGAGGCGGGAATCGCGAACGGGTCGGGCAGCCAGTAGGGCACGCCGACGATGGCAGCCACCGCGAGGAGGACCCCCGACCACGCCGCGATGCCGATAGCCCGGTCGCTCGGAACGAGATGGAAGAGGCCCGGCCGCTCCTTGAACGCCGCGTTGTCGGCGTATTCGGAAAGCGGCAGCAGGCCGTCCTCGCCGACCAGCGGCCGGAACTGTGTCGCCGCGACGAGGAAGGCAAGCAGGTAGATGACCGCAAGCGCGCGCTGAAAGAGGAGTCGGACGAGCCAGTAGCTCTCGGGACTCCAGAGGTCCATATCTCAGTGGTGTCGTTCCGTCGACATATGTGTGCGGGGTCCGCCGCCGGAACCTACTCGACGGCCGCAAGCGACCCGATTTCGGCCGGCACCGACCCGACGCCGAACCAGCCGTCGGCTTCCCGGTGTAGCAGGAGGCCGTCGGTGGTGCCCGCGTACACCTCCCCGTCGGCCGCGGCCCACGAGAGGACGAACCCGCCGGGCGAGCCCGCGTACTCGACGGGTTCGAGCGTGTCGCCGCCGTCGCAGGACTCATAGAGGGCAGCATCGGTTCCCTTCGGGCCATCCCACGTCGCCGGCGGGCCGGCCGCCGCGGCCGCATAGAGGCGGCCGTCGTACGCGAAGGCCTCCCGGAAGTACCGCCGGTCGCCGCCATCGTCGAGGCGGGTCCACGAACGCCCCGAATCGCGCGTCCGATAGAGGCCGTTGCCCGTCGAGGCGACCCATTCGTCGACGCTCCGTACGAGCACGTGATGGATATCGTCGTGAACGCCCTGTCGCCGCTCGGTCCACGTCTCCCCGCCGTCCTCGCTGAGGTGGACGCCACCGACCTCAATGCCGGCGACGACGCGCTCGCCGCCCGCAGACCGGAGCGCCCGGACGTGAGACTCGTTGCGATGCCGCGGCGTGTACCACTCCTCGCGTGAGGGGAGGTCTTGGAGGCTCTCACACCCGTCCCACGTCTCGCCCGCGTCCTCGGAGACGTAGATATGGGCGGGATGGGTGCCGATGTAGAGTCGTTCGCCGACCGGCGCTTCCAGCACCGAATACACCTCCGGCCGCGGCGTCTCGATATGGGTCCACGACCGGCCGCTATCGAGCGAGCGGTAGAGGCCGCCGCGGGTCGCCGCATAGACCCGCGGGCCGAACGTCCGCACGCGGAGCACGCGGTCGGAATCGAGGACGCGAACCGGGTCCTCGGCCGCCTCGGGGTCGCCCCGAAACACCCCGGTCCGTGCCCCCAAAAGCAGGTTCATGGGTGGCCTCAGTACGGGGCCCACCTTAAGTTTGGACCGTCGGACGAAAAACACCGAATTCGACCACGTCGGTTACCGTTTATTTACGTGCCGACAGCCGCTCCGTCAGCAGGTCGAAGCGCCGAAAAAGCCCTTGACGAAGTTGGGCACCGGCAGCCCGCTGAAGAGGTCACCGAGGAACCCGGCGACGCCGCCGAGGAGGCCGCCCACGAAGCCCGGCGGCCCCGCATCGCCGCTCGGGCCTTCGTCGGCGTTCTGACACTCGTCGACGGTGTCGCCGGGCTGTGCGGCCGCGGGCGCGGCGAAGGCACTCGCGACGACCAGCACGGCGAACAGGATTGCTATCGTTCGCTTCATTGTACCCGATTGGAGACACCGGATGGACTTCAACCGGCGAGACCGTTCGACCGTTTAGACGGTTTATGAACAGTTTAGCGGGTCGAAACCCGCCGTTCGTCCTTAGGACAGTCGGTCGAGGTCGTCGAGGAACTCCTGCAGCATCGGCCGGGTGACGTGGGGCATACAGACCACGCGGGCCTCGCCGTTTTCGGTCGGCGAGATGCGCCAGCCGTGGTCGCGCAGTTCGGCGATGCGGTCCCGGGAGAAATCCATCGCGACGATGGGGAGGACGGGCGAGACGACATCGAAGCCGCGGGAACGGACCTCGGCAGCCAGCCAGTCGGCGTTGGTCTGAGAGCGACGGTACTGGGCCTCGTAGCCCTCGGGCCACAACTCCTCCATCGCGGCGACGGCGCTTGCGACGCCCGCGCCGCTGCGGGTCCCCGTCAGCGTCACCTGCGAGGTGGATTCCAGATACGGCGTATCGATGGCGAGTTCGTCCAGCAGTTCCGGCCCGCGGGCCAGCAGGCCGCCGGCAGGGACTGCCGCCTGCCCCATCTTGTGGGGGTCGATGGTCATCGTGTCGATGTCGGCGTCATCGAAGTTCCACGCGTGGGCGGTAAACGGCAGGACGAACCCACCCCACGCGGCGTCGACGTGACAGAGCGCGTCGACGTCGTTGGCCATGTCCGCCAAGGCGGGAATCGGGTCGACGCGGCCGTATTCGGTGGTGCCGGCGACGCCGACGACCAGCACGGTGTCGTCGTCGATGAGTTCGGCGACGCCGTCGAGGTTCGCGCGGTAGTCTTCGAGCGGCGCGGTCCGTAACTCGACGCCGAGGATGTCCGCGGCCTTGCGGAAGGAAAAGTGCGCGGAGGCGGGCGCAACGAAGTTCGGGTTGCGAGTGTCGCCGCGGTTGCGAGCGATGCGGACCGCCTGAATGTTGGCCTCGGTGCCGCCCGAGGAGATGTAGCCCGCCGCGTCGGGCAGGCCGGCCACCTCCCCGAGCATGTCGACGGCTTCGCGTTCGAGTTTGGCGACCGTTTCGTAGGTGCCGGGGTCGCCGGGGTTGGTCGCGAGGAAGCGTTCGGCCGCCTCACGGGCCGACGGATGTGGCTCCGTGCACATCGACGACAGCACTCGGCTGAAATCCTGCGGTTCGGCCCGCTGCATACGTTCCCGAATTCGTGTCCGCACCTTTATCCGTTGTGTTGTTTCCCGCTACGATTCGAGGGCGTCGACCCACTCGGGTCGTTCGACGCCCGGGTCGCTCGTCGCCGTGACGTTGAAATCGAGCCGGTAGTCGGCCGGCTCGCCGTTGAGCTGGTAGTCGGCCTGCGCGCTGAACGTCAGAATCCGCCCGCGCTCGTCGACGACCAGTTCCACCTCGTAGTTGCTGATGTTCGTCGCGCCGCGTGGGAACGCCGACGTGTCCGACGGCCGGCCCGTCGCACGGAGATGGATACGGTTCGGCCCCTCGCGTTCGTCGACTTCCTCGACCTCGAAGGGTGCCGTCAGGTGCGATTCGAATAACTGGCTGCCCGCCAGCGCCGCAGGTGGTGTCGGGTCCGCGCGCTGGAAGTCGCGGGTACCGCCCGCCTCGATGCTCCGGAATTCGACCGTCTCGTTGCCCCAAATCATGAACCGCGAGGACGTCCGTCCGTTGTTTACCAACTGGGACTGATACTCGGTGGCGTTGGGCGCCACGCTGGTTCGCTGGCGGCGTTCGACCTCCATCCGGTCGCCCTCGGGGCCGACCCGCTGGCTGACGTTGAGTTCGTGGGCGTAGCCAGATGCCGTCAACTCCTCGACGTGGGCGTCGAGCAACGCCTCGGAGTCGTTCAGTTCGCCGTTCTCGATGCCCGGTGCACTGCTGTCTGACGTTCCGGAACCGGGAAGGGCCGAACACCCGGCGAGCGCTACTAAACACACCAACGCAACAGCCGCGAGGCCTCGTCGCATGGGCCAACCAGGGAATCGGCGAATAAAAGTGACGTGATGGGCGGTTCCGGTCGAATACGGAGCGGCGTTAGCGGACCGAATCCAGCAGCAGTTTCTGCTCTTTCCGCTTGACCTCGTGTTGGACATCGCGGACGGCGTCGATGTTCGCGGAGATTGAGGAGACGCCCTCCTCGACGAGGAACTGGACCATCTCCGGCTTGGACCCGGCCTGCCCACAAATCGACGTGTCGATGTCGTGTTCGCGGCAGGTCTCGATGGTCGTCTCGATGAGTTTCAGCACCGCGGGGTGGAGTTCGTCGAAGCGGTCGGCGACGTGCTCGTTGTTCCGGTCGACCGCGAGGGTGTACTGGGTGAGGTCGTTGGTGCCGAAGGAGGCGAAGTCGATGCCCTCGGTGGCCATGTCCTCGATGGTCAGCGCCGAGGCGGGCGTCTCGATCATGACACCCCAGCGGCGTTTCTCGTGGTCGATGCCGGCTTCTTCCATCAGGTTCCGCGCCTGCAGGACGTCCTCGGCGTCGTTGACCAGCGGGAACATGATTTCGACGTTGTCGTAACCCATGTCGAAGAGTCGGTTGAACGCCTCCAGTTCGTATTTGAAGACGTCCGGCCGGTCGAGGCTCCGACGGATGCCACGGTAGCCCAACATTGGGTTGTGCTCGTGGGGTTCGTCCTCGCCGCCTTCGAGTTGCCGGAACTCGTCGGTCGGCGCGTCGAGGGTGCGAACGCGAACGGGGCGGGGGTAGAACTCGTCGGCCACGCCGCGGACGCCCTCGACGATTTCGTCGATGTAGGCGTCCTCGCCGTGGTCTTCGAGGTAGCGCTCGGGCGTCTTGTTCGTCGAGAGAATCATGTGTTCCATCCGGAGCAGGCCGACGCCGTCGGCGCCGGTCGCGGCGGCGCGTTCGGCGGCCTCCGGAATGGAGACGTTGACCTTCACTTCGGTTGCCGTCATCGGCTTGACGGGACTCTGCGGACGGACCTCCTCGACGGCGTCGGTCTCCTCTTCGGGTTCGACCGACCCCTCGGTGACGGTGCCCTTGTCGCCGTCGATGGTGACGGTTTGGCCGTCACTGAGGACTTCGCTGGCGTTGCCGGCGCCGACGACTGCCGGAGCGCCGAGTTCGCGGGCGACGATGGCGGCGTGGCTGGTCATGCCGCCCTCGTCGGTGATGATGCCGCTGGCGCGTTTCATCGCGGGCACCATGTCGGGCGTCGTCATCTCGGTGACGATGATGTCGCCCTCGCTGACCTTGTCGAGCTGGTCGAGTTTGCGGACGATGCGGATCGGACCAGAGGAGATGCCAGGCGAGGCGCCGAGGCCCTGGACGAGTTGCTCGCCCTCGCCGTTGCCGTTGCCGTCGGCGGTCGCTTCCCCGGCGGCATCGTCGGAAATCGTCGTAATCGGACGGGACTGCAGCATGTAGACGTCGCCGTCCGCGATGGCCCACTCGATGTCCTGCGGTTCGTCGTAGTGGTCCTCGGCGCGCTCGCCGAGGTCGATGAGTTCCTCGATTTCGTTCCGGTCGAGGACCTGTTCGTGCCGTTTGTCCTCGGGCACGTCGCGTTCGACGGTCTCGCCGGTGGCCTCGTCTTTGACCATCTGGACCTTCTTGTCGGCGACGGTGGTCTCCAGCATCTCGCCGGTCTCGCGGTCGACGACGTAGTTGTCCGGGGAGACCGACCCGGAGACGACGGCCTCGCCGAGCCCCCACGCGGCCTCGATGATGATTTTCGGCTCACCGGTCGAGGGGTGGGAGGTGAACATGACGCCGGATTTGTCGGCGGCGACCATCTTCTGGACGACGACGGCGATGTCGACGACGTCGTGTTCGAAGCCCTGCTCGTTGCGGTAGTAGATAGCACGCTGAGTGAACAGCGACGCCCAACAGTGTTTGACCCGGTCGATGAGGTCCTCGCGGGTGATGTTGAGGAACGTCTCCTGTTGACCCGCAAAGGAGGCATCGGGCAGGTCCTCGGCGGTCGCGGAGGACCGAACCGCGACGAACGCCTTGCCATCGTCGAGTTCGTCGTAGGACGCGAGGATGTCCTCTCGGACCGGCTTGGGTAGTTCCGTCTCGAGGATGAGTTCCTTCGCTCTGGCCTCCGCTTCGGCCAGCGCCTCGGAATCGTCCGAATCGACGTCGACTGCCTCGAACAGCTCGTCGTCGATTCCGGTCTCCTCGATGAACGTTCGGTAGGTCTGCGCGGTGACTACGAAACCGGGCGGAACGGGCAGTCCCGCGGCCGTCATTTCGCCGAGGGATGCGCCCTTGCCGCCGACCGCCCCGAGGTCGTCGGCGCCGATTTCGTCCAGCCAGAGTACAGCCATCTTGTAGGTGAACCACCGTCCACACCGCTAAAGAAGGTTCCGAAGCGCGCCGTTTCGACAAGGATTGTCGGAAACGATATAGGGTTGTTAGCGGGGCACACGGCCGAATTCGGCCGCCGGTAGCCGCACCCTACCGGGCGTTCTCAGGCTTCGATGATGTCGTCCTCGTCGAACTCCGGAACGACGATACTACCGTCGAGTGCCGTCACCGCCCGCCCGCCGACCGTTACGGGGTCGCTCCGGGCACGCACCCGAACCCGTCCCGGCCGGTCGAGGAAGTGCCCCTGTTCGAAGACCATCTCGTCGGGGAACTCGCCGTCGAAGGCCCTGTATTCCCGAAGGTAGGCACCCGCTGCGCCGGAGGCCGTCCCGGTGACCGGGTCCTCGTCGACGCCCGCCGCGGGTGCGAACATCCGCGCGTGGAGCGTCGCATCCCGGTCCAGCGAATCGAAGGTGAAGGCGTAGATGCCGGTCACGTCCAACTCCTCGGTCAGTTCGGCGATTGCGCCCATATCGGGGTCCATCCCCGAGAGGGCTTCGAGGAAGTTGACGGGAACCATGAGGAAGCCGAGGCCGGTCGAGGCCGTCGCCAGCGGCATGTCAGCACCGATATCGGTCAGCGTCGCCGGGTCGACACCGAGGGCCGAACCGACCCGCTCGTAGTCGAGGTCCACCCGGTTCACGTCGGCGGTGTCCTGTGTCATCCAGACCGTTCCGTCCTCGATTTCGATATCGAGGACGCCGACGTTCGTTTCGAGGGTGTGTTCGCCGTCGTCGAGTTGGCCGTCCTCGGCGAGCCACGCGTGGCTAGCGACCGTCGCGTGCCCACAGAGGTCGACCTCCTGTGTCGGCGTGAAGTAGCGAACCCGGCGGTCGGCCTCCTCGCTCGGGAGCAGAAAGGCTGTTTCGGAGGCGTTCAGTTCGTCGGCTATCGCACCCATCGCGTCCTCAGAGAGCCCTTCGGCGTCGGGGACCAGCCCCGCCGGGTTCCCCGAAAGCGGCTCGTCGGTGAAGGCGTCGACCAGCAGCGTACGTCGCGTGTCCATACCCGCACGTCTCGCCCGCGGTTCTTAAGTCGGGCGACGGGACCGGAGCAGTGCGCCGAACCGATTCGTGTCACCCGACCCGCCCGCTACCAGAACTCCTCGTGGACGGCTCTGCCGGCCCCGTTGGCGACGCCGCCGACCACCTCACAGTCGAGTATCTCGGAGGCGCGGGTCGCCGGCTCGCCGCCCGTGAACTCGACGACTTCCTCGGCACTGACGCTGTAGACGACGCGGTCGAGTTCCGCGTACCGCATCCCGCCGCTACACATCGGACACGGCTCGGTACTCGTGTACATGACTGTCTCCGCGCGTGTGTCGGGGTCCATTTCGCGCATCGCCCGGTGGGCGAGATGGAGTTCCGGGTGCCGGCGGATGTCGTCCTCGGTGAGGACGCGATTGGACTCCCGCATGACGATTTCGTCGTCACGAACCAGCACGGAGCCGAACGGGCGGTCCCCGCGCTCGGCGGCCTCACGGGCGAGGTCGATAGCTGCCCCCATGTGGGCCTCGTGGTCGAAGGTCTCGAACTCGGACATGGCTCGCGTTTCGGCGCCTGCGGCTTAGAGGTTCGGCCACGAACGTCGCGGGTCGGTGGGATTAATGCTGGCCGCCCCAGAGTTTCGGGACATGAGCGACCTCCCGGACGAGTTCAAATGCACCGTCACCAACTGGGAGTACATCTACGGCCTCTGTCGGAACGTCGCGAATCAGGTCAAGGCCGCCGACTTCGAACCGGACGTCGTCGTCGCGCTGGCCCGCGGCGGCTGGTTCGCCGGGCGCTGTATCTGTGACTTCCTCGGTCTCAACGACCTGACGAGCCTGAAGATGGAACACTACGTCGGCACCGGTCAGAAGGCCGACGAACCGCAGGTCCGATACCCGATGCCCGAAGGCAGCGTCGAGGGCAAGGACGTGCTGGTCATCGACGACATCGCCGACACTGGCGGCTCGATTCGCCGCGCCCACGAGTACGTCAACGACCGCGACTGCGCAAACGTCCGGACCGCAACGCTGCAGTTGCTCCAGACCAGCGAGTTCGAACCCGAGTTCGTCGGCGAGCGCCTCGAGGAGTGGACGTGGGTCGTCTACCCCTGGAACTTCATCGAGGACATGATTGACCTCATCAGCGGCGTCATGGAGAAGGCCGACCAGGAGACGTTCACCAAGGCCGATATCCGCCATTTCCTCTCGGAGTATCACCGCGTCGAGCGCATCGAGATGGAAATCGCCCAGCCGAACCGCCTCGACGAGGTACTGGAGGAAATGGAGCGCCGCAACGTCGCCGACTCGGCCGGCGACGGGCGCTGGCAACTCGCATAGCGTGACCGACGACGAGAGCGAGGACGCCATCGAGGCACTCGTCCGCTCCTACGACCTGAAAGACGAGATTCGCACGGGCTGGCAACTCCGCGGAATCGAGAACCCCGAATCCGTCGCCGCCCACTCGTGGGGCGTGAGCCTGCTCGTCGTCCGTTTCTGCCCGTCGGACCTCGACCGCGAACGCGCGCTCGAACTCGCGGCCGTCCACGACGTCGCCGAGGCCGAAATCGGCGATATCGCGACGCGGGCCGAAGCAGGTGCCCAGACAGTCGAGAAAGCCGAGAAGGAACGCCGCGAACGCGCGGCCATGGAAGGGCCGCTTTCGGGCCTCGGTGCGGACGTTCGGGAGGTCTGGGAGGACTACGAGGCCCGCGAGAGCCCGGAAGCCCGGTTCGTCAAGGACATGGACCTGCTGGATACCTGCCTGCAGGCGCTGGTCTACGAGCGGGCGGGCCGCTACGACCCCGACGCCGACAACGAACACTTCGAGGAATACGACGCCCTCGACGAGTTCTTCGCGACCAGCGAGCCACGGCTCTCGACCGAGCGGGGGCAAGAGTTGTTCGAACGGGTGCGGGAGAAGTACGAAGCAGCGAAGGCCGATACCTGAGTCCGGTGCGCACTCAGATGTCCCGGCTGGTGTCGACGACGACGTGGTCCGTCAGGCGGAGTTTCAGCGGTTCGTCCAGCGCAACCCCGTCGCGGTTCTTCGTGATGGACAGACGGGTTTCGACGGCCAGCGGGTTGACGACCAGCGAGAGCCGCCAGGTCATGTCCGCGCGAGCGTAGGTGAGCCATCGCTGGGGTGGCTCCGTCTCGGGTTCGTGGCCGTGTAGAAGGACGAGGCCGTTCGACGCCCCAGCGGCATCGGCGGCGGCGTCGAGGAACGCCCGGTAGGCCGCCGCATCGTCGCTCAGTTCGAGAGCCGTCACCGCATCGACGACGAGACAGCCACCGTCGGGAACCGAGAGGAACTCCTCCGGGGCCGCCAGCAACTCCTCCGGCGTCGTCGCGGTCACCGAGGTGTCCGGGAGGCGCTCGGCGACGACCGACGCGTCCCGAACCGTGGAGACGTACGTCGACTCGTTTTTACGGGCAACCTCCTCGAGGACGAGTTCCGATTGGGTTTCCGGCGGCGCGGTAAACGTCAGCAACGTTCCCGGTGGGACGCCGCCGCGGAGGCGTCTGTCGAGGGGGTCCATCCCCGTCGGAATCATACCCGAAAGTAGGACTCGCGGGGCATAAAGGGAAGTCACCGGGCGACGTAGGTCGACCCATGCTCGGCATCATCGGCGGCAGCGGCATCTACGAGGCGCTGGGTTTCGAGAACACCTACGAAGAGCGGGTCCAGACCCCCTTCGGCGCCCCGAGCGCGCCGCTGGAAGTCGGCGACGTCGACGGCACGAAGGTCGCCTTCCTCCCGCGTCACGGCCGCAACCACCAGTACGACCCGACGAACGTCCCCTATCGGGCGAACATTCACGCACTGAAGCAGGTCGGCGTCGACCGCATCGTCGCGACCAACGCCGTCGGCAGCCTCCGTGAGGACCTCCCGCCGCGGACGCTCGTGGTCCCCGACCAACTGTTCGACCGCACCCGCGACCGGCCGCGCTCCTTCTTCGGCGACGGCATCACCGTCCACGTCTCGATGGCCAACCCCTACTGTCCGCATCTGACCGAAGAACTGGCCGCCCATTCGGACGCGACGGACGCCGAGGTGGTCGAGGAAGGTACCTACGTCTGTATCGAGGGGTCGCAGTTCTCCACGCAGGCCGAAAGCGAGTTCTACCGGGACCGCGGCTTCGACGTCATCGGCATGACGACGGTCCCCGAGGCGCATCTCGCCCGCGAGGCCGAACTCTGCTATGCGACGATTACGGGCGTCACCGACTACGACGTCTGGTACGAGGGCGAAGAAGTCTCACTGGAGACGGTGCTGGCAAACGCTGAAGCGAACGAGGGGTCGATGTCCGACCTGCTGGATTCGATAATCGGGTCGCTCGACGAGCACCCCGACTGCGCGTGTCAGCAGGCGCTCGACGGCGCAATCAACACCCCACCCGAGGCTATCGGCCGCGAAACGCGCGAGGACGTCGAACTACTTATCGAGGATTATCGCTGACGGGCGTCCTCGCGGACGTACGTCAGCGCCGTCACCACGTCGTCGGGGTCTACTCGGTCGCGGGTCTCGGCGAGCCGCTCTCTGAATCGTGACGGCGTCATGATGTGCTATACCCTACCACAGTTTCAAATATAAATGTATCGGCAAATGGTTCCGGAGTTTCAAGAAGTCAGTCGTCGGCCGCTGCGGGTTCCTCGACGGGCGTCGCCGAGGGGTCCTGCACCCAGAGGTCGCCGAAGAGGTCGTCCTGCTGGAGTTTGACCTGTCCGCGGTGAGCCAAGAAGAGCAATCCGAGGAAGGTGTTGACCGTCGACCCGCCGGCCTCACGCACCTCGGCGAAGAGCACCTCGTCGCGGCCCTGCTCGTAGTGGCTCTGGAGTTCGACGTAGACGTCGTTGATGATATCCTCCATGTGCTCGTCGTGGGCCGTCCCCGTCACGTCGTCGGCGGTCGGTTCGTCGTCCATCCGGAAGTCGTCGCCCGAGTGGTAATCCAGCGTCTGCGCGCCGCGAGAGAACCCGGACGGCGACTCCGAGGTGTCGTAGGTCCTCGATTCCTTCCACCACGTATCGCGTTCGTGCTCCCGGAGGTCCCGAACCAGCTCGTCCAGCGTCTCCGGCATTCCACGGGCCCGTTTCCGGTCGATACGCCGGTCGATTTCCCGCTCCAGTTCGTCGAAGGGGTCGACGACCGGCCCGCCCTCCTCGGGCGGCGGGCCCTCCTCCCAGGGCTCCTCGGCCCACTCCTCCTCCTGCTCGTCTTCGTCGACCCACATCGCGTCGCTTTTCATCCGTAGCAGTACCGACGCGTAGAACAGCGCCCGGCCGCCGGTTCGGAGGTCCGCCTCATCGAGGCGGTCGAGGAACTTGTCGGTGACCGTCACGACGTCGATGTCCCACGGGTCGATTTCGCCGTCCTTGGCCAACTGGACGAGCAACTCGACGGGTTCGACCTCGTCGTCGTCAGCGTCCGATTCGGAAACGTCGAACTCCGAGAGGACTGCGTCGTCTTCATCTCCGTCCACGTCACCCGTTCCGTTTCCGTTGACGTCCGGCTCCGTACCGTTCGTACTCGCGCCGTTTTCCTGCTCTCGGCGCTTCTTCTCCTTCTCGTGGCCCGCGATGTTCAGCGGGATGTCGTCGGCCGCACCGCCGTCGGTGCGTTTCTCGTCGTCTTCCGGCTCGTTTTCGTCAATCATCCGCCGGCACCCCCTCCGACGACAGGTCGATACCCGTCACCGCGGAGACGTTGTCGTCCTGCATCATCACGCCGATGGCGCGCTCGGAGCGCTCCAAGAGTGCCGAGCGGTGGGAGACGACGACGAACTGTGCGTCGCCGGCCAGTTCCTCGACCATCTCGCCGACCATCTCGGCGTTGGCGGCATCGAGGAAGGCGTCCACCTCGTCCAGCGCGTAGAAGGGTGCGGGGTTGTACCGCTGGATGGCGAAGATGAACGCCAGCGCCGTCAGCGATTTCTCGCCGCCGGACATGGCGTCGAGGCGCTGAACCGGCTTGTCCCGCGGTTGGGCCTTCATCGTCAGGCCGCCCTCGAAGGGGTCCTCGGGGTCCTCGAGGACGAGTTCGCCCGACCCGCCCGAGAGTCGCGAGAAGATGTCCTCGAACTGCTCGTTGATGCCCTCGTAGGCGTCCATGAACGTCTCCTTCTTGCGGGCTTCGTACTGGTCGATGCGGTCGCGAATCTCGTCGGCCTCGTCGACCAGCGTATCCCGCTTTGCTTCGAGGTCTTCGAGGTCGTCCTGCACCTCGTCGTATTCGTCGATAGCCAGCATGTTGACCGGCTCTAGGGCCGACATTTCGGCTTCGAGGCGCTGGATTTCCTGCTTGACAGTGTCGTGGTCCGGAATCTCCTCGGGGTCGTACTCTTCGACCTGCGAGGCGAGTTCGTCGACCTCCCATTCGAGGCGGTCACGCTGGTCTCGGAGGTCCTCGAGTTTCGATTCGACGCGGGAGACCTGCTCTTTCTGCTCGTCGCGGGCCCCCTTGGCGTCGCCGAGTTCGTTTTTCAGTTCCTCGCGGTCGGCCTTGAGGTCCGCGAGTTCCTCTTCGAGTTCCGCGACTTCGGCCTCCTTCTCCTCGAGTTCGGCCTCCTTCTCGTCGATTTGTGCTTCGAGTTCGACCACGCGCTCTTCGGCGTCGGCCTTCTTGTTCTGGGCCGACTCGATATCGTCGTGGAGGTCCTCGATGGCCTCCTCGGCGTACTGCTTCTCGAGTTGCAGTTCGTTGAGGTCGCCGTCGAGGTCGTCCATCCGGTCTTCCAACTCGGCGATTTCCTCGCGAATCTCCTCGGCCTTGCTCGTCAGTTCGGGAATCTCGGAGGCCTGCAGTTCGGCTTCGAGTTCGTCGATGTCCTCCTGGACGGCGTCTATTTCCTCGTTTTTCGCTTCGAGGTCCGCCTCCAGTTCCTCCATCTCTTCGGCGACCTCCTCGCGTTCGCCCTCGATTTCGGCGAGTTCGTCCTGGAGGCGTTCGATTCGGGCTTCGATTTCCTCGCGTTCGCTTTCTATCGACTCGATATCCGATTCGATATCACGGACCTGGTCGGCAGCGTCGGTCTGCCGGTCGCGGGCGTCGTCGAGTCGGCCCTCGACGTCGCGGATGTCCGACCGAATCGACTGTTTCTCGTCTTCGAGGTCGGTAATCTGTTCGGCGACGCGTTCGAGTTGACCCTTCCCGCTCTTGGTAAAGGAGTAGCGGGAACCGGATTTCGAGCCACCGGTCATCGCGCCCGACTTCTCGACGAGGTCGCCGTCGAGCGTCACGATGCGGAACTCGCCCATCAGGTCGCGGGCCGTCTCCATGTCCTCGACGACGAGCGTGTCGCCGACGACGTAGGAGAAGATATCCGCGTAGGTCGGGTCGAAGTCGATGAGGTTGTACGCGAAATCGACCACGCCGGGCAGGTCCGGTGCGGACGGCAGCGACCGGCCGTTCATCTCCGTCATCGGCAGGAAGGTCGCCCGGCCGGCGTTGCGGGATTTCAGGTATTCGATACAGTCCTGACCGACGCCGTCGTCGTCGACGACGACGTTCGCCAGTCGGCCGCCGGCAGCCGTCTCACAGGCGGTCGTGTAGTCGGGGGCGACGCTGCCCAGTTGTCCGACCGTCCCGTGGACGCCCTCCTTCTCGGCGTTCAGAATCGTCGTCACCGCGCGGCCGTACGAGTTGTCGCCGCTTTCGCCCGCGCGGGCCTCTAACTCGGCGTACTCCTGCTGTTTCGCCGAAAGGTCGTCCTCGACGCTTTCGAGGTCCTCTTGCAGTTCGCGTTTCTCCTGTTTGAGGTCCTCGACGACTTCGGTAATCGTCTCCCGGTTGGCCTCGGCCTTTTCCAGTTCGTTTTCGAGGTCCGACAACTGGGCGTCCAGTTCCGGCAGTTCGTCTTCGGCCTCCTCGATTTCGGCCTTCTTCTCGCGTTCTTCCTTCGAGCGTCGCCGCGATTCGTCGAGCAGGCGGTCCTGCTCGCGCTGGAGGTCGTTCTTCTCGTCTTTGAGCTTTTGAATCCGCTCGCGGTTCTCCTCCAGGGCGTCCCGTACTTCCTCGTATTCGGTGTCGACGGCCTGAATCTCGGCTTCGACCTCTTCGAGGTCGGCTTCCTTCTCCTGAATGTCGGCCTTCAGCGACGATTTCTCGACTTTCTTGTTGCGGATGTCGCCGTCCAGTTCATCGATTTTCTCCTGCTTGCGGTCGACCTGGACGAAGGCCTCGCGGCGCTTGTTCTCGGCCTCCTCGATGCGTTCCTCTTCGGCCTCGATTTTGTCCTCGAGCCGCGAGATGTCGCCTTTGATTTCCTCGATATCGCGCTTGATGGCGAGCTGTTCGTCCTCGCCCTTCCGCTCGATTTCGGCGTTGAGGTCTTCGAGGTCCTCCTGCAGGCGCGTGACGCGGCCCTGCCGTTCGTCGAGTTCGCGCTGGAGGTCTTCGAGGCCCTCCTCCTTTTCGTCGATAGCCGCCGTCGTCTCCTCGAGTTCCTCGCGCTTGTCTTCGAGTTCGGCGGCCTTCAGGTAGCCCTCGTACTCCTGTTTCTCGTCACGGAGGTCCTGATATTCCAGCGCCGTCTCCCGCTCGTCTTCGAGTTGGTCGAGGCGCTCCTGCTTTTCCTCGATGCGGAGTTCGGCCTCGTCGACCCGTTCCTGGACGGTTTCCAGTTCCTCGAAGGCGTCCTCCTTCTTTGCGTCGAACTGCGCGACGCCGGCGATTTCGTCGATGATCTGCCGGCGGGAACCGGCCGTCATGGTGATGATTTCGGTCACGTCGCCCTGCATCACGACGTTGTACCCTTCGGGCGTCACGCCGGCCTGCGCGAGCAGGTCCTGGATGTCCGAGAGGTTGACCGAGCGACCGTTGAGGTAGTAGTAGGAGTAGTAGGTGTCCTCGTCGGTCTGCTTGACGCGGCGGCGAATCGACACCTCGTCGACGTCGCCGACCTTGTCTGAACCGGCCGCGGAGACGATTTGCTCCCGGGAGAGCGTGCCGTCGTCGTTGTCGAGGATGACCTCGACGCTGGCCTCGCGTTCGCCGCCGAACTCCTCGTCGGCGTCATCGTGGCCCGGGTTGTAGATAAGGTCCGTGAGTTTGTCGGCCCGGATGCCCGAGGTACGGGCCAGTCCGAGGGCGAAGAGAATCGAGTCGATGATGTTGGACTTGCCGGAGCCGTTCGGGCCGCTGATGGTGGTGAAATCCTCGTATAAAGGGATTCGCGTCTTACGGCCGAAGCTCTTGAAGTTGTCGAGGACGAGCTCTTTGATGTGCATGGGGTGCTCGTGGCGCCCCGAATCAGGCCACGATGATATCGTCGCCGGACTCGGAGTCCGTGTTATCCTCTCCGTCGTCCTCGTCGGTGTTAACCTCGTCGGCCGACGCCTCGACCTCTTCGTCGGTCGCCTCGGTTGCCTGCTCGGTCGTCGTCGACTGTGCGCTGCTGGTGCCCCGCGTGAGGACGTCCGTATCCACGTCGGAGCCCTCTTCGAGAACCTGCAGTCGCTCCTTCGTCTCGACCAGTTCGTCGGTCAGCCCATCGATCGTCGCTTCGAGTTCGCGCACCTTGGCCTCAAGCTCCTCCACACGGTTCCCTGACATACCACCGAATCGCGCCCCCGAACGTATAAAGGTGCGTCAGACATTGACAACTGTTCTGATACATCCGAAATCGGGCGACGCTCGCCGTTGTGATGCGGTCGCCCCACCGTTTCGTATCGAGGTTCCGACGGGGGTTCGTGGGTGCTGAAACGAGCAACGGGACCTCGGCCACCGAAGGGTTAGGCTAAAGCGTTCGCGCGAAAACAAACGAGCAATGACTGCACAGACCGCGGAGACGCGCGAACTCGCGGCCGTCATCGGGCTGGAGGTCCACGTCCAACTCGAGACGGAGACGAAGATTTTCTGTGGCTGTTCGACGGACCCCGCCGAGGACGAGGAACCGAACACCCGGACCTGTCCGGTCTGTCTCGGCCTGCCGGGCGCCTTGCCCGTCCTCAACGAGGGCGCCGTCGAAGCCGCCGTCAAGGTCGGCAAAGCGCTCGATTCGGAGATTCCCGAGGAGACCCGGTTCCACCGGAAGAACTACTACTACCCTGACCTGCCGAAGAACTTCCAGATTACCCAGTACGACGCGCCCGTCTGTGACGGCGGCGAGCTGGAGTTCAGCGTCGAAGGCGAGACCAAGACGGTCGGTATCGAACGCGCCCACCTCGAGGAGGACCCCGGCAGCCTCCAGCACGCCGGCGGCTCCATCGACACCGCCGACTACACCAAGGTCGACTACAACCGCGCCGGCACGCCCCTGATGGAAATCGTCACCGCGCCGGACTTCCGCGGCGCCGAGGAGGCCCGCGCGTTCCTCGCCAAACTGACCGAGGTCCTCGAATACCTCGGCGTCTTCGACGTCACCCGCGACGGCTCGCTGCGCGTCGACGCCAACCTCTCTATCGTCGATGCCGAGAAAGTCGGCGACGGCGGCGAAATCAGCGAGGACGTCCTCGAATCCGCCAACCGCACTGAGGTCAAGAACATCTCCAGCCACAAGGCCGCCGAGAAGGCGCTGGCCTACGAGGAGACTCGCCAGAAGAACGCCATCCAGCGCGGCCGCGAGGTCGAACAGGAGACCCGCCACTGGGACGAATCCCGCGGCGTCACCGTCTCGATGCGCTCCAAGGAGGAAGAGAAGGACTACCGCTACTTCCGTGAGGCCGACCTGCCGCCGCTTCGCGTCTCCGACTGGAAGGAGCGCATCGACATCCCGGAACTGCCGGACGCCCGACGGGAGCGCTTCGTCGAGGAGTACGGCCTCGATTCGGAGGACGCCTCCAAACTCACCTCCACGAAGCAGGTCGCGGACTTCTACGAGCGCGTCGCCGAGGCGTTCGACCCCCAACTCGCCGCGACGTGGGTCGCCGACAACCTGCTCGGCGAACTCCACTACCGCGACATGGAGATTACCGACGTCGAGGAGCGCCTCGACGAGTTCGCCCGCCTCGTCGAGTTGGTCGCCGAGGACGAGATTACCGTCAAGAACGCCGAGGAAATCGTCCTCCGGCGGATGCTCGACGACGGGATGGCCCCCGACGATATCGTCGAGGACGAGGACCTCGGCAAGACCGGCGAGGGCGAAGTCGCCGCCGCCGTCACCGAGGCCATCGAGGAGAACCCCGACGCCGTCGAGGACTACCACGCAGGCGAGGACGGTGCGCTGAACTTCCTCGTCGGACAGGTCATGCAGAAGACGGGCGGAAGCGCGGACCCCGGTACGGTCAACGAACTCCTTCGTGAGGAACTAGCCGAGTGAGATAAATCCCGGCGAGAAGCACGCACCGCCCGACGGAACCGTATTGTTGGTATAAATGATGCCTTTGAACCGCTCCGTTCGAACCGTGGATAACCTAAGTGTCACCGTTACCGGCTGCTTTCTTCCCAAAAGTCAACACTACGCCTCGTAGATGGCGCCGATAATTAAGCCGCTAAAGCAGACAGGCCCCCGATAGCTACGATTCCAGCACCGACCAAATTCAGCGAGATGCCCCACAACGTGCCACTCAACGGTTGGGCAATTAGGAGAATAGCAATCGTGAGTCCGGCGACTGCCAACGGAGCAGTTACATCCTGACCAGCCATATTAGAAAAGTCCATCACCGCCGAAGAGCCCTCCACCGTTACCTCTAGAATCGGGGTTTTTGCCCATATCTTCACGCCGTTTAATCACGAAAGCGAATTGGGTCATGTCCATCATCCCCCGGTTACTGTCGATGAACTTGTTCTCCAACTCCCTCCAACCATCCATATCCTCAATGCCACAAGCACAGGCAATGACGTAATCGTAATTGTCTGCGTAGTCCTCCAACTGGCCACGTAGCTTCTTTTTCTGGGAGTTCGTGAAGTCGCGTTTCAGTTCGATTCCAACTTCATCATCTACCACTACGTCTCCATACGAAGTTCCCCGCTCCGTACTGACGACGTGGCTGCCACCGCCAGCACTCAATCCGAGTCCACCAGACTGCTGATTAAGAGCCTCGTCGAGGTAGTCCTGAAGTTCAGATTGATATTCTCTTTCGTGACCATGTACCGCTGAAGGAATCCATTGGTCAACGAGGTCGAGGACTTGTCTCCCTATTGGATTACCGATACCCATATACCTCAAATAAGTAGACTAACGAAAAAATCTTCCTCCGATATTTGCGTACTCTATTCACTGTAGTCCACCTTCTTTTCAATAATTCATCATTCCACACAGTACGTCCAGTCGGGGAAAATGCCGCCTGCGAAGGGGTTATCTCTCGGTGTGCTCGCTCGTATCGCCGCTCATGCCGGCAACCGGGTTCTCCGGGTCTTCAACGCGCGGGTCGAACGCCAGAAGCGTCGCCAGCAGCGCGAGTGCGACGACTTCGAGCGTCTTCGAGAGCACTGCGAGGGTCACGCGACCGGGCTGGTCGGCGCCCGTGAAGATACCGACCAGCGGTTCGACGTAGTGGCTGATGAGGACGCCGAGCAGGCCGGGGTGGGCCGAATCGTTCCCACCGGGTGCGGCGGCAGGGCCCCCACCGGCACCGTGGCCCAGCACGGTGTGCCACGCGAACCATCCGAGGACGTAGACAGCCATCGCCGCGATACCGAGGACGTACGCCCGGCGGAAGTCGAGATAGCCGGCCGCGACGGCGCCGATGCCGGCCAGAATCGCCACCGACGAGAGCACGAAGAGCCACGGTTCGGGCTGAACGAGGGCTTGCCCGCCGAAGAAGTACTCCCCGAGCAGGCCCGCCCGGTTGAAGCGAGCGAGTTCCGAGACACCGACGACGAAGTGGACGACGGCGACGGCGCCGACGACCTGCAGGGTCAGAAAACGGAGTTTCCGGGCGGTGGCTTCCTCCATACACGCGCTCGGGACTGGGTAGCCAAGAGCGTGCCGAAAGCCGACAGCGGGGCGGCCGGCGGTGGGGCCACCACCGTGCGCGCGGGCGCTCGCTCGAACGCGCTCATACGCCCGCAGGCGTGCCCTATGGCGGTTTTCCGGCGTTTGCGACGAAAGGTTGAAAACGGGTGTCGGCGTAGACTGCCCCAACGTGGAACTCATCGTCACCGAGAAGGACAACGCCGCCCGTCGCATCGCGGAGATACTCTCCGACGGCGGCGCGTCCGCGAATCGGCGCAACGGCGTCAACGTGTATCGCTGGGGCGACAAGCGGTGTGTCGGCCTCTCCGGCCACGTCGTCGGCGTGGACTTCCCCTCGGAGTATTCGGACTGGCGGGACGTCCAGCCGGTCGAGTTGGTCGACGCCGACGTCGTGAAGACGCCCACCCAGGAAAACATCGTCCGCACCCTCCAGCAGTTGGCCAGGGACGCCGACGAGGCCGTCATCGCGACGGACTACGACCGCGAGGGCGAACTCATCGGCAAGGAGGCCTACGAACTCATCGACGAGGTCGCTGACATCCCCATCCAGCGGGTGCGCTTCTCCTCGATTACGGAAAACGAGGTGAAGAACGCCTTCGGCAACCCCGACGAACTGGATTTCGACCTCGCCGCGGCCGGCGAGGCCCGACAGGTCATCGACCTGCTGTGGGGCGCCGCCCTGACGCGGTTCCTCTCGCTCTCTGCGAAACAACTCGGCGACGACTTCATCTCGGTCGGGCGGGTGCAGTCGCCGACCCTGCGGCTCATCGTCGAGCGCGAACGCGAGATTCAGGCCTTCGACCCCGACGACTACTGGGAACTGTTCGCCGAACTCCAGAAGGACCAGACGCCCTTCGAGGCCCAGTATTTCTACAAGGAAGACGGCAAGGAACAGGAACGCGTCTGGGACGAAGACGACGCCGACGATGCCTTCGAGCGCCTGCAGGGCGCCGGCGAGGCCGTCGTCGATTCGGTCCGCCGCCGCACCCGCACCGACGACCCGCCGGAGCCGTTCAACACCACCCAGTATATCCGTGCGGCCGGCTCGCTCGGTCTCTCGGCCCAGAAGGCCATGAGCGTCGCCGAGGAGCTCTACACGGCCGGGTACATCACCTACCCCCGGACGGACAACACCGTCTATCCCGACGACCTCGACCCCGAGGAACTGCTGGAGGACTTCGTCGGCCACCATCCCTTCGGCGACGACGCCGAGGACCTGCTCGAAGCCGAGGCCATCGAACCTACCTCGGGCGACGAGGAGACGACCGACCACCCGCCGATTCACCCGACCGGCGAGATTCCGGGGAAACAGGACCTCTCGGACGACGAGTGGGAGGTCTACGAACTCGTCGTCCGGCGCTTCTTCGCCACCGTCGCCGAACCCGCCAAATGGGAACACCTCAAGGTGGTCGCCGACGCCAACGGCGCGCTGCTGAAGGCCAACGGCAAACGCCTGCTTGAAGCCGGCTACCTCGACGTCTACCCCTACGCCTCCAGTTCCGAGAACATCGTCCCCGACGTCGAGGAGGGCGAACCGCTCGGCATCGACGACGTCGAAATCGAGGCCAAGCAGACCCAACCGCCCCGTCGCCGTGGCCAGTCGCGACTCATCGAGACGATGGAGGACCTCGGCCTCGGGACGAAGGCGACACGGCACAACACCCTCCAGAAGCTCTACGACCGCGGCTACATCGAGAGCGACCCGCCGCGGCCGACGAAACTCGCGATGGCCGTCGTCGAGGCCGCCGAGGCCTTCGCCGACCGCATCGTCGACGAGGAGATGACCGCGCAACTGGAGGAGGACATGCGCGCCATCGCCGAAGGCGAGAAGGACTACGACGAGGTGACCGAGGAGTCCCGCGAGATGCTGGGAAAGATTTTCGAGGAACTCCACGACTCCCGGGAGGAAATCGGCGAGCACCTCCGGGATTCGATGAAGGCCGACAAGACGCTCGGGCCGTGTCCCGACTGCGGCGAGGACCTGCTCGTCCGCCGCTCCCGGCGTGGGTCGTATTTCGTCGGCTGTGACGGCTTCCCCGACTGCAAGTACACCCTCCCGCTGCCGAATCAGGGCGAACCGACCGTCCTCGACGAGGAATGCGAGGAACACGGCCTCCGGAAGGTCAAGATGCTGGCGGGGCGCAACACGTTCGTCCACGGCTGTCCGCGCTGTAAGGCCGAGGAGGCAGACGAGGCCGAAGACGAGATTATCGGCGCCTGTCCCGACTGCGGCGACGAGCACGGCGGGGAGTTGGCTATCAAGCAACTCCGCTCGGGCTCGCGGCTGGTCGGCTGTACGCGCTATCCCGACTGTGAGTACTCCCTGCCGTTGCCCCGGCGCGGCGATATCGTCGTCACGCCCGACCGCTGCGAGGAACACGACCTGCCGCATCTGGAAATCGTCGACGGCGAGGACGACGACGACCCGTGGGAACTCGGCTGTCCCATCTGTAACTACGCCGAATATCAGGAGCGGCAGGCCGCTTCCGAAATCGAGGACCTCGACGGTATCGGCGCGAAGACCGCCGAGAAACTGGCCGATGCCGGTGTCGAATCGCTTGACGACCTCCGGACGGTCGACGCCGCCACGGTCGCTGGCGAGGTCCAGGGCGTCTCCGAGGACCGCATCCGCGAGTGGCAGGCAGAGGCCAACGCGGGCGCTGCGGCCGACTGAATCGAGTTTTGAGCCCATCTCGGTATTTATGTGTCATGCCCACAATGCTCCATCGGGGTGGCCTGTGTGAAACGAGACCGGGGTCAGTTACTGATAATCACGGCGTTACTACTGGCAATTCTCTTCGTCGGACTGGCCCTCATCCTCAACAGCGGTATTTATGCCCAGAACCTCTCGACGCGGGAGGCCGGCGGCTCCATGGAACCGTTCACCGATGACCCGACGACGGTCAATCGCCTCTCGGCGTCGATGCGGACTGCGAATTACCACAACGATACGGCCGACTACGGCCCGCGACGAGCGATGATCCAACGGAACGTCTCCGAGTGGAAACATCGACAGGCGAATATCAGTGCTCAAAACGGCCAATACATGTCAACCGAGGTGACGGGGATGCAGAACGGGACGCGGGTATCGCAGGACGGCTACGGGCATTTTATGCCGGCCGAATCGACGCTATTAGACGAAGTTTCTGATTTTCTAACTGATGGTTTCAGAATAGATCTTCTGGGACTTGGAGACAAAAAGAACTGGATGGTTGCTGAGGACACTGATATTCGATCGTTCGAGATGACGGTCGATAGAACTGAACTGGAGGAGACAAACGCAGACCTCCTGGACTACTTAGAGGATCCGTTTGGATCATGGGTTATCTCTGGGAGCAGTTCGTTCTGGGTTGAGATAGATAATGACGAAACGGATGACGAAGTCTGGCGTATATATATGTTTAATGACGAATCCAACAATTCCGTGAGGACAATCGTTGCTAAATACGATGGAGTCGTCAGAGAGTCAGTCGACGTTTGTTCTGCTCATGGAACGAATGTCACCGTAGGATTGACTGCAGGCGAACTAGTAGGGAAGAACGGGAAGGTTCCTTGCCGCGCGTTACAGAACGCGACCAGCGGTGACTCACAGGATATATACTACGCTGGAGGTGACGAAGTCAAGGGGCGGTATAGCTTCATATCTGATGAACCAGAGTCGGAATTTCGGAACGACCTAGAGGACAGATATGGCACCTATCTTGAAAACGAATTGGACGATGTTGGTGATTATCTCTTAGAACTGTTGGGCGTGGACAGCCTGACTAGCAACGAACTCTATCATGACAGTCCAGATGATGGTAACCCGTATACTACGACTGCAGTCTACAGCACCTCCGTCGAGATGACGTACACGACAGACCGCATGCAGTACACGCGGAACGTGACGTTCGCACCGGAAACGGCCGAACCGTAAACGGTGGGAAGCATACGCCGAGCGGATCGAGGCCTTTCACCGACGGCCTTTTTCATCGACGTTCGTCAGAGCTCCGCTCTGACGCAGCCCATCAGAACGCTGAGCGTTCTGAGGACTTTTTTGCCGCGAGTGGTGCGCCGAAGGCGCACCCGAGCGGGAAAAACGTCGAGTCGAAGCGGTTTTAGCCGGGCGCGGGCATCGGGAGGGTATGAGCGCTCCCTGGGCCGAGTGGGACCACATCGTCAAAATCGACCCCGACAAGACGCTCGTGGAGGGGGAAACCTTCGAGGACGTCTGCGCGACGGGGACCGACGCCCTCGAAATCGGCGGTACGACCGGCATGACAGAAGAGAAGATGGCCCGCGTCGTCGAGGCGACCGGCGCCTACGACATCCCCGTCTACATCGAGCCGTCGAACGTCGCCTCGGTCGTCCACCGCGACGAGTTGGACGGCTATCTCGTGCCCGTCGTCCTCAACGCCGGCGACCCCTTCTGGGCGGTCGGCGCACACAAGGAATGGGTCCGACTCGACGACGACATCGACTGGGACCGCACCTTCACCGAGGCCTACGTCATCATGAACCCGGAGGCGTCCGTCGCCGAGTACACGGAGGCCGACTGTGACCTCGAAGCCGACGACGTGGCCGCCTACGCCGAAGTCGCCGAGGAGATGCTCGGCCAGGACATCGTCTACGTCGAATATTCGGGCACCTACGGCGACCCCGAGGTCGTCCAGGCCGCGACCGACGCCGTCGAGGACGCGACGGTCTTCTACGGCGGCGGTATCGGCGATTACGACGCCGCCTACGAGATGGCGACCCACGCCGACACCGTCATCGTCGGCGACCTGGTCCACGACGAGGGCGCCGACGCCGTCGCCGAGACGGTTCGGGGCGCCAAGGACGCCAAGGCCGACCGGAACTGACGGCGGCCCGTTTTTCTCTCGTGTTACGTCTCGTTTCGGCCGTGACGAAAAGCCGCGCTTAAGTCGCGCGGACGAGAATCGCGGGTATGGAGAACCGAACGTACACGGCGGATGCCGAGCCCGGGACGGACGCGACCGTCGCCGGCTGGGTCCACGAAGTCCGCGACCTCGGCGGTATCGCGTTTCTGATTTTGCGCGATACCACGGGTCGCATCCAGGTCAAATTCGAGAAGGACGAGATGGACGACGAACTGGTCGAGACGGGACTGAACGCCTCCCGCGAGTCGGTCGTTTCCGTGACCGGCGCCGTCGAGGAGGAGGACCGCGCCCCGACCGGCGTCGAAGTCGTCCCGGAATCGGTCGAAATCATCTCCGAGGCCGACACGGAACTGCCGCTCGACCCCTCGGGCAAGGTCGAAGCCGAACTCTCGACCCGCCTCGACAACCGGACGCTGGACCTCCGCCGCGAGGAGGGCCAGGCCATCTTCGAGATTCGCGCCGAAGTCCTCCGCGCCGTTCGTGAGGCCTTCCGCGATGCCGACGCCACCGAAATCAACACGCCGAAAATCGTCGCGACGGGGACGGAGGGCGGCACCGAACTCTTCCCCATCACCTACTTCGGCGAGGAAGCGTTCATGAACCAGAGCCCCCAGCTGTTCAAACAGCTCATCGCGGGTTCGAACCTCGAACGCGTCTTCGAAATCGGCCCCATCTTCCGCGCCGAGGAACACAACACGCCGCGGCACCTCAACGAGGCGACCTCCATCGACTTCGAGGGCGCCTTCTGTGACCACACCGACGCGATGGACGTCTGCGAGCAGGTCGTCTCCGCCGCCTATGAGGCCGTCGAGGAGAACTGCCAAGACCAGCTCGAGGCCCTCGGCATCGCCGACTCCTTCGAGGCCCCCGAGACGCCGTTCCCGCGCATCTCCTACGAGGAGGCCATCGAGCGCATCAACGCCACGGGCGAACTCGACGAGCAACTCGTCTGGGGCGACGACCTGCCCACCGAAGGCGAGAAGGCTCTCGGCGACGACGTCGGCGGCCACTACTTCATCACCGACTGGCCCAGCGAAATCAAGCCGTTCTACATCATGGACAACGACGAGGACGACCAGCTCTCGACGGGCTTCGACATGATGCATCCGCGGATGGAACTGGTCTCCGGCGGCCAGCGTGAACACCGCGAACAGCACCTCATCGAGGGCTTCGAACAGCAGGGGCTCGACCCCGAGGCCTTCGAGTACTACACCGAGATGTTCAAGTACGGCATGCCGCCGCACGCCGGCTGGGGCCTCGGTGCCGAGCGGCTCCTCATGACGATGCTCGACCTCTCGAACATCCGCGAGGCTGTGCTGTTCCCGCGAGACCGACAACGGTTGAGCCCATAGGCGAAACCGTTGTCGGGCGAGCGGGAGCTCGTGAGACGAACGGAGTGAGTCTCACGGTGTTCCCGCGCGATCGCCAACGTCTGAGCCCGTAGATCAGCGACGGCACCTTCTTTCGGCCTGAGTTGAGTCGTCCATCAGGCCCATGTTGTTGTGTTGAGTAGTAGCGACTACTGATGGCCGAAGAACTCGGGTTGCCCGGGAGCCTCTCCATCGCGCTCGGCGGGATGATCGGCGGCGGCATCTTCGCCGTGTTGGGCGTCGTCGCTGGTATCACCGGCTCGCTGACGTGGCTGGCGTTCGTCCTCGCCGGCCTCGTCGCACTCGGGGCCGGATACTCGTATAACGCGCTCAACGCGCTGGTCGATGCCTCGGGCGGGTCGGTCACGTTCGTCCGGTGTTTCGTCGGCAACACCACCCTCGCCGGCATGGTCGGCTGGACGCTGCTGGTCGGCTACATCGGCTCGATGGGGATGTACGCCGTCGCGTTCAGCGAGTTCGCCCTCGGGTTCTCGGCGCTCCCGTCGAGTCTCGGGGGCGTGCCCTTGCGGCCGGTTCTGTCGGTCGGCGTCGTCGCCCTCTTCGTCGGCCTGAACCTGCTCGGCGCCCGCGCGAGTGGAACCGCCGAGAACGCGCTTGTAGGCGGGAAAATCGCCGTCTTGGTCGCACTCGGCGTCGGCGGAATCGTCTTCGCGACGGCCGTCGAGCCGCGGCCGCTCGATTACGGTCTCGACCGCCTGCCTGCGTTCGGACCCATCATGTCCGCCGCCGTCTCCTTCGTCGCCTTTCAGGGGTGGCAGTTGCTCTTCTACGACCAGGAGAGCATCGAGAACCCGACCGAGACCATCCGCAAGGCGGTCTACATCGCGATTCCGTCGGCGGTCGCCATCTACGTCGTCGTCGCCGTCGTGACGACCAATCTGGCCAGCGAGGCCCTCCGGACCCACCCGCATACGGCGCTCGCGAGCGCGGCCGAACCGCTGCTGGGTTATTTCGGCTACGCGAGCGTCGGCTTTACCATCGTCTCGCTGGCGGCGCTGCTCTCGACGGGGTCGGCGCTCAACGCGACGCTGTTCTCGTCGGGCCATCTCGCCAAGGGGATGGTCTCACAGAACCTGCTGCCGGACCGTATCAGCGACGGCGAGGCCGACGGCGTCCCGCCGACGACGCTGGTCGTTCTGGGCGCTATCACGGCGGCGCTCACGGTACCCGGAAGCCTCGGAGCAGTCACCTCCTTCGCGTCGCTGGCGTTCATCGTCGTCTTCGGGTCGGTGAGCTATCTCGCCTTCCGCCACCGCGAGGAGGCGACCATCAACCCCCTCCCGCCGCTCGTCGGGATGGTCGGTGCGGTGAGTTTCCTGCCGCTGCTGTTCTGGCATCTCTACCACAACGAACCCGAGACGTTCGTGACGGTGCTGGCTATCGCCGTCGTCGTCGCGCTCGCCGAGGTGCTCTACTTCGAACACGATGCCCTCAAGGAGGAAGTCGTCGCCTTCGAGCGTGACGTCGAAGCGGCCGTCGAAAACATCGGCCACGACCGGGAGGAGCCATGAAACCGCGCTCGGAACTCGCCAACAACCTGGCGAACGAATCGGAAGCCTACGGGTATACCCTCTCCATCTGGGGCGCCGGCGCGCTACTCGTCAATACCTACGGCGTGCCGGGTATCCCCGGCGTCACGGCGTATCTCGGCGGCGCGCTTGCCGGCTTCGCCACGCTGGTCGCGGTGGCCTTCGGCGGCTTTCTCGATACGACGCGGGTCGAAACCTCGGATTCGCCGCTTGTCGTCTCGACGGTCCACGTCGTCTCGACCGGTGGCAGTCTCGCTATCGCTTCGGGCGTGATTCGCTTTTCGCTGATTCCGCCGCTGTGGACGTTCCTGCTCGTCGGCTTTTCGGTCACCGTCACGTACAACCTGCTGCTTTTGGCCGAGGAACTGCTGGCACATCTCTTCGACGGCCGAACGGAGTCGGGTTAGGCCCACTCGATGCGGACCGAATCGCCGACCGGGAACCCGAAGGCCTCGTCGCCGCGGCCCTGATTGACCGCGAACTCGACGTTGTCGTGGCTGCCGACGGTGACGACGCGCTGGCCGACCTCGGCGTGGGCATAGGAGGCCACGACGGGCACTTTCTCGCCGTCGACGCGGACGGTATCGCGGCCGTCGACCACGTCGCCAGGAACATTCGTGATGGTGTTGCCGAAATCGTCGATGGCGAGTATTTCGCCGGTTGCACCGTTCTCGCCGAGTTCGGGGTCGGGAAGTCGCAGGTCGGTGACGTCCTCGGCCGGCGTGACGCCGTCGACTTCGGGCAGGCGGTCGATGCCGGCCTCGTGGACGGCCGCGGCGGCGGGGGCGAAGACGTCGCGGCCATGGAAGGTGGAACTGCGGGGGTCTTCGACTTCGAGTTCGTAGGCGTCGATGTCCGTCTCGTAGTCGTCGCCGTTGCCGCCGCTGGCGAGTTCTCGGGCGGGCGGCAGGAGGACGCCGTTGTCGGGGCCGACCAGCAGGTGGTCGCCGGCGCGGATGACAAGCGCGTCGCGGTCGGTGCCGACGCCGGGGTCGACGACGACCAGATGAACCGACGGCGGGAACTCCGGGAGGACCTGCGTCAGCCAGAAGGCGGCCGCACGGACGTCCTGCCGGGGGAAGTCGTGGGCGACGTCGACGAGGCGTGCGTCACAGCGTTTGAGGATAGCGCCTTTCATCGCCGCGGGATACGGCGTGCCGAAATCGGATGCGAGCGTAATCATCTATTCGTCGGCGGGGTCGCCGTTGCCGTTGGCGTCGCTGGCGGTTATCTGCTGGATGCGTTCGACGCCGTCGATCTCGTCGATAACCTCGACGACGGCGTCCGGAACGAGCGACTCCCAGTCGCCGTCGGCGGCGATGCGCTCGCGAACCTCGGTGCCTTCGAACTCCTCGCGGCGATACATCGGGGATTGCCGGACCTCGATGCCGGCCTCCTCGAAGAGGCGAACCACGAGCGGGTTGTTCGAGAACGCTACCTCGAAGCGCGGACTCATCGACTGGACGTGGCTGACCCACACCGAGTTGCGGTTGAGATCCTCGATGGGGACGGCGTAGGTGATGATGTCGAGGTCCGCAAGCGTCTTGGTAATCATCATAATGCGCTCGCCCGCGGTAAACGGGTTACGGACGGTGTGGGACTGGTCGGCGCTCCCGATACCGACGACGAGTTCGTCGACCTCCTCGCCGATGCGTTCGACCATGGCGTGGTGACCTTCGTGGAACGGCTGAAAGCGGCCGATGTAGAACCCCCGGGTCATATGAGGGGCCTCGGAGTCCGATTTTATAAACCCGACGAGTCCGGCATGGCTGAAAAGCCACACCGGCGTATCCCGGTCTGTTACGGCGGTTTTTAGCAGGGGCAGCGCGTGACGGGGGGAGAAAGTATATCAGTTGACGACCCTTGGTTTTCGGTAATAGCAACGGTTCTATGAGCAACGACAAAGACGCAGACGCCGACGCCGACGAGCGTCGGACCCCGACTGAGGAGCCGGACGAAAAGGCGCCTCGGGACCCCCCCGAGGAGCCTCCGACGCCGGCTCGAGAGGGCGCCAATGAGCAGCTCGACGACGACGAGGAGTTGCTCGACGGCTCCGACCTCGGCAGCGACGTCGAGGTCGAGGGCGACGTCGAAATCGACGAAGAGAAGGAGGACAACCTTCTCGGCGGCCTCCAGATAGATTCGAGCGAGGACATTTCGGTCCCTGACCGACTCGTCGACCAGGTCATCGGGCAGGACCACGCTCGCGATATCGTCCTGAAGGCGGCCAAACAGCGCCGCCACGTGATGATGATCGGCTCCCCGGGTACCGGGAAGTCGATGCTCGCGAAGGCGATGAGCCAGCTCCTCCCCAAGGAGGAACTGCAGGACGTGCTGGTCTACCACAACCCGGACGACGGCAACGAGCCGAAGGTCCGTACCGTCCCCGCAGGCAAGGGCGACCAGATCGTCGACGCCCACAAGGAGGAAGCCCGCAAGCGCAACCAGATGCGGTCGTTCCTGATGTGGATCATCATCGCCGTCGTCTTCGGCTACGCCATCCTCATCGCCCAGCAACTCCTGCTGGGCATCATCGCCGCGGGTATCATCTACCTCGCGTTCAAGTACATGAGCCGCGGCAGCGACGCGATGGTTCCGAACCTGCTCGTCAACAACGCCGACCAGCAGGTCGCGCCGTTCGAGGACGCGACCGGCGCCCACGCCGGCGCCCTGCTCGGCGACGTCCGCCACGACCCCTTCCAGTCCGGCGGCATGGAGACGCCCAGCCACGACCGCGTCGAGGCTGGCGCCATCCACAAAGCCAACAAGGGCGTGCTGTTCATCGACGAGATGAACACCCTCGACATCCGTTCTCAGCAGAAGCTGATGACGGCGATTCAGGAGGGCGAGTTCTCGATTACGGGCCAGTCCGAGCGCTCCTCGGGTGCGATGGTCCAGACCGAACCCGTCCCGACCGACTTCGTCATGGTCGCCGCCGGGAACCTCGACGCGATGGAGAACATGCACCCCGCGCTCCGGAGCCGTATCAAGGGCTACGGGTACGAGGTGTACATGGACGACACCATCGAGGACACTCCGGAAATGCGCCGCAAGTACGCCCGCTTCGTCGCCCAGGAGGTCGACAACGACGGTCGTCTCCCGGCCTTTACCGACGAAGCCATCGAGGAAGTCATCCTCGAAGCCCGCCGCCGTGCGGGCCGCAAGGGCCACCTCACGCTGGAGTTCCGTGACGTCGGTGGCCTCGTCCGCGTCGCTGGCGACATCGCCCGCGCCGAGGACAAGGAGCTCACCGAACGCGAGGACGTCCTGCAGGCGAAAGCGCGCTCGCGGTCCATCGAACAGCAGCTGGCCGACGACTACATCGAGCGCCGGAAGGACTACGAACTCACCGTCAGCGAGGGCGACGTGGTCGGCCGCGTCAACGGCCTCGCGGTGATGGGCGAGGACTCCGGTATCGTCCTGCCCGTCATGGCGGAGGTCGCCCCTTCACAGGGGCCCGGCGAGGTCATCGCCACCGGCCAACTGAAGGAGATGGCTCAGGAGGCCGTCTCGAACGTCTCGGCGATCATCAAGAAGTTCAGCGACGAGAACATCTCCGAGAAGGACATCCACATCCAGTTCGTCCAGACCGGCGAGGGCGGCGTCGACGGCGACTCTGCCTCGATTACGGTCGCCACCGCCGTCATCTCGGCGCTGGAGGACATCCCCGTCCGTCAGGACCTCGCGATGACCGGTTCGCTGTCGGTCCGCGGTGACGTCCTGCCGGTCGGCGGCGTCACGCACAAAATCGAGGCCGCCGCGAAGGCCGGCCTCGATACGGTCATCATCCCGAAAGCCAACGAGCAGGACGTGATGATCGAAGACGAGTACAAGGACGAAATCGAGATCATCCCGGTCTCGCACATCTCCGAGGTGCTGGACGTGGCGCTCGCGGGCGAACCCGAGAAGGACTCGCTCATCGACCGCCTCAAGAACATCACCGGCTCTGCGCTCGAACAGCGCGAGGTCGGCGGCACCAGCCCCAGCCCGCAATAAGGCGTGACCCGGTGGGCCGTCTTCGCCGGTATCACGCTCACCGCGCTCGTATTGCTGCTTCTTTTGGCGCGCGCCTCACAGTCGGTCGTCGGCGGCCGCTACGTCACCCGCGACGAACAGCGGTGGCTCGACCGCCTGCCGGACGGCGCCGACCACCTCGATACCGGGGCCGCGCCGGAACCCGACCGCAAGACGCCCGCCGAAACGACGCTGGACTCCGGCCAGGAACTGACGACGACGGCCCTGCTGGCGAACGTCGCCGTCTCGCACGGCCTCTTTGCGGCGCTGCTCGTCGGCGGCGCGCTGATGGCGGACGTGCCCGCGTCGGCGTTCGGCATCACCGCCGACCCCATCGGCTCCGGACTGTTCGGCGTCGGCGTGGGCATCGCCGTCGGTATCGCCATTTCGCTGGCGAACACGCTGGCGGCCGGCCTCGTCGACATCTTCGATTCCGACCCCAGCGAGGAACTCCGAGAGATGCTCGCCCCCGAGACGGCGAGAGGATGGGTGCTCCTATTGGGCGGCGTCCTGCCGCTTATCGCCGGCTTCGAGGAGTTGCTTTTCAGGGGCGCGCTCATCGGAGCCATGGCCGTCGGCTTCGGCGTTTCACCGTGGCTGTTGGCGGTTCTTTCGTCGATAGCCTTCGCCGCCGGCCACGGCGCACAGGGCGGTCTCGGTATCGTCGTCACCGGCCTGCTCGGCTTCGCGCTGGCGGCCGTCTTCGTCCTCACGAACAGCCTGCTCGTGGTCGTCGTGGCTCACTACGTCGTCAACGCCGTCGAGTTCGTGGTCGTCGAAGGACTGGGCTGGGAACCGTTCGGCGGGTAGGTCGCTATTCCTCGTCGCCCGCAATCAGCAATTCGAGGTCGGAAACGAGGTCCTCCAGGTCGTTGTACTCGCCAGCGATGGCGTGGGTTTCCTCACAGTCGCAGGCCTCGCTGGCGCGGTCGGTCGCCTCGCCGAGGGCGTCAGTCGTCTCCCGGAGCGAAACCGCGAGGTCGGCGACCTCGTCGAGCGTCCGCTCTTGGTCGATGCGGTCGGTGACGTCCCGGAAGTACGCCGAGAGGCCGTCGGCCGAGGGGACGGCGTGAACTTCGAAGTGCGTTCCCAACCTGTCGTGGGACATCCGGAACGTCACCGTCTCCTCGTTTTCGACGGCGCGCTCGAAGGCCGACTGGAGCGGCGAATCGGCCGCCGCGGGCACGGCCGTCCAGAGTTCTTCGCCGAGAAACTCCTCGCGCGTGCCGCCCAGCAGGCGCGCGCCGAATTCGTCGAGATAGGTGACTCGCCACTCGGCGTCCAGACCGAGGTAGGCGTCGGTGACGTGGTCGTGAATTCGCTGGACGTGCTGTTGGGCGTCGCGGGCCAGTTTTCGGGTCCGGTACTGTTCGACGGCGTTTTCGATGCGGTTCGCAAGCAGGGCAAAGCCCTCGTCGCCGAGGTTCTTCTGGAGGTAGTCGGTGACGCCGGCGTTGATGGCGTCCATGGCGACGTCTTCGGACCCCTTGGAAGTAAAGAGGATGAAGGGGATGTCCGGTTCGGCCGCACGGCACTTTTCGAGGAACTCCAGACCGTTCATGCCGGGCATCTTGTAGTCGCTGATGACGCAGTCGACGTCCTTCTGGTCGAGCAGTTCGAGGGCCTCGGTGGCGTGTTTTGCCGTGATGACCTCCAGGGAATCGAGGCGCTCCCGGAGGCGCGAGGCGACGATTGAAAGGAGGTTGCGCTCGTCGTCGACCACGAGCAGCGTTATCTCGTCGACGCCGGTTCGACCGACGAACCGCTCGGCGACGAAGGCACCGCCGTCGTCCGCGTCGTCATCGTCCGACGGCCGTCCCGTGTCCGGTGTCATAGGTCAAAATAGCACACCCGCACAATAAAAGGCACAGACGTTTCGAGTCGAAACCTGGGGCCGCGGCGGCCACCGTGGAGCAACACACCCAAGCCGTCGCCGGCCGACCACTCCCCATGCCACGGACCGGGAAAGTCTCGCGGGCCTTCTTCGAGGACCACATCGCCACCCGCCTCGGCGCCGACCGCGACGACGTCGCGCTGGGGCCGACTCACGGCGTCGATTTCGGCGTCATCGACATCGACGACAGCGCCATCGTGACGGCGACCGACCCCATCTCGATTCTCCCCGAACTCGGCTTCGAGCGGGCCGGAAAGTTCGCGGTCGGTATCGTCCTCTCGGACGTCGCCGTCTCCGGGGTTCCGCCCTCACACCTCACCATCTCCTTTTCGCTGCCGCCCGAAATCACCGACGAGGAGTTCGGTCGGGTCTGGTCGGCCATCGACGCCGAATGCCGCGATCTGGGCGTCTCAATCGTCACCGGCCACACCGCCCGCTACGAGGGGTGTTCGTTCCCGTGGGTCGGCGCGGCGACGGCGATGGGCGTCGGCGACCCCGACGATATCGTCCGGCCGGACGGCGCCCGCCCCGGCGACGACTTGCTCGTGACGAAAGGCCCGGCCGTCGAGGTGACGGGCCTGTTCGCGACGCTGTTCGGCGACGAAATCGACCTGCCGGAAGAGACCCTCGCGACTGCCCGAAAACGGCTCGACGAGACGGGCACCGTTCGGGACGCCCTCACCGCCGCGGCGGCCGGCGACGTCACCGCGATGCACGACGCGACCGAGGGTGGCCTGCTCGGCGCGCTCCACGAGGTCGCCGAGAGCGCCGGCGTCCGCCTGACCGTCGACAGCGACACGGTGCCGATGCGGCCGGGCGTCGAGGTGCTGAGCGAGGCGCTGTCGATGGACCCGTGGCGGGCCTCGACGGCCGGGACGCTCGTCATCGCCGTCGACCCCACCGATACCGACGCCGTGCTGTCGGCGCTGGAGGACCGCGGGACGCCCGTCGCCCACGTCGGGGCGGTCGAATCGGGATCCGGCGTCCTACTTGACGGCGAGTCGACGGAACCGCCCGAAGGTGACTCCGGTTGGCCGGTCTACGAGCGACTGCTGGATTTGTGAGTGGTCTTTTTGCTCGCTTCCGCCGTTGGGACAGCCATGAGCGACGATGCTGAGGAGATACCGCTCGCCGACCCCGATGTGACCGATGCCGACGAACGTCGTCTCGTTGCCGGCTGGCAGGGACGGTACTTCGAGGACTTTCAGGTGGGCGACGTCTACAAGCACCCCTACGGCCGAACCGTGACCGAGACGGACAACGTCTGGCTGACGAACCTGACGATGAACGTCAACCCGATGCACTTCAACGAGGCCTACGCCGCCCAGACGGAGTTCGGCGAGCGCCTCGTCGACGGCCTCTACGTCATCGCCTTGGCGGTGGGGATGAGCGTCATCGATATCTCGGCGAACGCCACCGCCAACCTCGGCTACGACCGGGTCCGCCACCACGCGCCCGTCTTCCACGGCGACACCATCTTCGCCGAAAGCGAGGTGCTCTCGAAGCGGGAAAGCGACTCGCGGGACCACGTCGGTATCGTGACCACGGAGCTACGAGCCTACAATCAGGACGACGAGTTGGTGCTTTCGCTGGAGCGGACGCCGATGGTGCTGAAACGGGCAGCCGCGGAGCCGACGGCCGCGCGGCCGACCGGCTGGCCCGACGGCGTCGGAACGCAGGCGGAGGACGTCGACGGGCGCGTTATCGAACGACAACGACGAGAGGAGTAGACCGGTTTCTGGAGATGTGCCTTATGAGGGCTGACGGCTGCCGCCTACTCGGAGAACATCGTATTATAATCGTCCAGTAGCTCGATGAGCGGTTTCACCTCGAAGAAGTTCGGACCTCTGGAGATGGTATCGGCATCGCTATCCCAGTTGATGTATCCGGCATTGGCTAATTTAGGCAGGTGGGAGTGGTGTAGGTAGGCCCGAGTATAGTCGCCATCTAAGTCCCGTTCGAGCGTAGCGATTCCGGTCTCGGCGGTATCTAGCAGCGACATGAGAACGACTCGCCGTGCGCGGTTTTTGAGCGCGCCCATCATCGAATCGATCGCGTCCGAGGACACGGCCCGTTGCTCGATTGTATCGCTGTTCGCCCCATCGATTGGCGGCCCGTTCCAGAGGTGCAATGCGTACTCCGCCCACAGACCGTGCATCTCGATGAGGGCTTTCTCCTCGTCGGTAATCGGTTCGTCACGGGGAGCGATGTTCGCGAAACAGAGCGTTCCGTATAGTTCGTCGTCCAGCGAGACGGTCGTCCCGAGGTAACTCCCTAACCCGAACGTTTCGTATGCTGGGTCGTCTCCCCACCCTTCGGCGAGGGCATCGCTGACGGCTAGTATCCCTTCGGGCTCGGCGATGGTTTTCCGACAGTAGGTCTTCGAGAGTGGGATGGTCACACCCTTCCGTAATGCCTCGTGGAGGCCATAGACGAGTTCGAGGTGCTCCGTTTCCTCTTCGAGGTCGATACGCGACAGAAACGCGTAAGCCATGCCGAATTCGGCGGTTTCGTGCGCGAACAGTTGCTCGATTTTGGTTCGTGGGTCGATACCGGGTGTCAACAACGTCCGCCACAGTCGCTGAAAGTACGACAACTCCCCCGACTCCGATGTACAGATGCTATGGGTCATTACGTGGGCAGGTCGGTTGGGTTTCCCTTGCTGATAGCTCGGCCAACGTTACAATATGATGTGTGCTACCACATAACTAACCGGGGCTTAACGGGGGGCTCTGTATCCGAAACGGTGTCCCGCAGAACGTTCGTCCAGCTAAAACGGGGTCGGCAAGCGAGTCGGGTTAGAAGCCGACGCCCATCGTCTCGTTGGTTCGCTCGATGGATTCCTCGGCGTCGGCGGTTTCCAGCACCGCGCGAATCGCGTCGACGTTCTCGGGGACGACGTCGGATTCCTGGTGGATGGCCTGGAACAGATAGAGGTCGTCGTCCTCGATGCTGATGGATTTCTCCCAGACGCAGTTCTCCCAGATGTCGGCGCGGGGACGGCCGCGGTCCATGGCGAACTCCTTGAGTTTGCCGGCGCCGTCGATGTCGTATTTCGGCGGGACGAGGAAGGTTCGGCTCTGGGAGCCGAGCAGTTCCTTGACCTCGTCCTCGCTCGGGACGTCTTCGAGCGTGACGTTGACCGAGTGGGTGTGCATCAGCGTGGCCGGCACCTTCAGGCCGAGCGTGTCGATGCTGAGGTCCGGGAAGATGGTGTTGACGTCGGGGCCGTGATGGGACGGCAGGGAGACGGGGTTCGGCAGGATGTCGTTGATGGGGCCGCGACCGGACTGGGCGGGGTCGCCCCCACGACGGACCAGCGTGACGCGGGCCTTCTCGACGCCGTACTCCTCCTGCAGGGGCGCGAGCAGTCGCGAGAGGCCGGTCGTGTTACAGGAGACGACGCGGACGTGGTCGGCGTCGGCGGCCTCCTCGAAGTTGCTCCGGGCGTTGAAGGAGGCGTCGACGATGTCGGCGTCCTCGCCGCCCTGATACAGCGCGGGCGTGTCGTATTCCTCGTACATCGACTTGTTCTCGGCGCCGATGCCGGACGGACAGGCGTCGACGACGATGTCGGCGGCGTCGACCAGTTCCTCGACGCTGCCCGCGAGGTCGATGCCCGCGTCCTCGAAGAGTTCGACGCGCTCCTCGATGGCGGCATAGAGGGGATAGCCGTTCTCGACGGCGAGTTCCGCCTCGTGGTTCGGGCTGGTCTTGGCGACGCCGATAAGCTCCATATCGGGCTGGAGTTCGACCGCATCGGCGACTCGCTTGCCGATAGTGCCGTAGCCGTTGACCGCGACCTGAATGCTCATGGATGGGCGTCGTCACCGGACGGGAATAGCCGTTTCGTTCCCGTCCGTAGTCACGGCCGTTCGGCGACCCGGACTGAGGCCTATCGCCCGTCCTTATATACGACGAGGGGGCGAGGCGACTGATATGGGATTTTTAGATTCCTTCGGCGCGTTAGTCAGTAGTATCGTCGCGGCGGTCGTGATGCTGGTTTTCGCCATTCTGAGCCTGTTCGTTACGGTCTTCGTCGTCAGCACCGCGGCCGGCGTGGCCGGGCTCTCGCCGGACGGCAACTTCGTCGTCCTCGCGGCGGCTATCATCGCCGCGGCCGCCATCGTCGCCGGCGGCAGCGGCCTGACGACCCTCGGCGAAACCGCCTGAGAACGACCGCCGTTTCGAGCTTCCTCTTTTAAACGATAGCCCGCGACCGAATCCGAAGCAGGAACGCATATCCCGTCGCCGGCCGAATCCGGGCGCATGAGCGATTCCGAGCCGTTCGATATCGAGAACCCGGATGCAGTCGCCGCGGCCGCCGAAACCGCCGTCGGACAGTGTCTGAACGTCCAGCCCGACGAGACCTGTGTCGTCGTCACCGACGACCGCCGCGAACCCATCGGCGAGGCCCTCTACGATGCCGCCCTCGACGTGACCGAGGAGGCCGTCATCGTCCGCTATCCGCCGGGCCCACAGCACGGCGCCGAACCGCCCGCGCCCGTCGCCGCGGCGCTGAAAGCCGCCGACGTCTTCCTCGCGCCCACCTCCAAGAGCCTCAGTCACACTCGCGCGCGCTCGAACGCGACGGAGGCCGGCGCCCGCGGCGCCACCCTACCCGGCATCACCGAGGAGGTCTTCACGACTGGCCTCGACGCCGATTACGACGATATCGCCGCCGAGTGCGAGACCATGCTCGAACAGGTCGAGGGCGCCGACGAGGTGCGGGTGACCTCCCCACAGGGCACCGACATCACCTTCGAGTTGGGCGACCGCCAATGGCACGACGACACCGGCATCGTCCACGAGGACGGGGACTTCTCGAACCTCCCCGCGGGCGAGGTATTTATCAGTCCCGTGAACGCCAACGGCACCTACGTCGTCGACGGCACCATCCGGCCCCACGGCCTGCTCGACGCGGGCCAGACGGTCACCTTCGAGGTCGAGGACGGCTACATCACCGACATCTCGGACGACGCCATCCGCGCGGACGTCGAGGAGGCCGCCGAGCAGGTCGGACGGAACGCCTACAACATGGCCGAACTCGGCATCGGCACCAACATCGGCGTGACCGACCTCATCGGTAGCACCCTCTTGGACGAGAAGGCCGGCGGCACCGTCCACATCGCGCTGGGCGACGACGCCGGCATCGGCGGCGATAACGACGCACCCATCCACATGGACGGCGTCCTGCGGGAGCCGACCGTCTATGTCGATGGCGAGGAAATCGACCTCCCCGACGTCCAGTAGATGTTCGCATCACTCAGCGGCCTGCTGTCGGGGCCAGCGCTTTTCATCGCGCTGCTGGCGGTCGTCTCGCTGGCGCTTCCCTGCGCCTATCTGTATCAGGCGCTGGCGGAACGCGGCGTCTTTCGGCGCTGGCTCGGCGACTGACGGGCCACCTGACCCGGCGTGTTCGCCGGGGGTTTAAGGCATCTCTACGGCGACGATGGAGTATGCCGGAGTCGCTCCGTGACCGAATCGAGCGGCGCCTGCGACGCCTCCCGTGGTTCGACCGCCGGCCGATTCGCCTGTTCTTCCGGCGGCTCGAGGAGACGAACGTCATCATCCACGTCTCGATGCTCGTCTTCGTGCCGTCGCTCGTGGCGCTTCTGACCTACCTGTCGAACCATCTCGATTCGCTGTCATTCTTCGTCTTCCCGCCGCTCGCGGCCGGCACCTACGCGCTCTTTTCGAACCCTGAGGGCAAGCACGCCTCGCCGGTCCGGTTCGTCGGCGGCCTCACCGCGGGCGCGCTCTGTTCGTGGGTCGCGATCCTGATTGCCGTCCATTTCGTCTACCCGACCGCACCGCCGAGTGCCATCGAAGTCGACGCACCCGGGGCCGCCTTCGCCGTCCTCCTCACGGGCGCGCTCACGTGGGCGCTCGATATCGAGGAGGCGACGGCCTTCGCGGTGGCGTTGCTCGGTCTGCTCGTGGACCCCGGCCAACAGGCCGCCTTCGTCATCAGCGTCTTCCTCTCGTCGACCATCGTCGCCGGCGTCTTCGCCGTCTGGCGGAGCTACTTCTACGAACAGCGGGCCCGCTATCTCTACCGGTCGACGAAGGACGACGACCGCGTGCTCGTCCCGATGCGCGGCGAGCATCCCGAGGCGACGGCCATGCTCGGCGCCCGACTCGCCGCCGCTCACGACGCCGGGAAGGTCGTCCTGCTCGACGTCGCCAGCGAGGAGGTAACCGAAGACAACGAGGGGGCAGAAACGGCCTCCGACGAGGCGAGAGCCGGCGCGGCGACCGCGGCCGTCGCCGCGGAGCTCGAGGCGCTGGGCGACCGCATCGAGACGACCCTCGACGTTCCCTGTCAGGTCGTCGTCGTCTCCGAGGGGCCGGTTCTCGGCGAGACGATTCGGCAGACTGCCGCCGAGACGAACTGCGATATAGTCGCGGTCCCCTACGAGGCCAGCGACGGTGAACTGGCGTCGTACATCAGGCGGCTGATGAACGCCGAAATCGACGTGCTCGTCCACCGGACCCACGACGGCCGGACCGAGTGGAACCGCGTCATGGTCCCGGTCCGCCGCGCGAGCGACACCGCCCACGCGATGATCGATTTCGCGCTCCGACTCGTCGGGTCGGACGGCCACGCCAGCGTTGCCCGGTGTATCGACACCGAAAAACAGCGGCGGTCGGCCGACGAAATGCTCGCCAACCTGGTCGGCACCGCCGATGGCCGCATCGAAACCCGCGTTATCAACGCCTCCTTCGGTCGATTCCTCCGGCGCGTCGCCCGGACGAACGACCTCATCATCATCGGGTCGAGTCGGGACCGGAGTCGCACCTCCCGGCTCATCTCACCGCCGACGTTCGAGCACCTCCCGGACGTCGAGACGGACATCGCCATCGTCGACCGTCGGTAGCCGACCGCCCTGTCAGACCCGCTCGAAGAACGCCTCGACGGGTTCACCGGTGTCCGCCGAGTCGAAGGAGGAGCTGAACACGAGACTCGTGGCTACTACTGCGCGTTCTTCCGCAAAAGGTTCGCGCGGTGGCCGTTTCCACCGATGGTCGTCCCGTGGGGCTCGGTCACTCCGGCCCGCGCTATCTTCGCGGGGCTCGCTCACTTCGTTCGTTCCGACCCGCGCTATTCCTCGGTCGGAATCGGTCCTGTCCCGATGACCTCGCGGACCGCGTCCTCGAAGGACTGGCGGGTGTCGAAGTAGACCTCGTCGGTCTCTTCGAGAACCGCGCCGAGTTCGCGGGGACCGTCGGGCGTCCGAATCGTGGTATCACCCTCGCGGCGCTCGACTTCGCTCTTCTCGATGGCGTAGTGGAGTCGGGAGGCGACCCGTGCCAGCGGCGCGCCCTCGACGGAGTCGCCCTCGCCGAGTTCGACCGCGGGCCCTTCGTCTTCTGCTTCCTCGCCGTTGTCGCTCATACCTCGGTGTTTGCGGCATCCCGTCGTAATCCTTACGAACGAGTCGTGGGCGCTCGGAGGTCACGAGACATTGATACCGCTCCGGCCGAAGGACCGGTATGTACCGACTGGGCCACGCGGGCGCGGCGCTATGCTGTTACGGGCCCGTCGCCGCCCTGCTGTCAGCGGGCGGCGACCCGACGCTCGCAGTCGCCGGCACCGCCATCGCGGTCGCCTGCTCGTCGCTGCCCGACGTCGACGAGGTGCTTCCGATTCCGCACCGCGGGCCGACCCATACCGTCTGGTTCGTCACCGCCTGCTCGCTGCTGGCGGCCGTCATCGGGGTCGTGGCTGGCGCGCGCCTCGGCGGTCCGTCAACGTTGGCCACCGTTTTCGCCACCGCGACCGCCGTCTCCCTCGTCTCGCATCTGCTGGCCGACAGCATCACGCCGATGGGCGTTCGTCCCTTCGCGCCGCTTTCGGACTGGCACCACTCCTTCGACGTAATCCCCGCCGCGAACCGCCGCGCCAACGTCGCGCTGTTCGGCGCCGGGGCCGGAATCGCCCTGCTCGCGCAGACGCTGGCGCTTTTCTAAGGAATACCGGCGGCCCGAGATGTCGCCACCGTCGACCCGAACGACTTAGTATTCGTAGTCGATACCACCTAGTGGTATGAGCGAGTTTAGCCAGTTCTCGAACGCGGGCGAAGCGGAAGTAACACGAGCAATCGGGCAGGAGTGGACCGAGGAGTTCATGGATTTCTCCGATTCCGACGTCATCATCGTCGGCGGCGGCCCCTCCGGGCTGATGGCCGCCAAGGAACTCTCCGAGCGCGGCGTCCAGACGATGGTCGTCGAGAAGAACAACTATCTCGGCGGCGGCTTCTGGCTCGGCGGCTTCCTGATGAACAAGGTCACCGTCCGTGACCCCGCACAGGAAGTCCTCGAAGACCTCGACGTCGACTACAAGGAATCCCGCGACACGGACGACCTCTACGTCGCCAACGGCCCCGAGGCCTGTTCGGGCCTTATCAAGGCCGCCTGCGACGCCGGCGCGAAGATGCAGAACATGACGGAGTTCACCGATATCGTCATCCGCGAGGACCACAAGGTCGGCGGCATCGTCATGAACTGGACGCCCGTCCACGCCCTGCCGCGGGAAATCACCTGCGTCGACCCCATCGCCGTTGAGGCCGACCTCGTCATCGACGCAACGGGCCACGACGCCGTCGCCGTCTCCAAACTGCAGGAACGCGGCGTCCTCAACGCCCCCGGTATCGAACACGCAGAGGAGCACAACACCGGCATGGACGCCACCGGCGACGACTCCTACGGCGCCCCCGGCCACGACTCGCCCGGCCACGACTCCATGTGGGTCGGCGAAAGCGAGGACGCCGTCGTCGAACACACCGGCCTCGCCCACGACGGCCTCGTCGTCACCGGCATGGCCACCGCGACCACCTACGGCCTCCCGCGGATGGGCCCCACCTTCGGTGCCATGCTCGTCTCCGGCAAGCGCGCCGCACAGGTCGCGCTGGACGAACTCGACGTCGATGCGCCCGAGGTGGAACTGACGACGCGGAGTCCGGAACCCGCGGACGACTAGAACGCCCACTTTTTGCACGCTCCGGCGGTTCGGCGCGCTACGGCGCCGAACCCACCTCCGCGGCAAAAACGTGGGGAAAATATGCGCGCGTACTCCTTCCGCGCCCTTCGGGCGCTCCAGTCCGTGCGCGCTACGGCGACTCGCTTCGCTCGTCGCCGCGAACCGCCTCGGGGGCGTTCTTCGAACGCCCCCCTCAGCGGATGCTCCGCTTATAAACTAACACCGCTATGCCCGACCGAGTCACGCTCTATCGCGCACCGACGACGGAAGCCGACGCCGACGAACTCGGCGAGTGGTTAGCACAGCGTGTCGACGCCGAAGTGGCTATCGAGGACCGGATGCTGGACGATATCGGTGACGAAGAGTTAGCACGAGAATTCGCCGAGGCCCGCGTCGTCTCCCCTTACGAGCGTGAGACCGGCAACACGATGACCGGCATCCTCCGCTACGAGGAACGGGCCCTCGAATCACCCGAGCGTGCCGGCGGCGTCATTTACGACGGCTTGGCGGTTCAGGATGCTCTCCGCAAACGGCTAGACTGCCCGCTTGACCACCTCCACGTCGTCCTGCTGGACCGCGTCGTCGGCACATGGGGCGACCACGACGGCCGCTGGCACAAGCGCGTGAACGTTCTGGGTCAACCCGCTGTCGTTTCGGTCCCCGGCCTCTACGAAGCCCCGGCCAAGCCCGAATCGTATTATAAAGCCAAGCAACAGCACGCCCTGCTGTCCGGCGACGCGCCGCCGCGGGAGGTCCTCGAAAACGAAGT